>CAZRUR010000026.1:4906-20283 GCA_964603335.1 uncultured Sangeribacter sp. | reverse complement strand
AGCAAAGTTATAAATTATTATTAAAATTATCAATAATTCTATATGAAAATTATAAATATTAACATAAAAAGGGGTGAAATAGACGCTGATCTGTCGAAAATCACAGCCTATACAGGCGTAAAGTCACCCTCAGCCGACCTCTCATCCGACCCCGACCGTATAGCAACTGTTGATGAGGATGCAGCATTGCTCAACCGCTATTGGCACAACGCCGGCAACACCCTCGCCGACTCCCTGAAGGAGTTTATCACCGGCTTTGTGATCGACGACGACTCTATGGCGCTCACACTGGAGGTGAGCGGCTCGTTCGACGACTCCCTGACACCCTCCGTGGAGGGTGACCTCAAGGCGTTTGTGGCGGCTGCCATGACCCGCGCCTGGTTTGCCATCACGCTCCCCGACCGCGCCGCCGAATGGGACACCGAGGCATCGCGCCTCCTCCGCGACGCCTCCCGCCTCCTCTACCACCGCCGAAGACCCCGCCGAAGCCCCCTTACCCCCTAAAGGGGGAATCCAAAGTTTCTGATTATATAACAATTAACATTAACAATTAACAACTAACAACTAACAATATCCCCTACCCAGCTTAGCACTCCCCCTTTAGGGGGTGGGGTTTCTAGGGGGCTGGGGCTTACTATTATGAAAACAATCGATATCAAACTCAACATCTCCGAGATTGTCTATGACGTGCAGAACAAGACATATCTTACCGGCAAGAGCCGCAACACTGGCAGCAACCACGAGCAGGTGGCAAATATGCAGGCTAACGACGACGAGGAAAACGCCAACCAGGTGCTTCGCAGCATCTCCACGGCGTTCGCCAACCTCAAGATGAAGCTCAGCGAATACCTCGACCTCGAGTACACAACCGCCAACAACACGCTCATCTCCCTGGAGACATCGCTCGACTTGTCGCTGGTGATGCCCTCCAACTACAACACCTCCACCGTCAACACTATGGCGGCGGCAGCCCACCAGTATCTCGTCAGTATGGCGGTCTACGATTGGTTTACCATCACCGACAAGCAAGACGCTTCCGAATACGCCACTCTCGCCGATCTAAGTCTCAAGATTATCGCCGAGGCTGTAAGCAAACGCTCCCGACCAACCCGCAACAGCAATGAAAATGAATAATGTAATCTCGCTCCCCGACCTTCTCCACGACATCGCCAACCTCGCTTACGTCATCGCCGACGTGAGCGAGGGTAAGGAGACGCCCCACACCCTCCACCAGACCTACGACATCTGCGAGTCCGGCAACCTCTGCCGTGTGGAGTCGCTGCTCACACTTGCCATTGCAGAGGTGGCAGCCGCCTTGGGCGAGATAGGCTCCATGCGGTGCCGTGGCGATAAGATAGTGCTGACCACGAAGGGGGTGACGAAGAGCGACGCGGCGAAAATCGCCGCTCTCGCTCGCGAATACCTCACGGCGAGCATCCTCCACGGCTGGTTGGCGGTGACGCTCCCGGCTGCCGCCGACTTCTGGAGCGAGCGAAAAACCGAGACCCTCGACTCCCTGACCGCCACTATCTTCGCCGCCACGCTCCCCCTCCGCGCCTTCCCCCGCCGCCTCCCACCCCTCTGACCTCACGCAAAGAAGCAAAGATCGCAAAGAAAAAAATCCTTTGCGATCTTTGCTCCTTTGCGTGCGGATTGCCTATAAATCTATTTCAGATATAAATTTTTTAATGATATCAATATTGACACTATCCGCATCCGATTTGTCGTATATATAAATCAGATATATGCATCCGTTGCGCTCCAAAAGGTCAAGCGTGATTACTCTTGCTCCTCCAGATTTACCTTTCCCCTTGCTTGCTATAGCCATCCTTACCTTTCGGTATCCCCCTCCTAAGTCTGTACCTATTTTAGGATTCTTTCCCAATTCGTCAAGTAGGTTGTCGTAATCCTCCTTGAAACTGCGGTAACGCTTCGCCAATGGCTTTGCGCACTTCTGAAAGACACTTGTGGCTTTAATTTCCATTAGAATACGATATCTCTGGCGTTGGGCAGTTCTTTTCTACCCTCCAAATGAGCCTTTACTTCCTCTAACGAGGCTTTTATATCTCGTTCCACTATGGCATCTTCGTTTGTTATGGGAACAATCTTGAATATGCCAACTCGCGAAGTGAGCAATACCGATTGACCGCGTCTTGCTTCTGTCAAAATCTTTGATTGATTTGAGCGAAATTCTCTTGCTGTTACTACCTGCATGATTGTCTTGTTTAATTTTTCTGCAAATATAACAATAAATGCACCAATTTGGTATACAATTTAACATTATTTAAGATTATGAATCCTCAATCTAAATTCACATTAATTACTGTAGAAGAATGCGTGAGAGTTTTTTTAATAAAAGAAAGGATTGCTTTTCAGCAATCCTTTCAGTGAACCGGTTGGGATTTCAGTGAACCGGTTGGGATTCGAACCCAAGACCCACAGCTTAGAAGGCTGTTGCTCTATCCAGCTGAGCTACCGGTCCGTGTTTTCCGTTTCCCGTTTTCCGTTGTCGGTTGGGGATTCACGCTGCAAAGGTAATAATAATTTTTGAATCCTCTGCAATATCCATCCCAAAAAATCGCACGCAAAGTAACCACCCTCCCCTTGCGGGGAGGGCCGGGGTGGGGTCGCCGGGGTGGGGTCTCACCTCACTACGAACTTCTTGCCGTTGCGGATGTAGATGCCGGGCATCAACTCTCCTTTCACCTCTACGCCCATCAGGTTGTAGGTGCGGTTGTCAATGTTGTCAGTGTTGTCGTTGTTGTCGAGGTGGATTGAATCACTGCCGGTCTCGCCATTCACGAACTCCTGGCTACCCTCCAGCAGCACACCGCCGGCATTACCAGCCTCAACGATGTGCGCCACAATGCCGTTGATATAGTTCTCCAGATTCGTGTAACCATTCGCTGCCACTGCCGCGCCATCCTCCTCATTCAGAGGGTCAAGACCGTTGGCGAGCTCATATTCGTCAGGCATGCCGTCACCGTCGCTGTCGGCCGGTGCCTCCGTGGCGTTCAGCACCGGGAATCCGGTGCTTCCGTCGGCATACACCACCTCATCCTGCGAGTTGATGAAACCCTCGCCGATGCCGTCAACCTTGCAGCTTGCCACGCCGTCGCGTGTGTCGGCAACCATCATCGCGTCGTAGACATCGCGTCTCAGCGACGCACCGGCATATGCCAACACGCGCTCATAAGCATCTTCTGCTGAATGGGTTGTGGTGGCTACAAACTCCATCGGTGTCAGCGCATGGATCTGCTCCTCTGTCGGGTTGACATAGTCGCATGAGGAGCCAAACGAGATCTGGTTCCAGAGTCCATATGTCCAGTTGTCTTCGTTGACTTCCTCATAAAGGGAGTTGTAGTTGCCGTCAAGGTAGTAGTGTCCCCACTTGTGGAGCGACACTCCCCAACTGTTCCAATATGCCTTGAGTGTCAGACTGTCAACCTGATAGGTATTGGTCTCAAGGTCGATTGGATACTCATATGAGATTTGTGTGCGACCTTCTCTGAACCCTACTCGAATTATCGGGTCTCCATTTTCGGTGACAGTCATACTGAAAGATTTTGGTTCCAGCCCTGTAGCGTTCAGATATTCAGACTTCGTCTTGTCCAACTCCTTGCAGTAGTCAACCGTGCGTATTCCGGGAGCTGCGATTCTCTTTCCGGTATTTCCTGTAGGGGTTGCCGGTCCAGGCTTGTAGTAGTTGTTGACAATGTTCACTGTCATGTTCTCACCGCCATAGCAGCCGTTGCCGCCGTAGTTGTATATCACGTTGTTACGCAGGTCCATGCGCTCGTCGAGCTGCGTGCCGGGACGTGGGCCAAGGCGCGGTGTGCGCGACCCATGGTGCGCAAGCAGGTTATGATGGTACGACGCACCGGCGCCGCCCCAGTTGCCGCCATAGCCGTGTGCCCCCTTGCTGTGTCCGGAGTTCACAAGGCTCTGCGTGATCATACACCATTGCACCGTGATGTCGTGCGAGCCATACACCGAGAGGCACTCGTCGATGCTCCAGCTCACGGAGCAGTGGTCGATCACGATGTTCTTGCTGTCCATGCCGCCGAGTCCGTCACCCTCATGTGCCGATGGGTTGGTTTTAAGCGCCTCGTTGCCGAGTCGGAAGCGCATAAAGCGGATGATGACGTTCGGGGCACTGATTACAAACGGATAGTCAGCGACGCAGATGCCGTCGCCGGGTGCCGTCTGTCCCGCGATGGTGACGTTGCCTGAGTTGAGCTTAAGCTCTGATTTAAGGTGGATTGTGCCGGAGACATCAAACACGATGGTCCTGGTACCCGACTGCTTGCACGCCCAACGGAAACTGCCCTCGTCGCTGGTGTCGTCGAGGGTGGTGACGTGATACACCTTGCCGCCGCGACCACCCGTCGTGGTGACCGCCCCGAAGCCCTCAGCCCCCGGAAACGCCGGCAACACAGCATCCTGAGCCATCGCCCCCAATGCCATCAGCATCATCCCTGCTGCTAAAAATCTCCTAATCATAATTTTATAACTTTGTCGGTGTCGGCGCTGCCGTCAGCATAGACGATGCGGCGGATGGAGATTCCCTCTGCCGGCTCACTCAGACGAATCCCGTTCAGGTCATAATACTCTATCCTCACCACGTCTCCACTTTGTGCGGAAACTGCCTTAATGCCAGATACATACACACACTCTGGATAATACTCATCCACGGCATCGATAGCGTCGGCGTTGCCCCCCTTCATAATCTCCTCCACAAGCGAGTTGATATACACCTCAAGATTCGTGTAATAACCCTTTGCGTCGAGGGTATAGAGACCGCCGTCGTCGGCATTGTTCGGGTCAAGACCGTTGGCAATCTCGAAGGCGTCTGACATGCCGTCGCCGTCTGTGTCGTAGTCAGCGGGACGAGCCGAAGACGCCATCACCGGGAAACTGGCTGTGTTCGGATTCTCAGTGCCCTCGGGGTCGTTGATGAAGTCAAGGATACCCTCGGTGCTGGAGGTCGGGTAGACTGTGCCGTCGCTGTCCACGTATGCCTCGGTGCCGTGATAGGTGACGGTGCTGGTTGCAGTCTCCTCCATATAGCGCACGTCGACTGCATCGCGATAGAGCGACGCTCCCGCATACTCCATCACCTTATTATATACAGTCTCCGCCGATTGGGTGGTGATCACGCCCCCGTCGATAGGCTCATCGAGTTTCAGCTTCACGCAGTCACGGTCCTGACTGTCTTTCACATACGTCACCTTGCTGCCATACCAGTGTGTGGTGTCGGGGATATAGGTCTCTCCGTCGATTTTGGTCAACCCGCTGTCGATGGTCACTCCTGCCCAGTCGTAGTTCTTCGGTGTGGAGGCGGCTGTAACGTAGTTGCCCTCGATATAATAGCGGCTCGCAAGTCCCAACAGGTTGGTGTTGGTGGAGTTGCTACTGCTGCCCACTGAAATCTGCGTCACGCGGGTCTTGTTTTTCGTGCCGGGACCTGCCTTGTAGTAGTTGTTGACGATGTTGATGTATCCGCCGCCGGGACCGCCGTAGCTGCCGTTGCCGTTACCCCAGTTGTATAGGAGGTTATTGCGGAAGTCAACGCGCTCTGCGTCTACGGTGTTCTCATATTTCTCCTTGTCCCAAGTGGTCCATTCATAGCGGGCACCGTTGAAGCGTGGCGCACGGTTCTGCACGTGGGCTATGAAGTTATGGTGAAAGGATGCCTCCTTACCGCCCCAGATGCCGCCATAGCTGTGCGCTCCCTTGCTGTGTCCCGGATTGGCGAGTCCCTCCGCGATGGTGCACCACTGAAGGGTGAAATTGCAGTTGTCGTAGAAGGATGCCACCTCGTCGATGCTCCACGAGAAGGAGCAGTGGTCGATGATGATGTTGTTCTTGCGGCGACCCCATGTGGCGTCGGCGCCGTCGTTCACATCCTTCACCTGCGAGCGGCGTGAGCGGATGAAGCGTACAATCACGTTGTCGCAGTTGCCGAAATAGAGGGTGTAGTAGCGGAGTGTGATGCCGGGACTCGGGGCTGTCTGCCCCGCGATGGTGGTGTTGGAGCTCACGTTGAGCTGTGCCTTCAGGTCGATGTAGCCGCCCACGTCAAACACGATGGTCTTGGCTCCCGACTGCTTGAGCGCCCAGCGCAGCGAGCCCTCGATGCTCCCGCTTGTGTCATCCTCAAGGGTGGTGACGTGTATCACCTTGCCACCCCTGCCGCCGGTCACGTAGCGTCCGTGACCCTCGGCTCCGGGGAATGCCGGGACCTCTTCCTGTGCGAAGGCTGCCCCACCAAGAAGCATCGCCCCCATTAAAAATATCGTTTTCTTCATGTCAGACTAATTAATTTTCAATTTTCAATTTTCAATTTTCTTCCCGTTGATTTTCAGGTTGTCGAAAGTTATGTCTCTCACCTCGCCGGTGATGTTGTTGCCGTCGGTGCTCACGCCGTTGAAGTTGCAGTCCTTGACCTCCACGTCATACACGTTACATTTGTCGGGAAGGCCCACAATCATCACGCCATACTTGCTCGCGTTGCAGTCTACCTTGTCGAGATACACGTTTCTCACCACCGGCGGGAAACTGCGGTCGCACACCTCTTTCGGCTCATAGTCAAGGTTTATCTTCAGCACTGCCTCCTTGCATTGCCCCACCTGCACGTTTCTCACGTAGATATCCTCAATCACGCCGCCACGGCAACTGTTGGTCTTGATGCGTATCACGCGGTCGAGGTCCGGGCTGTCCATCTTGCAGTTCTCCACGAAGAGGGTCTTGTAGCCGCCGGAGATCTCGCTGCCTACCACCACGCCGCCATGTCCGTTCTTCATGTAGCAGTCGCGCACGATGATGTTCTCGCTGGGGATGCCAAGGGTGCGTCCGTCGCGGTTACGTCCGCTCTTGATGGCTATGCAGTCATCGCCCGTGTCGAAATAACACCTCTCGATGAGCACGTTCTTGCAGCTCTCCGGGTCGCAGCCGTCGCCGTTGGGTCCATCGTTCTGCACATGCACGCCCCTCACGGTGATGTTCTCGCTCAGCAGCGGATGCATCACCCAGAACGGTGAGCGCAGAAGGGTCACGTCTTCAATAAGGATATTCTTGCATTTCACCGGGTTGATAAGCTGCACACGCATTCCGTAGCCGTCGCCGAGCTTGCGCTGCTCCACAGACACGCCGTTCTCGTTCCATTCCTGGAGCAGTGGACGCCCTATTTTCTGCGACACTATACCCTCTTTCCAGCCATAGCGCGGTGCGCCACACATCTTCCACCAGTTGTCATTATCTGCGCCGCCGTCAACCGTTCCCTTGCCGGTGATGGCTATGTTCTCCTGCTCATAGGCATAGATCATCGGCTGATAGTTGTAGCAGTCCATCCCTTCCCAACGGGTGCGCACGAGGGGGTATAGGCTCAGGTCGTCGGAGAAGAGTAGGGTGGCGCCCTCCTCGAGATACAGGTTGACGTTGCTCAGAAGTGTCACCGGTCCGGTGAGCCATTCGCCGGCGGGGATGATGACGCGGCCGCCGCCGTTGTCATGACATTTCCGGATGGTGCTGTTGATGAGCTCGGTGTAGAGATAACCCTGGGTGTCCGACTTTGTGCCATAGTCAAGGATGTTGTAGTCCTTGTCGGGGAATGCCGGGGCCTTGATGAGAGCCTCCACCTCTTGATAGGTTTTGTTCCAGGCCTCCTCTGCGGGATCTGCGGCATTGGCGCAAACGCCGCCCTGAATCCCTAAAAGGAGTGCGAAAATCTTAAAAAAAGTAAATTTTTTCATGGAAATAGGTTTTTCGTTAATTTTGGCGCAAATATAGCAATTTTTAATAAAATTGACAACATTTCACGTGCCTACTCAGTTCTTTTAGCAAAAGAACAAATTACAATGCAGCAATTTGGCAATTTGCGGCAATTACGAACCGACAATCAACATTACTCAACAATAAAATTAACTAAAACGTCAAAAATCGTCTAATTTTAAACAAAAAAATCAATTTTAAATTTTTTTATTATGAAAATTTACCTAACTTTGCATCCGGTGTTGTCGGCTTTCTGCCACACACCCGCTCTCGAGCATCAGTAAACAAACAAAAACAATATGAATTAACCATGACTAACTTTTTACCAACATCAAAACGAGTTAATCAGTCAGGCCCACTCCTTTCTTATATAAGGAAGATGCTCCTGACCCTGGCCGCTCTGTTGATGACGGTGCCCGCTTTCGCGCAGACCATCGACGTCTCCGGAAAGGTTACCGACGGCACAGGCGAGCCTCTGATCGGCGTCACCGTTATGGTAGCCGGCAGCAACAACGGTATGGCAACTGACATTGACGGCAACTATGCTCTCAAGGGTGTCCCCTCAAAAGGCAAACTCATCTTCTCCTACGTGGGTTATGCATCACAGACAATTGAGGTGAAAGGTCGCACCAAGATCGACGTCACTATGGGCGAAGACTCCCAGGCTCTCGAGGAGCTCGTCGTTGTCGGTTACGGCAAAATGAAAAAGAGCGACCTCACCGGCGCCATCTCCTCTGTCAATTCTGAGAACGTAACTGCCAAGGGTACTCCCTCTGTCATCGAGGCTCTCCAGGGTTCAGCTCCGGGTGTCAACATCACCAAGAGCACCGGCCGTGCCAACGGCGGTTTCGATGTCGAGATTCGTGGTAAGTCTTCTATCAACTCCGACACAAAGCCTCTATATGTGGTTGACGGAGTGATGTGCAGTGACATCGACTTCCTCAACCCACAGGATATCGAGCGTATCGACGTGCTGAAGGATGCATCCTCAACTGCCATCTATGGTTCGCGCGCCACTGCCGGCGTCATCATCGTGACTACAAAGGGCGGCACAAATGTAAAGAAGGGAACTAAGGCAACTGTCACCTATGATGGATATTACGGTATCAATAGGGTAGCCCGCCAGCCGGACTATATGGATGGCACTCAGTTCGCCCGCTTCCGTATTCAGAAGTTCATTGCCCCGGTGATCGACCCGTCGTACACTGAGGCTCAGCCTATCATGGGTATCGGTCAGCTGGCAAATATCGGACAGGCTTATCTCTCTTACTCTGCCACCGACCTCAGCCAGGGATTCGTGCTCAGGGATATGATCGCCAGTGGCAACACTTACGATTGGCCTAACCTTGTGACACAGGATGGTCATCAACAGAACCACTATGTCGGCGTGAGCGGTGCCAGCGAGACTGCAAACTATCATTTCGGTCTCGGCTACAATGAGGAGGAAGGCATCTACTCCGGTGATGAGTCAAAGAATTATTCGTTCAAAGGCTCTGTTGACGCTCGCATCAACAAGGTGATCAGTGCTGGATTCACAGCAAATCTTTCCCGCATCGACAATGGATATGCCTACGACTCTGCCATCGCTGATGCCTACAAGATGAATCCTTTCATGGTGCCTTATGACGAGGATGGCAACATTATCCGTTATCCGGGCAACAAGAACACTCTTGGCACTGACGGCAACCAGTTCTCCGACCAGGTGAGCGCCCTCTATAGGATGCAGGACTACAAGAAAGAGAAGCGCACATACCGTGCTCTCGGCAACGTTTGGCTGCAACTCGACATCATTAAGGGTCTCAATGTGAAGACAACTTTCTCACCATCTTACACCAACTATCGTGAATCAAGCTTCACCGGATATATCGATCCTGACACGGGCTACACATATGGTGGCGCTGACCCAAACAGCGAGGGTTGGAACTCTTCATATATTCAAAACTACACAAACTTCAGCTGGGTGTGGGACAATATGGTTAATTTCAACCGTACGTTTGCTGAAGACCACTCAGTGAATTTTATGGGCCTCTTCTCTATGGAGAAAAGCGCGACTGAGCGTTACTATATGAACACCACCGACGTGATGGAAAACACCGACTGGTGGAACGTGGGTTCCGGTACTCCAGTACAAAGCTCTAAGGCATCAGAAGGTACATCATCTTCCTACACAGAGAACTCAATGATCTCCTATGCACTTCGTCTCAACTATGATTACCGTGGCAAGTATTACCTCACCGGCACCGTGCGTTGGGATGGCAGTTCAAAGTTCGCCAAAGGACACAAGTGGGGTAGCTTCCCATCAATCGCTGTTGGCTGGAACATTGCCGAGGAGGAATTCCTCCAGAAGACTTGGCTCAACAACCTGAAGATCCGTGCAAGCTACGGTGTCACCGGTAACAATGCCGGCATCGACAACTATGCCACTATCGTCGGAATCTCCGGCCCGGTGTTCTACCCAATCGACGGCACATATCTCAACGGCTACTATCCCGGCAGCATCGTCAATGCCGACCTCCGTTGGGAAAAGTCTAACGAGTTCAACATCGGTCTTGACTTCGGTTTCCTCAACAACCGTATCAATGGTAGCATCGAATGGTATAACAAGAAATCCAAAGACCTTCTCTATACAGTGGATCTCCCTCTCGAGACAGGTGGCGGAAGCATGACTACCAATGTTGGTAGCGTGCGCAACCAGGGTATAGAGGTCTCACTTACCACACTCAACATCACAAACAGAACCTTTGAGTGGAACACTACTCTGACATTCTCTCACAACGACAACAAGGTGCTTGAGATTAACGGCTCATCCGACCAGGTGCTCAACGGCTCAAAGGCTACCGGCAACCTATTCGTGGGTAGTCCCTACAACAACGTTTACTCATATATATATGAAGGTGTAGTGAGCGACAAACTCATGACAGTGCCTAACCACCAGTGTGCTATAGACAACGGCTTCACCCCTGGCGAGAAAGTTGTGGCTGCTGATTACTACTTTACTGTCTATGGCCTCGCTGAGGGTCAGCCTATTATCCGCGACGTCAATGGCGACGGCGAGTGGACTCCCGAGGAAGACCGTGTGGTTGTAAGCTCACAGCCTAAGTTTGTTGGGTCTCTGACCTCAAACATGACCTATACTCTCCCCAAAAAGTGGGGTATGATCGACTTCTCATTCAATATTTATGCGCGCATCGGTGGCCAGGTGTTCTCTCCGTTCATGGGCGACCGCAGCTATCAGGGCTCTTATTATTGCACTTACAACGACCGTGGCCTGAATAAACTCATGCGTGATTTCTATATCCCGCAGGGTGCGCTTGTTGACGTTGACGGCATCCGCGATGACGGCACCTTGATCAACCCGACCTACCAGACCTATACATATTATGGTGAGAACCCATATGTAAGCAATGGCTCAAGCTATGGTCTTGGCAAATCCGCTGCCTACTATCAGGGTCATGCCCAAGGTATTGTGAATGCAAGCTACGCGAAAGTGAAATATATTACTCTTGGCTATACATTCAACAACGACCTCCTCAAATATATCGGATGTAAGTCGGCAAGACTTTATTTCACTGTCACTAACCCGTTCGTCTTCACAAAGTATAAAGGTTTCGATCCGGAATGGATGACAGCCGAGCTTAAGAACGACGGTCCAAGCACAATCTCTTATCAGATTGGCGCAAGTATTCAATTCTAATCTTTAAAAGGACACAATAATGAAATTATATAAATTCATACTATTGGCCTCTGTTGCTGCAATGCCTCTCACAAGCTGCAGTGATTTCCTGGATGCTGACAACCCATCTTCAGCAAATCAGAATGCAGACGAATATTTCAGCAAAGACCCGAGCCAACTGCGCGCCACGGTTTACAACTCCCTGAAAAGTATTGTGACCGTCATTGACCTGCACGACCAGGCTGGTGACCTCTACATAAATCCCAGAGGTGGTGACGACGGAACTTACTCCACATTCATCCTCACTCCAACCGACGGCAACGTCACAAGCTATTATACCAACTGCTACAAGATTGTGCAGTATTCAAATGCCCTTATCCACTATGCGGATGAAGGCTCCCAACTTGAGGCCGAGGGTATCTTCATGAGGTCTACAGCATACTATTATCTGACCCAGATGTTTGGTGCTGTGCCTTATATCGACTGGTATATCCAGGATGCGAGCCGCGATTACCCACGCGTGGCTGTGTCGGAGATCTACGACACCGTTATCGCTGATCTTGAGTCGCTTTACTCTGACTCCAAGCTCCCTGCTACCGACCATACCGGTGTTGCCAGCAAGCAGGCTGTAGCTGCCCTCCTTGCCAAGTTCTATCTTGCTAAAGGTTGGGACTGCAACACTACTATGACTAATGAGGTAAACGGAACCTACACTGTCAACGACAAGTCTGCGTTCACTAAGGCTGCTGAATGGGCTGAGAAAGCTATCAACGGTGTGCAGCTCACCCAAAACTTCGACGACAAGTGGAATTTCGACAAACAGGCATCAAACCCGGAGGAAATCTTCTCTGTAATGTATCAGCGCGATTCTTATCCCGGTGATGTGAAGAGTGGCGGACACTCCCTTATGTATAACTACATGGGTTATTACGGCAACTGCGTGGTTGTTGGTCAGAAGGGCACAAGCTCCGGAGGCACCAACAACACCTCTCTGAAGTCTCTTTCATTGTGGGAGAAAGGTGACAGCCGCTTCTTCACCACATTCATGACTACTCTCTATAACGCTCCGTTGGATGCAAGTGGAAATGCAATGTCATGGGGCACTGAAGGTTATCTTGCATACTACAATTGCACTGCAGATGAGCTTGCCAAAAAACCTATTGCATGCATCTACTATCCTGAGTATTATACTGCAGCTGAGGTTGAGGCTGATCTCGCAACCAAGCAAAACCAGACTAAGAAATTTGAGACAGGTGCATACGGCATCAACGAGCCGTTTGCTGCCATTGTCAGTGGCGAGACTGTATATCGCTGGAAATTTAACACAGACGGCTCTTTGGCTGCTATGGAGACTATTGACCCAATGGAGGATCTCCTTAAGAATGCCAGCGCCGGTGGTCTGATTGTACGCAAGTTTGACGATCCCAACTCTGACATTGTGACGAGCGGCAACTGCTACCGTAACATTCCGGTGCATCATGTCAGTGAGATGTATCTTGTGGCTGCTGAGGCTTACCTCCTTGCCGACAATACAAGCGCCTCACTCGAAAAACTCAATGATGTGCGCATGCGTGCCGGTCTTGCCAAGCTCAACTCATTCTCTGACTATACTGCGCCGTATGTCACGAATTCTTCTTACACTGCAACTCCTCTTGACCTCGTGCTCGACGAGCGTGCTCGCGAGATGTATGCCGAGCGCACCCGTTTCTTCGACCTTCGCAGAACAAAGCAGCTTGTGAGATATAATATTGAGTTCGCCCGCAGCATCTCAAGCGTGTCGCAGATGCAAAACGGCAAGGGTGAGACCAAGTGGTACAGGCCAATTCCTCAGGATGAGATTAACAACAACGAGTCTATCTCTGCTGATGACCAGAACCCCGGATATTAATCATTCCAAAAGTAAAATATAAACATGAAAAATTATATAAATCTTATATTCGCACTTTTCCTGGTGGCATTCACTGCATGCAGTAAGGATGATGAGATACCCTATACAGGAGATCCCGTCAACGTGGTGGAGGAAACTGCCGGCACTTACACCGGAACCTGGACTGTCACCAATGAGGATGGTGCTGTGATGGGCACTTATCCCGGCACCCTGACTGTCAGCAAATATGCTGCCGCTCCCGAGGAGTATTATGCCTGCACCCTGACTTTGACATGCAATGGCTACGATGAGATCGGTGGAACTTGTGCTGCCAATATCCTTAAGCAGTCTCGTGCCTACAGATTCTACAACGAGGTGTCTTCAAATGGCATCGGATCAACATTTACAGGCACCATAACCTTTGACTGGGCCTGCACAATGAGCTACAAAAAGACTGTGACCGAAGGAAGAAAGAAAGTGACTTACTTCTTTGATTTCGACGGTAGCAAGTAACATAGAAAAATCTGCTGATGCTATCCTTGTTTTCAGGGATGGCATCAGCAATCGATAACCTAATATAATAACCTTTAATTTCTTTTCACAATGAAGAAAAATTTACTTTTCGCAGCCGCTCTTATGGCAGCTTTCGGTGCCTCAGCACAGATCGAGGTGGGCTTCATGGATGCTGAGGCTCTTGGTGTGTCCGCTGCTCCAACATTCGCTGACAATACCCTTCTCGTTGCAACTGACAACGTTTCCATGTACTGGGCAAATGAGGGAGTGACTTCTTCTCAGAATCCTGCATTCAACGGATTCAAGCAAATCATAGTCAATGGCCAGACTATCGACCTCGTAACAGGTATCGGCGGTGAGGTAAATGCAACTGCCGTTACACTCGGCACAGATCCTACTAAGGGCGGTGTGCAGTATCATTTCGAGGTCAAGGCTGACGGTTGGTTGATCGTGGTTTCTAAGATTTCCTCCAACAAGCCTTTCTATGCATATGAGGGCAACTTCGTGAGCGGTATGGAACTTATCGCCTATACTCTCGGTATGGATCTTCAGAGCTCTGACTATCCTGACATCCCAAGCATCGTCTACACTCTTCCCGCCGACGATATGGGCTATGCCGACCTTGAGTCTGCTGAAATGGAGAAATACACATTCGGTGGCACACAGCTCTCATGGCCTATCCGCATCGAGACTCAGAATTCAGAGGCTGCTTCCGCTGGCAATGGTACTGGTGTCCTGATGTTCCCTGTATATGCTGAAGCTATAGACTACTACTGCTTCGCTACTGGCTCCAAGATGAACACCTGCGGTTTCGTATTCGTTCCTGGTGAACCAGAGAAGGATATCCCCAATGTATCTCTCTATTGCGCCGCAACTGACGACGTAGCTGAGAAGACTGTCGTAGTTACTTCAGATAACGAGTCTGGTGTGCAGGCTGTGGCTGCTGAGCTTGACGAGAACGCTCCTATCTACAACACTCTCGGTGTACGCGTAGACGCCAACGCCAAGGGCATCCTCATCCAGAACGGCAGGAAGTTCATCCGCAAGTAACCAGGAAGTTCATCCGCAAGTAACCAGGAAGTTCATCCGCGGTTAAATTGCGCTGACCTAAAAATCCAAACGGAGGCTCTGCAAAGAGTCTCCGTTTTTGGTGGCTTCTTAACAGAATCAGTCATATTAGCGGATTAATTCTCAGAAGCAACAATCCTAAGGGCTTCGCCCTCACACAAGTCCAAAACCCATTCGGATTAGTTCTCAGAAGCAACAATCCCAAGGGCTTCGCCCTTACACAAGTCCAAAACCCATTCGGATTAGTTCTCAGAAGCAACAATCCCAAGGGCTTCGCCCTTACACAAGTCCAAAACCCATTCGGATTAGTTCTCAGAAGCAACAATCCGAATGGGTTTTGATCTGTGTGAGGGCGCAGCCCGAAGCCAAACTGGCGCAGCCCGAAGCCAAACTGGCGCAGCCCGAATCCAAACTGGCGCAGCCCGAATCCAAACTGGCGCAGCCCGAATTTCAGATCTTGAAATCCCCTTCGCATATGCGCTC
>CAZRUR010000026.1:0-4806 GCA_964603335.1 uncultured Sangeribacter sp. | reverse complement strand
CCAAACTGGCGCAGCCCGAATTTCAGATCTTGAAATCCCCTTCGCATATGCGCTCTGAAATCGTATTCATCTTCAGAAAGATCTCCCTTGTTGTCATATTCTCAAATGGCTTCGCCGGCACAACAATCAGCAATCTCCCCTCACAGCAAAGCCCAAACTCCCTTCCGGAAGGCTTATACCGCTCCCTGAAGGGTTCTTTCTGCACATAAATGAATCGCCCCTTATTTCTGATAGCCTCCTCAAAAACTTCCTTTTCCCGTGGTGAGATGAAAGGCGAGACAAGCACTCCGCCCTTCATGACCTCATCAATGCATTCATCTTTCAGTCTCTTGAATTCTTCAGAAGTGTCTTTCCGGTGCACAATGACCTGTCGCTTAAACGGATTCCTCAACAGCAGGGCATTCCCATATGCCTGGAATTCTTCCTCTCCTATCTTAAGACACCTTACCCTGCAAAAGAATTCGGGATGCAATTTCCTGATGGCAAGCCGGTGAGGGTTCTCCCTAATGTATTGATATACGGCATCAAGGCTTCGCTTGGCATGAATTATTCGGTCAGTGTAGTTCTCCTCAAATATTTCCTCATTGCAAATTATTTGTCCCGGATTTGCCTTTGCTTTCTTGTCAACCCATCTCTTCTTAATAGAAGCCTTCATTTTGTTGATGTATAACCCGATATGCTTGGGAAGCCGTCGGGTCACTCTAAACAGCATGTGCACATGATCCGGCATTACAATAAATTGCAATGGCTGTATGTCAGGATGAACATATCTGAAATCATATACTTCCTTTTCGACAATCTTGCCGAGGGGGGATCTTGCAATTGAAGCCGAACCTGGATTGCCGGGAGCTACGCGAGGGTCTCCGGTCAGGGTGCCAAACGAAGGGGCGGATGGGTGCTTCCTGATGATTATGTGATATATGGCAGGGGCATAGTAATCTTGGTGACGGCTGCGCCGTGTGTATTTGTGTTCAAAATCATCTTTACTGTTGTGGCTGTCAGTCATAATGATTCAGGTGAGTTTAACGGGCTGCCTTGGGTCCATCGGGCTTCGCCCTCACACAAGTCCAAAACCCATTCGGTTTGTAACTTCCATGAATTTTGCCACTAAATTAATAATGTTTTTGAAAACGGCAAAATCCCATCCGAATAATCGCGTAGCAAATCCCTCCGCGCACCCTCTGCGGCCTCTGCGCGAGGAAAACCAGAGCCGCGTGGCCCAAACCCCGCGCAGAGTGAGCAGAGAAGCGCAGAGGAACTGCGTAGCCGCCCTCCCCCTGCGGGGAGGGCCGGGGTGGGGTCCCGGGTCGTCGGGGTGGGGTTTTACTTCGGTTTTTGCTTCACTTATAATTTTTTTTAAATTTTCATGATAGTCCGTATTAGCACCTAAGGGTCGCTATGTTGCTGTTATGCACCCTGCTCTTGGACTGGCTTCCGGCACCACGCTTGGGATCTTCATCCTTCTCGTCTTCAGGGACTTCGGTCGAGAAGAATCCCTCATCAATCTCAACGTTGCCATTAAGAATGTATTTGCCATCACATTACGGACTATCATTTAAAATATTATATGACCAGTTCCTGATGAATTCTTAATTGCTCCTGATGAATTCTTAATTGAGGTCAGCGGGGGTGAGGCCGGTTATTGACTTTATGAAATCCGCGGACATTCCCTGCTCCATCAGTCTTCTGGCGGCAATCTCCATGCCTTCAGCCTTTCCCTCAGCCTTTCCCTCGGCTCTTCCCTCGGCTCTTCCCTCGGCGTATGAGGTGCGCTCAGCATAACGGAAACCAGCCAGGATGTCCTCATATTTTTGGCGTGACTCACTATATGCCACGACATCCTCCGCAGCCATACTGCTCACCTCAGCCTCCCGGAACATATCCTCAAACTCCCCACTCAGATATGGTTTTGATTTCTTATCCATCTTATGCATATTTTTGATTATAAACAACATTTTGTCATACTTGGTTTTGCAATCTTCCCAGTTCTTCTTGGCGGTTGACAAGTGGATGAACAATAATCTCAACAGATTAGAATAGGGTTCATGCGTGTTCCTGTCATAAAGGCCAACGTCATGAATGCCCCGTCTTGTCATATGAGGGAAATGGAAATCCACAAGAAAGATTGAATACACAGGACTCATCTCATAGTCCCCTCCTTTCTTCGGTTGGTCTGCGAGTGCCTTGATTGCGTAAAGCACTGTGCGGTTCTCAAAAAAGTCATGATATATCTGCTGCATCTCTAAGATAATGTGCTCCTTATCCTTAGGAGTAGTGCAATATATATCATACACAATCTTTTTGCCTTCACTGCCTGACGGGAGAATTTCCTTATCTTGGAAATCCACGTCGTCAATCGTTATTCCATCTTTTTCAAAGAGGATGTTGAGAAACCTGATCAATATATGCTTGCGTTTTTTTGAACCGAACATCCGTTTGAATCCGAAGTCGGTCATCAGGTTTATAAACACCTCATGGTTGATGTTGCTCATTGGGAATGTTTTTTGAATTTTGACTATCGGCTCTGAATATTACGCTTTTCTGTGTGGTTTTATAGCTTAATTGCTCCTGATGAATTCTTAATTGAGGTCAGCGGGGGTGAGGCCGGTTATTGACTTTATGAAATCCGCGGACATTCCCTGCTCCATCAGTCTTCTGGCGGCAATCTCCATGCCTTCAGCCTTTCCCTCAGCCTTTCCCTCGGCTCTTCCCTCGGCTCTTCCCTCGGCGTATGAGGTGCGCTCAGCATAACGGAAACCAGCCAGGATGTCCTCATATTTTTGGCGTGACTCACTATATGCCACGACATCCTCCGCAGCCATACTGCTCACCTCAGCCTCCCGGAACATATCCTCAAACTCCCCACTCAGATATGGTTTTGATTTCTTATCCATCTTATGCATATTTTTGATTATAAACAACATTTTGTCATACTTGGTTTTGCAATCTTCCCAGTTCTTCTTGGCGGTTGACAAGTGGATGAACAATAATCTCAACAGATTAGAATAGGGTTCATGCGTGTTCCTGTCATAAAGGCCAACGTCATGAATGCCCCGTCTTGTCATATGAGGGAAATGGAAATCCACAAGAAAGATTGAATACACAGGACTCATCTCATAGTCCCCTCCTTTCTTCGGTTGGTCTGCGAGTGCCTTGATTGCGTAAAGCACTGTGCGGTTCTCAAAAAAGTCATGATATATCTGCTGCATCTCTAAGATAATGTGCTCCTTATCCTTAGGAGTAGTGCAATATATATCATACACAATCTTTTTGCCTTCACTGCCTGACGGGAGAATTTCCTTATCTTGGAAATCCACGTCGTCAATCGTTATTCCATCTTTTTCAAAGAGGATGTTGAGAAACCTGATCAATATATGCTTGCGTTTTTTTGAACCGAACATCCGTTTGAATCCGAAGTCGGTCATCAGGTTTATAAACACCTCATGGTTGATGTTGCTCATTGGGAAATTTTTTTGAATTTTGCCACTAAATTAATAAATTTTTTGAAAACGGCAAAATCCCATCCGAATAATCGCGTAGCAAATCCCTCCGCGCACCCTCTGCGGCCTCTGCGCGAGGAAAACCAGAGCCGCGTGGCCCAAACCCCGCGCAGAGTGAGCAGAGAAGCGCAGAGTGAAATGGTGGCTACGCATCTCCCACCATCCCTCTCACAAACTCCTCTTAAAAAACTCTCCTCTTGAAAAAAACTCTCCTCGTTGCGTTAGGAAAACAAAATAATTGAATGAATGTTTCTATATATGTAGATTGTTTTGTAACTTTGCAGGAAGATAAAAACGTATCATATGGACAAGCCACTTTTTAAACTCGTCACTCTTAAAGAGGCTGATGACTTCATTAATGGACTCACCCCGGCAGTGGTACGCAAGATATTCTTCAATATTGACAAAGTTGCCGGAGGTGTCAGAGATCCAGAATTATTCGATAAACTCGGCGATACTGACATTTGGGAGTTTCGCACCATCTACAACAACGTAAAGTATCGCTTGTTTGCATTCTGGGACAAAGATGAAGAAACACTTGTTGTCGCCACGCACGGACTCATAAAGAAAACCAAGAAGACACCGACAAGCGAAATAAAGAGAGCGCAAGCTATACGAAAGGAATATTTTGAAAGCAAAGAAAGGAAATAGGTTATGGCACAGATGGAAGTTACAACATTTGAGGAGTTGAAGAATCGTTACCTTGGAGTTATAGGAACCCCCGAGCGTGATGCATATGAGGCGGAAGTGAAGGAGGCTATCCAGGCATATAATGTCGGGGAGGCAATCAAGAAGGCGCGTCAGTCTAAGAACATGACCCAGGATCAGTTGGCAGAGATCATGGGCGTGAAGAAGGCCCAGGTCAGCAGGATTGAATGTGGACATAATCCGACACTCAGCACCATCACAAGGGCATTTAACGCATTGGGGATGTCTGTCTCACTCATATGCGGCAACATGCGCATCGCCCTTGGATAAAACGACCCCAAACCTCGCGCAGAGTGAGCAGAGAAGCGCAGAGGAGCTGCGTAGCCACCCTCCCCCTGCGGGGAGGGCCGGGGTGGGGTTTTACTTCGGTTTTTGCTTCACTTATAATTTTTTTAAAATTTTTTTATAAAAACTTGCATTATCTGAAAAATTTTTCTACTTTTGCGGAGTTTTAATGATGACTGCAACCTTATCGTAGTCTGCAGGCGCCACTCGCCATACTGGGTCACACCTCACAGGTCCCGACCCGCCAAACAAACAACAGGAACTGAAAACCAAATTTTTTTAATTAACAAATTTTTATTAACAAAATTATTAA
>CAZRUR010000025.1:0-28477 GCA_964603335.1 uncultured Sangeribacter sp. | reverse complement strand
TTCAAAATAAATTATTAATTTTGCGGTGAGTTTTTCATGGTATTAGATTTTAAGGTTAACAGAAGATTGGTTGTCGGGACGACAATCAATTTTTTATGTCATTATTTTATCTATCTTCTCCCTTCAGAATGTCCAATATTTTCATTATGCAACATGGTTCCTCAAGATGCAACAGAATTCTGCATATTTTTGTCAAGAATTTTTCATTAAATTTTTTTAAATTACAATTTATTGCTAAATTTGCTACGTTTTCAGACTTATCCCTAACCAAAAACCAATTGCGTTTGGTTTTCAGTTGAATATCCATGCTAAACTCATATTTCCCTAAGAATGAATTTGTATCAATATTTGACAAAATGGTATTAGTTTGACACTTTCTTTCGCGCTAATTTTGCATCTGTTAACAAGCAACCATTATTATTATGTAAAAATTCACCTTATAGTTCCCTCTTGTTAAAGACATACCATCCAAACAATTAAGTCATGGATTGCCATATTTGACCAAGAGGACCCAGAGATTTATTCTTGACCCACATACCATTCCAAAATTTTCACATGGAAAACGATAATGTTAACCATATAAGAACATCTATGAACCCAAACAAGAAACAAGCATTGCTCTTGTCAGGAGCTGCCTTGGCAGCCCTTGCTTTCAGTGCGCCATGTGCTTACTCTGCTGTTCCTCAACCTGTTACGGGGGGGGCTCCGCAGGCAACACAGACTGAAAGCCGCATCCATGGTGTTGTCACAGACAACGCTGGAGAGCCGCTTATCGGCGCAAGTGTTATGGTGAAAGGTACCCAAAGAGGCACCATGACCGACATCGACGGAAACTACAGCCTCGAGGCACGCCCTGGCGAGACCCTCGTGGTGAGCTACGTAGGCTACATCGCCTCTGAAATCGAAGTAGGCAACAATCCAGTAATCAACGTTCAGCTTCAGGAAAACAACGAAAACCTCGACGAGCTCGTTGTCGTGGGCTATGGCGTACAGAAAAAGAAACTCGTCACCGGTGCAACATTGCAGGTGAAGGGTGATGAGATCGCACAGATGAACACAAGCAACGCCCTCACAGCGTTGCAGTCGAACGCTCCGGGTATGCAGATTACCCAATCATCCACTCAGCCGGGTAAAGGCTTTAAGGTAAACATCCGTGGTATGGGCACCATCGGTGAGTCATCTCCTCTCTTGGTTATTGACGGCATCGTATCCGGAACAGCCAACGATGGTCTTAACGGCATCAACCCTAATGACATCGAGAGCATCGACGTATTGAAAGACGCCGCTTCCGCAGCCATCTACGGTGCGCGTGCTGCCAATGGTGTAATCCTCGTTACGACAAAGCAAGGCAAGGAAGGTAAGGTATCGCTCACCTATGATGGATTCGTAGGTTGGTCAAACCCCTACCGTGAGCCGGGCGTGCTCAACGCACAGCAATATATGCAGGTGATCAACGAGACCAACTTCAACACCTATGGCACATCAACCAACTGGGCATCACTCGTGCCACAGTCAATCCTTGACAAGGTGAACGCCGGATGGCAAGGTGAGGACTGGTTTAACGTTTACCGCAACAAGAATGCTTTCCAGCACAGCCACGCGATCACACTCGCCGGGGGCTCTGAGCGAAGCAAGTTCTCTATCTCAGTCAACTACTCCGACCAGGAAGGTATCCTCGGCGGCAAGAACGCCTCAGACTACAAGCGCTATGGCGGCCGCATCAATTCCGAGCACATCCTCCTTAAAAACGACAGCCACAGCATAATCACTTTAGGTGAGAATCTGTCTTACTGGTACCATTCGAGCCATGACCTCGCTGAGGGTAACGGCTATTGGAACATCATGCAGCCGGTTTATTCAAACTCACCGCTCGTGCCTGCATTCAATGAGGACGGCACCACCACCAACTACACCGACAATGGCAGCGGTTGGAGCTCAATGATCTTCAACAACCCATATGAGGGCTTCCTCAACGGTATGTACAGTTCATTGAACCGCAACCGCGAGTTCGGCGTAGGCGCAACTTTCTATTGGATTGTAGAGCCTATCAAGAACCTCAAATATCGCGGACAGATCAACACGGGCTACAGCGCAAGCAACTACCGCGCAACAAGCACTCCTTACTCTGCAAGCTCCACTTCAGCGAGTGGCAACTACACACTCTCTCAGAACGCTTATCAGAGCTCGAGTCTCTCAATTGAGAACACCATCTCTTACGTGCTTCCTACTTTTGGAAAGAACAACATCGACGTCCTCATCGGTCAGTCAATCGAGCAGTCAAACTGGTCAACAGGCATGGAGATGGCTTTCAGCTCATCACTTGATAACCTCAACTCACTCGTGCTCAACGGTTGGGACTACACCATTCCTTCAAACTTTGAGGGCGAGAGCATGACAGGACACAGTGGCTACGACAATCCTAAGCAGGGCAATATCGCTTCCTTCTTCGGTCGTATCAACTATAACTTCGATGAAAGATATCTTCTCACAGCTATCGTACGTCGCGACGGTTCAAGCAACTTCGCACGTGGTCATCGCTGGCACACCTATCCTTCAGTATCGGCAGGTTGGGTAATCACCAACGAAAGCTTCATGGAGAGCCTTATCGGCGCAGTGGATTTCTTCAAGATCCGCGCAAGCTGGGGCCAGAATGGTAACTGCCAGATCGACAACTTCTATTACCTCTCCAACATCGGTTTCTCACCGACAAGCTATGCCGACTACGGCTACAAGTTCAGCAGTAATCTGCTTGAGACAGTGCAGGGTAAATATGTGAGCGGTGCCTACGCCAAGAACGTGCCTAATGAAGACATCACTTGGGAGACATCAGAGCAGTGGGACCTCGGTTTTGACTCCCGTTTCCTCCATAGCCGCTTGGGCGTAACCTTCGACTGGTATATCAAGAAAACGAAAGACTGGCTCGTGCAGGCACCTCTCAACGATATCTTCGGATATGAGGAGGCTGCCATGATCAACGGTGGTGACGTGAAGAACACCGGCGTTGAGCTCGCCCTCAGCTGGAACGACAACATCGGTGGTGATTTCAACTACCACGTAAATGTCAACGCTGCATATAACAAGAATACCGTGACCCGCCTTGCCACATCTTCCGGCAAACTCGGTGACGACGTGAGCAGCGCACTCTTCCAGAACTCCTCATATGTATCACTCGTTGAGGAAGGTCACCCAATCGGCTACTTCAGCGGCATGAGCCACAGCGGCATCTGGCAGACCCAGGAGCAGATTGATGCAGCCCGCGCAGCCGGTCAGGCAGTGTTGTCGACAGCACAGCCGGGCGACTTCATCTGGGATGACTACAATGGTGACGGTGTGATCACGCTCGACGGTGACCGCCATGAGATTGGTGACCCGAATCCTGACTGGACTCTCGGTATCAACCTTGGTTTCAATTGGAAAGGCCTTGACTTCAGCGCAGCCGGTTCAGGCGCATTTGGAATGCAGGCCATGCAGTGCTACCGCACCGCCCTCCTCGCAAACCAGTATCTCAACTACACAACAGAAATCCTAAACCGCTGGCATGGTGAAGGCACCAGCAACACAGTGCCGCGTCTCGTAGTAGGCAGTGAAAACAACCAGTGGATATCTACATACTATATGCAGAACGCCGATTACTTTAAGCTACAGAACATAACCCTTGGCTACGACTTCACTTATCTTTGGAAGAACAGTCCTTTCCAGCAGCTCCGATTCTACGCACAGCTCCAGAATCTCTGCACAATCACCAAATATAGAGGTGTAGACCCAGAAATCGGTTCAAACGGTGGCACAGACAACAGCTGGGCACGCGGAATCGACACAGGTCTCTATCCTTCAGCACGTTCTTTCGTGATTGGTGTCACTATCAAATACTAATATAAACATTCGAGAAACCATCTCAACATATGAAAAAGAATCTTTTAATAGCAGCGACAATAGGAATGCTCTCGCTCACCTCATGTGAGGACTTCCTTGACTCCAGCAACTATACAGAGGCGAACACCGGCAACTATCCAGCAGCCGCTGCTGACCTCAACAAGGAGTTGGCGGCACTCTACGGAGTGATGAACCAATTCTGTAACGACCCGTTGCAGACCCCATGGTTTGTATGGGACATCATGTCTGACGACGCTAACGGCGGTGGTGGCACCGGTGACATCGAGGCTCACGCAATCGGTCACCTCATGAGCAACAAGGATGAGCTTTACAGCACAGCCTGGCACTGCACATACGTGGGTATCGCCCGTGCCAACGCCATCATCTATTCAGTTGATGCATTCGACTGGACCGGCAACGAGACAACCCGCAACCAGCTTCTTGGCGAGGCTTACTTTATGCGCGGTCTCTTCTACCTTTGGGGCACCCAGTTCTGGGGTGATATACCGGCTTACTGGGCAGCAGCAGCTCCCGATCCATGTCCACAGCAGAGCGCCAAGGACGTGATTTATCCCCACATCCTCGCCGACTTTGTGTCTGCAGCCAACCTTATGACCCACGGGGCAACAACCTGGGGAGACGGACATGCCATGAAAGGCACAGCTGAGGGTTATCTTGCCCGCGCCTATATGTTCTATCAGGGCTTCTACAACAAGGCTGGCGAGCTTGCATCGGCAAATCTCGCAGAAGTTGAGTTACCTGAGCAGGAAGGCGTGAGCAGTAATCTCACAAAAGCCCAGGTGGTGAGCTATCTTGAGGATTGCATCAACAACTCTGGTGCTGAGCTTATCTCCGACTACCGTCAGCTATGGCAATACACCAATGAACTCACCGCTCCCGACTATGCCTACACAAAAGATCTTGCAGAGGCAGGCAAATATTGGGCAGGCAACGGCAACAAGGAGCAGCTCTTCCAGGTGCAGTTCTCCAACATCGCAACATGGAACGGCACAATCGGTATGGGCTTCACCAATATGACATCCCTTTACAACGGTCTACGTTGCGATGCTGATGGTGATGGCTATGAGAACGGCGGTCCTGAGACTCTTCCCTTCGGACAGGGATGGGGCCAGGGTGTCTTCAACATGAATTCTGTAAAGGCTTGGTCTGATTCTGACCCTCGCAAGAAAGCTACAGTGCTTAACTGCGATGAGGAACTCCAACACTTCGCATACACCACATCCTGCTCTGAAGAGACTGGTATGTACAACAAGAAATGGATTGCAGTGACCTGCTCAGAGTCTTCATGGAGCGACCACACAAACGCCTACACATGGTGGGGTGTATATCGCGTGAAATACTCAACAGCCTCCAACACCAACGGCAACTCATTCCAGGGTGACCATTTCAACGACATCATCCTTCTGCGTCTTGCCGACGTGATGCTGATGCACACCGAGCTTACCGGCGATGCAGCCATGATGAATAGGGTTCAGACTCGTGCTGGAGTGGCAACAACATCGTATTCATGGACCAACATCCAGAACGAGCGCCGTTGGGAGCTTTATGGTGAGGGTATCCGCTTCAACGACCTGCGCCGCTGGTCGGGCATCGATGGTGGCGTCAACTGTCTTGCAGCAAACGCACTTGAGGCGCAGAACGGCTCAGCAGTAAACTATACCGGCCGTTGGACCACTATGAAACACGCTTCTTCCTCATGGGCTCAGCGTTATGCTGCCACCAATGGTTTCTTGCCGATTCCTCCAGGACAGATCAATATCGTGAACGATCCGGAGGTGCTGAAGCAGAATGCCGGCTGGGGCACTGACGCAAGCGATTGGAACATGGCGTCAACACCTGTTTACTAATCCAATTAATCTAAAATCGAAATGAAAAAACAACTATTGATATTTGCATTGGCAGGCGTTGTGTTCACATCATGCGACCCGCTAAAGGCAGAAGGTGATTTCGTCACCAAAGAACAGACTCCGGAAACCCTCTTGAATGGGGCGACCTTCGGACAATATGATGCCACTACCGACAGCGACGGTAATACCACCTACACTCCATCTGACATGGGTAACTACATCGAGTATAATTTCCCAAGTGTAGCTGCCGTGACCGTCTATTACATAAAGAATGGTGAGAAGAAAGTATTGTCTTATGGACGCTCCAGCGGTATCGTCTACTACATGCCCTCACGCGGCAGCGATCCACAGCAGACCATCTACTTTGAATATATCGATCCAGACGGCAACGACGTAGTGGCTGAGAAGCAGTTCACCATGAACGTAGCCCAGGCTCTTGACCCGGCAGTGAAAATACTTGTTTCCAATGCCGGTGTCAAGAAATGGAAATGGATGCCAACCAACACCAACGGTGGTGCCGTATGGGGTAATGGTGGTTATCTTGCCGGCGAGCAGGAAGGCGGTCTTGACATCAACGGAGCCTGGTGGGGCTGCGGTGTTGAGGACGGTGACTGTGGAGACAAATTCAGCGGACAGTCTAGCCATGCCGGCGACAGGTATGATGAGATCAAGGGTGAATGCTATGCTCTCTCATACATGGAATTTAATGAGGATGGTTCTCTTACTGCCTACAGCAATGAGGGAGTGAAGATCAACACCGGCTCATTCGCCATAAGGGATTATGACAATAACGAGATCACCAATGCCGACAAGTTTACACGCGGCACACTTGAGACTTCCGAGGGAGCAATCCTTTGGCCGTTTGCAATCAATACCGGTGGCAGTCAGCCCACAAGCTTCGACGTAGGCTATCTTGATGCCGGCAGAATGGTGCTTCTCTATGCAGCAGATGGCACAGGCGGCTGGAGCGAGTGCACATGGTGGTCATTCATGAGCGATGACGATGCCCCCGGTATACTTTCATCACATGACTGGCACTGGAAAGCCACTGAAGTGAACGGTGGTGCAGTATGGGGCAACGCTGGTTATTGCGCTGGCTCACAGGATGGCACAGGAGCAATCAACGGTGCTTGGTGGGGCTGCGGAACTGAAGATGGTGACTGCGCTGACAAGTTCAGCAGCCAGACTGATCACGCAGGTGGTCTTTATAGCGACTTTGTAGGTGACACATACAACGCCTCCAAGATGGTATTCGATGAGGATGAGGCATCTATCACTGTATTCGACCAGGATGGCAAGCAAATCCGTCAAGGTTCATTCTCTACCGACATGACTCCAAATCCTGACACTTTCAGCATTGGCACTTTGAATACCTCAGAGGGTTCAATCCTTTGGCCGTTCGCCATCAACACCGGAGGATCACAGCCAACAGCCTTCGAAATCGGTTACCTCGGTACAGACGCTATGGTGCTTATCTATGCGCCTGCTGGAACCGGTGGTTGGAGCGAGTGCACATGGTGGTCGTTCGGTAAATAATCTCTGATAGCAATATCTTAATTCTGATAGCAATATCTATATGGGGATGCACGTTTATTATGTGCATCCCCATTTTCAAAAAAATCCATATGAGAAAATTTTTATATCTTATGCTCGTGTTGGTCTGCGTTGGAGTTTTCTCCTGTGGCAAGGACAATGATGAGTATATAATCAAAGGGTCCACCACCCAATCACGACTTAACGGACAAAGAGTGTTTTTGGTGCCTTACGGCTCACCAACGATAGAAGACAGCATCGGCGTTGACTCCACAGTCATAGAGAATGGCAGATTCGAATTCCGTGGACGCAAAGGTGAGTTTCTTGCCCGCATCACTATGGACAAGCGTGTGCGCTATGGCACCCAGGATTTGCTAATCGTTACTGAACCGGGAGAGATAACCGTTGTGATTGACAGCACATCAAGTGGACACGGCACACCCCAGAACGAGGCACTTCAATCGTGGAAAGAGCTGAAAGAAGACCGCGACCGTGTGCATTGGAACCAAAGCCAGCACATCAAATACCTCCGCGAGCAGGGAGACACCGTCTATGCAAATTCCCTCTCTGACTCCCTCAGTAACTTCAACCAGCATTATCTCAATCAGATTCACGACATCATGCGCAGTCTCGGCTCCGGCACTGCCTACACCCTACTTCAACAACGCTATGGCAATCCCGAATAGACGCTGCTGTATCCTTGCTGCAGCCTCCGCTATCTTAGCCGCCATCGCCTATTGGTTTTGGGCTTTCCCTTATCGTGCGGCACTAAGCTACCGCGAGCAATTCCAACTTTTCCAGACTACAGACACTTACTTTATGGGTCTGGCAGCTCGTCCTGCCGGCATCGCAACCTACATCGGAGAATTCCTTACCCAATTCTTTAATAATTATTGGATTGGGGCGGCAATCATCACCTTTTTATTGCTGTGCGTCCTGCTCCTCACCTACCAACTAACCAAAAGATTTGCTCCCTCCTCCTCCAAATACACAAGGTTCGTCCTATCTCTGATTCCATTGATTGCCTTATGGCTATATTTGGGAAATGCGAATGTATTGATGGCATTCGTGGTTGCACTATTGTTTGCCATGACCGCAGCCGTAATGCTTATTTCATGCAAGAGATTCTATCTGACAATACTGATTGCCACCCCTATTCTCTACTGGATGGTGGGTCCTATAACCATACTTTTCACTTTGCTTGCAATAGCCTATTACTGCATCCGAACCTCATCATCAATAGGAAATAAGATTGTCTTCTCGCTTATATCAATTGCATGGCTCATCGCCAATGTCTGCATTTGGGCGTCATTTGTCTTCTATCCCCTCTCCTATCAAATGATAGGCATAGGGTATCTTCTTACTCCCGACACCCTCAGCACAGGACAGATAATTGTAGAAGCATTATGCCTTATAGTCCCCATTGCAGCAATCGCAACGTCTAAAATCACTCAGAGACTGGCAATTCCTGTGATAATTATAGCCGAAGTGGCAGCAGTTATTATCCTCTTTCCAAAATCATACGACAAAATCACCTACCAGCTAATCAACTACGATTATCTTGTCAGGGCAAATGATTGGGAAGAAATCCTCAGATATTCAGACAAACACAACCCCGACCTCCCGATGAGTGTATGTGCCACCAACCTGGCGTTAGGAATGACCGGACAACTCGACAGCCGTGCATTTGCATATTTCCAACACGGTGCCGAAGGATTGATTCCCCCATTTGTAAAGGAACCACTCTCCTCTTGGACCACCGGCGAGACCTTATTCCAACTTGGAATGGTCAACAGTGCGCAACGTTTCTATTTCGAAGGGATGGAGGCTATCCCCAACTACAATAAAAGCAGCCGTGCAATGCGCCGCATGGCGGAGACTGCCATGATTCGAGGTGAGTACGCCTTGGCAGAGAAATATCTGCACATTCTTGAGAACACACTTTTCTATCGGAAATGGGCTCAACGCAACCTTGCACTCATCAAAGACCCGGCAGGGATTGACAACCATCCATTATACGGACACCTTCGGGCAAGAATGGTGGATGAGGAATACATGTTCAGCGAGGGAGAGCTCGACAAGACTTTCGGTCAGCTTTTCCTCAAAGACCCCAACAACAATCTTGCTAAGCAATATCTTGTGGTCTACCCATTGCTGCAGCGAGACCTTAACAAGTTTGTGCAATATATGGGTGTCGTGGCAGAGTCACAACCAACCTATAATCCACCGCTTGCACAACAGGCCATGGCTTTCATGTCGATGAAAAGCGGGCAGCAAATTCCGAAAGGGGCTGTGCAACCGGGTGTGGAGGAATTACTTCGCAATTTTGCACAAGCCTGGACATCAAAAGACCCCGCCCGCATAGAGTCTTTCCGACACACACTCTATTATTACCTTGTGTCCTCAGAATAAATCTCAAGATTTCTCATGATTCATCACGATTTCTCATGATTTCTCATGATGATTAAAACCTCAACTCCGAATGAAGAATAATCTCATAATAATAATCTTGTTAGTATTGACAGCCTGCGGCAATTCTCCCAGCAATGTCAAGAAGGTTGATGTCCAGCCACCAATTTTCCCGGATTACACAGGCGTGACCATTCCCGCCGGAATTGCCCCGCTCAATTTTGCCGTGACTGACGACAACGGCAACGTGGAGCGCGTCGACGTCACCATAAAAGGTTCGAAAGGTGGAGAAATCCATGCAAACGGCAAATTCGCAGACTTCAACAACGACAAATGGCACAAACTGACTGAGGAGAACATTGGAGGCACACTGACCGTCAGCGTATGCGCAAAGATATCAGGCAAATGGCTGCAATATAACGACTTCTCAATAAACATAAGCACTTATCCACTTGATGAATGGGGACTCACTTATCGCCGCATAGCCCCGGGATATGAGGTCTACAGCAAGATGGGTATCTATCAGCGAGACCTTTCCAATTTTGACGAGTTTCCGATTATTGAGAACACCATGACCGATGGACAATGCTACAATTGCCATACATCCAACCGCACCAATCCGAAGGAATTTGTGTTTCATGTGCGTGGTGAACATGGAGCGACGATGGTACAGAAAGACGGAGAATGCACTTGGCTAAAAGCCAACAACGATGAACTTGGAGGCTCAATGGTTTATCCCTACTGGCATCCGTCTGGTCGTTACTGCGCATTCTCCACCAACCAAACGCGACAAGGTTTTCACATATCCGGACAGAAACGTCTCGAAGTGTTTGACCTCTCCTCCGATGTGCTTGTCTACGACACTGATAAGAATGAGATTCTCACTGCCTCTCTCCTCAGTTCCAAAACTTGGTCGGAAAACACTCCGTCATTCTCTCCGGATGGGAAATGGCTCTATTTCACCACCTGCCAGCAAAAGAGCTATCCTCTTGAATATAAAGATGAGCAATACAACCTATGCCGCATCGCCTTTGATGAGGCAACCGGTCGTTTTGGTTCTCAAGTAGACACCATCTTTAATGCAGTGGCACAAGGGAAGAGTGTGACATGGCCACGACCTTCCTATGACGGTAAGCATATCCTCTTCACCCTCAATGATTACGGATATTTCAGCATATGGCATAAGGAGGCTGACCAATGGCTGCTCGACACTGCCACTGGCGAGGCACGCCCGGCAGATGAAATCAACAGCGACGATGCCGACAGTTTCCACAACTGGAGCGACAACAGCCGTTGGGTGGTCTTCACATCCCGGCGTAGCGACGGTCTTTATTCCAATCTGTATCTCACGGCAATGGATGACAACGGTCGTTTCTCCAAGCCATTCCTCCTGCCACAGAAAAATCCATTGGAATATTATGGGGAATCGCTTTACTCATTCAACACACCCGACTTCACAAAAAGTAAGGTAGACTTCAACAGCCGTGAAGCTGTCGATGCCATCCTCTCTGACGAACGAATCCCCACAAAAGTGAAATAACTCTCCCAATAAATATGACTCAAAAAATCATCATTAGATGCTTATTCTCCTTAGCGCTTTTCATAGGAATATTTCTATTCCTGTGGCTAAGGTGTCCGCAATATCTTCTGTATCAAGAACAATACCAGCTGTTCCTCTTCACACGCGGATATTTTCTAAACAGCATTGCCGTCCCTGGTGGAATGGCAGACTATGTCTCGGAATTTATCGTGCAGTTTTATTATGTGCCGCTCTATGGAGCACTTATGGCAGCCTTGACACTCACCATATCGCAGATATTTTTAGGCTTGGCTTGCAGGAAGTGTGAGATATCAGAGTCGTTATACGCCTTGGCTGCCATTCCCTCCATACTTTATGTAGGGGCAATGGGAGATGAGAACGTGCTTTTCTCTTACGCCGTGGCAATGGTGCTAACGTCATTATTCATTTTGTTAGACTCACTCCGCAGACAATCATCTCTACTCATAGACACCATAATCACCATCATAGGTTTTGCGATCCTCTACTGGCTTGCAGGACCTATCGCTGTTGTCTATATCATAGCAGTAGGTATTTTGCGTAGACAGCCATTGGCTATTGCGATAGCTCTGTCAACAGCATTTGTCATCGTATGGGAGATACACACGCTTTGGCTTGAACAATATCCCCTGAGCCGTTTGCTTTTTGGCATCAATTATTACCGTGTGCCAGAGGTATATCCTACCCTTCTCTTCATAATTGCAGCCTTCACCTCCCTCCTCCCCCTCCTTACCCTAACGCCAAAAATGAAAATCGGACAACGGACAACGGACAACGGACAACTAATAACCATAGCCCTCGTCGCTCTATTCGCAATAATCTATATCCCTGCCTCTTTCAATAAAGAGAAAAGCCGCATAATCGAATACGATGCTCTCGTGAGAAGGGGCGACTGGTCGGGAATCATATCAAAAGCCCAGGCAGAAAAGCCGTCAGACTCCTTTAGTCTTCAGGCGCTCAACCTTGCCTTGGGAATGACCGGACAGCTGACCGACAAGATGTTTCAATATGACCAAAAGGGGATAGAGAGCCTCATAGATAAAAACCGACTCGACAACACCTCCCCTCTTGTGACTGCCGAGATTCTTTACCGACTGGGGTTGACAAACATAGCATTCTCCACTACTTTCGACATTCAAGAGGCTATCATGAACGACCGCAAGAGCGGACGCTTTATGAAGCGCATGGCGGAATGTATGATTATCAACGGCAATTATAAGGTGGCTGAGAAATATATCGGTATGTTGCGAAACAGTTTCTATTATGCCAGCTGGGCGAGTCATGCAGAGACTCTGCTCCATAATGATCACGATGTAGAGACGCATCAGGTGTATGGTCCGCTACGCCGCAACGCTTTCAAGCAGGTAGCATTTTACGACCATACGCAGATAGACAAAATTCTTGCCATGCAGGCCATAGGCAGCGAGGGAAGAAACGGTCTGGCTTGGCAATATTACTGCGCCTCCGCATTGCTAAAAGGAGACCTCGCAACCCTCGTAGGAGTCTACAATCACTCCGCGGATAAATTCAGTCAGGGAATTATCCCAAGACATATTCAAGAGGCGATTGCAATGTATTGGACATTCAGCCACAATACATTCGAAGGCATTCCGTTTCAGATAAGCGGTGAGGTGAAGCGACAGACCTCCAATCTTGCGCAGGCGGTGATGCGCAACCAAGACGATGCCTCAGCATGGCAAGCAGCTGCTCCCGGTTCTTATGGAGTATATTTCTTAATCAACTCACGAAAGAACCAAAACCCAGCACCTACCGAAAATTACCAACCAACTCATGAATAATAAAATGTCATAATGACAATCTGACATAATGACAACATGACAAATATGAAGCAATATCTTTACCTTCTCATATTTCTCTTCCTGATATCCTGCAGAGGCGAGCGACCTCCGCAGATGTCGCCTTCAACAGAGCAACCAGACATCTTCCCCGATTATAAGGGAGTCACCATACCGGCACAAATCGCCCCCATGAATTTCAACATGGCGGATAAAGATGCCAAGTATGTCTACGTCAGGGTAACAGGCGAAAAAGAGGGAGAGATGGAGACCTCCGGCTCTTGGGCTGATTTCGACAGCAAGCATTGGCACGAACTCACCGCCCTTAACGTTGGCGCCGACTTGACTTTCGATGTCTATGTAAAAGGAAAAGATGACAAATGGACTCGCTATGCACCGTTTGTCATGCATGTCAGCGACACTCCTCTAAATGATTATGGAGTGGTTTACAGGAAGATTGCACCTGGCTACCAGACTTTCAGCAAGACCGGAATCTATCAACGTGAACTCTCCTCATTCAAGGAAATCCCGGTGCTTGAAGAGACAGCCGTGGCAGGACAATGCCTAAATTGCCACTACTCTAACCGTGGTAGTGCAGACCAATTCTCCATCCACGTAAGAGGCGCGAGTGGTGGGACAATATTGAAGAATGGAGACAGTCTCGCATATCTTAACACAAAGGCACCCGAGACTTTGGGTAACGCCACATATGGCTACTGGCATCCCGAAGGGAGATATGTGGCTTATTCCGTAAACCGTATCGTGCAGAATTTCTATCTTGACAGAGACCACAATATTGAGCCTTGGGATGTGTTCTCCGACTTGGTGGTGCTTGACACTGAGACAGACCGTCTCATCACCTCATCATTGGTACACACCCCACGTTGCGAGACGACTCCAGCCTTCTCACCCGACGGAAAGAAAATATATTTCTGTCTCGCCGATTCTGTAAATATGCCAGGTGGTTACGACCGACTTAAATACAGTCTGTGCAGCATAGACTTTGACGACAAGGGAGGGGCATTCGGAGATAAAATCGACACGCTCATTTGCGCAGACAATATCGGCAAGAGCGTGAGTCTGCCAAGACCTTCCTACGACGGAAGATTCCTGATGTATAACCTTACAGAATATGGAACCTCCCCTATCCACCATGCCGATGCCGACCTTTGGATTTTGGATCTTGCAACCGGTGATTCCCGTCCACTTGATGAATTGAACAGCGACTGTAGCGATGCCTACCACAACTGGAGTGCTTCCGGAGGTTGGTTCCTATTCAACAGCAAACGTCGCGACGGCATGTATGGCAATCTTTATCTCTCCTGCATGGGCAACGATGGGAAAGCCACAAAACCATTCCTTCTTCCGCAACGCAATCCACAGCAATATTATGACGAGGCTCTCCACTCGTTTAATGCCCCGGATTTCATTTCCGAAAAGATCGACCTTGACGTGAAGCGTGTGCACTCAATTGTCGATTCAGGAGATATTACACCCGTGAGCGTAAAAAAAGTGAGCTATGAAGATGAATATGAAGAAGAATAAAAACATAATTATCTTCGTGGTGGCATTCATATGTTGTGTTGCCCTCGCCATATTTTATGCGACAGTTTATCCGGGGCATTTATCATGGCAGGAACAGAACCAGATTTTCCTCAACACTCCCCACTGGCTCGCCACATATTTTGACAAACCGGCTTGGCTGGGATGTATGGCAGGGGAATGGCTGACACAATTCTATTATATGCCGATTGTTGGGGCTGTGATTCTGTCACTTACAATCGCTGTCTGCACATTGTGTTTCGCCATGTTTATGCTAAAGTTACTACCTTCTATTGCTGCATGGATACTCACTGCCGTTTTTTTGTTGTTAATGGTGGCATGCTCTATGCCATCTTCTTCAAATCTTTCATTCTTCATATGCAGTGCCGGTGGTCTTTTATTGGGATTATTCAACATCAAGATCCCACTTCACAACGGCAATAGTCTTAACCTCTCCCCCCTCTTAGTAATCCCGGCTTATTGGACATTCGGATTCGGAGCCTTACTTACCGCCCTATCAATAATTCTGCTCGCAATCAGGCAAAAATCCAAATTTTGGTGGGTATCACTGATAGTTACCTCACTCTTTGTCTTAGGCACTCCTGCCATACTAAGTAATCACTATGCATTGCCTTACTCAAAAGCTCTTCTTTACCCAGGATTAGTCACTCCGTCCAAACCACAAATGGAATTTGAGAAACGTGTCGCAATTGCCGACGCATTCTACAACCGGGATTACGACAAAACCAAAAGACTTGCTCTCAAAGCAGACCCGATAAACGATATCACCGCCTTTTACTACTATCTTGCGAGTGCGAGGCAGGATTCCCTACCTGACAATCTGTTGAAATACCCGGTAAGGAAGCTTGGCACCCTAACCACCATCGGCGACACGTCACCACTACCGGTGATAAATATGATGAATGACCTCTATTACGAACTTGGCGACATGACCTATGCCGAGCGTGCCGCTATGATGCGCAATGTGTTCTCGCCCCACAACCGTAATGTCAGGATGGTGCAGCGTCTTGCGGAAATAAACCTCGTGAGCGGCGACACTCTCGCTGCCATGAAATATCTGAGGATACTTAATAAAACCCACGCATACTCCAACTGGAGCAAGAGACACACTCCCACGCAATTCTCTCCCGAAGTTGAGTCTGAGATAATTCGCCGCCGCGCATTTTCCAATGATAAGGATAATATACGGCTTGGCGACAATTGCCGCAACATATTACTCGAGCTCCTTGAGTCAAATCCACGGAATACGCTTGCACTCGACTATCTTTTATGCACTGACCTGTTGCTCAAAGATATGGATACGTTCAAGATGGATTATGACACATACTGCATTGCCAAAGGCAATCCAAGATATAAAGACCTATATCAACAGGCCCTGATGATTTATCTTGCCGGCACAAATGCTCCCGAGGAGGAGTGGGAAAGATATATCGTGTCTGAACAGCAAATGCGATTGTTCAACCAATACAGCAACCGACGTGGCAACCCCGCGTTCCGGGGCACTTATTGGTATTATTTCGACAAACAATGACCGACAAAATGAAACGACTATACACATACGTCCTACTGATGCTTGTCATATTGGCAGGTTGCACTCCTTCCCCTAAAGATATCAAGGAGTCTGACTCTCTGCCCAATATCTATCCTGATTATGTTGATGTGACTGTTCCGATTAATATCGCACCACTCAACTTTCTGCTACGCGACAGTTGCGAGGCAATTCAGGCAATCGCTTCATTTGGAGATTACGAGGTCAAATCACTCAGGAAAGGAAACGAGGCAATCTTCAACCTCAAGGATTGGCATAGGCTGATGGAGAAAGCAGCCTGCAACTCAGTGTCTGTCAAAGTCACAGCTTTGCAAGATGGGAAATGGATAGGTTACAGACCTTTTAAGATAAACGTCTCGCCCGACAGCATTGATAGTTACTTGACTTACCGTCTCATAGAACCTGATTATGAGGTATTTTCACGGCTGCAGATTGTAGAGAGAAACATTGAGGATTTTTCAGAAAGAATCTTGTGCGATTACAACACAGTCGGCAACCGATGTATGAATTGCCACACCCATGCTCCCGGGAACGGAGACCTCTCATTCTTCTACGTACGTGGTAAAGGTGGAGGTATGGTGCTCAATGACCACGGAAACCTGAGGCTCCTTGATTTCAAGACACCCGATATGGTGTCGGGGGCTGTATATGCCCAATTCGACCCTTCCGGAAAATATATAGTTTTCTCCACGAATGCCATTATTCCGGCATTTCATTCCCATCCTTACAAACGATTGGAGGTGTTTGACACAAAATCCGATGTCTACGTCTATGACCTACAAAGAGACGCAATTATGCGGTCTCCCCTACTTGCCGACTCTACACGGCTGGAAACCTTCCCCACATTTTCTGCCGATGGGAAAAGCATATATTATTGTGTGGCAAACGGTCCCGCACGTCCGTCTACCCTTGACAGTGTGCAATACAGCCTTTGCCGGATAAGTTTCGATCCTTTGAAAGGTGAATTTGGCAACCACGTTGACACCATCATTCAAGCCAAATCTGGTGCGCACAATAGCGTCAGTCATCCAAGGGTGTCTCCTGATGGTAAGCGACTTCTTTATACTGTCTCTGATTTTGGCACCTTCCCCATTTGGCATCGCGAGGCAGACCTACGTATGATGAATCTGGCAACTGGAGAGATTAATAGTCTTGATATGGTAAACAGCGCTATGAGCGACACCTATCATACATGGTCATCGTCAGGACGTTGGTTCGTATTTGCCAGCAAACGAGATGACGGGCTGTATGGCAAACCATATTTTGCCCACGTCTCGGAAGATGGAGAAGTATCAAAGCCATTTGTGCTCCCACAAAAGTCACCTTCGTTCTACGACTTCAATCTGAAATCATACAACGTGCCAGACCTGGGGAATAAGCCTGTCTCTTTCTTTTCTAACGATGTTTCAGACATTTTTGACTTAAAATAAACCTTTTCATGATATTTTGCATCAGTATTTTGTTAATTCTTTAGCATCTTACATATATTTTTAATAATTTTGCAAAATATTTCTACAGAATTTGATTCTACAGGTATAATTATGAAGGTAATGAAATTCGGTGGCACTTCCGTGGGAAGCGCCCAGAGAATGAAGAATGTGGTGGGATTGGTGTCCCAAGCCGGTAATGTCTTTGTGGTGCTGAGCGCGATGTCCGGCACTACAAACAGTCTTATCAATATCTCCAACAGCATCTTAGACGGAGAAAACTGCAACGCCAAGAAACAGATTGATGATCTTGAGCAGAAATATTTTACAACGGCCAAACAGTTGTTGTCTGACCCTCAGTGCCTATCCACAGCCAACAAGAATCTTGAGGATATGTTCTCTAAGCTTAGAAATTATGTGGGTAATCCTTTCGGTGAGAAAGAAAGCAAGGAGGTGGTGGCTTTCGGAGAGAAACTCTCCACAATGCTCGTTGACCTATATATGAAGGAGAAAGGGCTCAATGCCATACTCCTTGATGCCACTGAATTTATGCGCCTTAATAACGACGGTGAGCCTGACCAGGATTACATAAAGAAGCATACCACTGAGGTTCTTGCCAAACACCCTGGTTATGACATCTATCTGACCCAAGGATTTATCTGCCGCAATGCAGACGGCGTGATTGATAACCTTCAGCGTGGCGGCAGCGACTATTCCGCATCACTGATTGGAGCAGCTATCAACGCTGACGAGATTCAGATTTGGACTGACATCGATGGGATGCACAATAATGACCCACGATTCGTAGAGGGCACATCCCCTGTGGGTGAACTCCATTTCGAGGAGGCTGCCGAGTTGGCTTATTTCGGAGCTAAAATTTTGCACCCTACATGTGTGCTTCCGGCAAAACATGCCAATATACCGGTAAGGCTTCTCAACACAATGGAACCCGATGCTCCGGGCACCATAATCTACAATGCAAAGCCAACACGCTCAATTAAGGCTGTGGCAGCTAAAGACAATATCACTGCCATCAAGATCAAGAGCAGCCACATGCTTCTCGCCTATGGTTTCCTGCGCAAGGTGTTTGAGATTTTTGAGAAATACCAGACCCCTATCGACATGATCACCACCTCAGAGGTGGGAGTATCTGTAACCATCGACAATACATGCCATCTGAATGAGATTGTAAAGGAGCTCAATGAATTCGGCGATGTGACTGTCGACAGCGATATGGTTATCGTCTGCGTTGTGGGTGACCTTGAATGGCAGAACCGTGGTTTTGAGGCTGAGGTAGTGAATGCTTTGAAAGAGATTCCTGTAAGGATGATTTCTTATGGCGGCAGCAACTACAATATCTCCCTGCTTATCCCTAAAGAGGATAAAATCAAGGCTCTACAACTTCTCAGCAAGCATCTTTTCTGAGAAAATTTAACATAATTCGAACTTTTGACATTGTAGATTCGTTGTGATTTGAGTAACAATACGCTGTATCTATGAGCCAGACAATTTTCCCTCTGGAACAATTCCGTTCTGAAGAGACTCCGTTTTATTATTATGACCTCCATCTCCTCGACGAGACTATCGAAGCCTTGAAAGAAGCCTCTTCTTTCCCAAACTATCATGTGCATTATGCTATTAAGGCAAATGCCAATCATGAGATTCTCAAAAGGATAGCATCTTTCGGACTTGGGGCTGACACTGTTAGCCTTGGCGAAATTCTGAGAGCAGTAGATGCCGGATTTCCGGCTTCAAAGATAGTGTTTGCCGGTGTTGGGAAAACCGACAATGAGATTACCCAGGCCCTTGTTTTGGGCGTGGGGTGTCTTAACGTGGAGTCGGCTGCCGAACTCAACGTGATTGACGAGATTGCTTCCTCTATGAAGAAAAAAGCGCCCGTTGCCATTCGAATTAATCCTGAGATCGACGCGCATACACACCACTATATCACAACCGGACTTCCGGAAAATAAATTCGGAATCTCCCTCTCCATGCTCGACGATATGATCTCACGTTGCATGGAATACGACTGGATTGATTTTCAAGGATTCCATTTCCACATAGGGAGTCAAATCACCGACCTCACTCCATATAAGATTCTGTGCGAGAGGATCAATGACCTCCTGCACAAATACCCCGGACTTAACGTGCAGTCAATCAACGTGGGCGGTGGACTGGGCATTGACTATGATGACCCGGATGCCAATCCAATCCCTAACTTTAAGGAATATTTCGACATCTTCAAGGAAAATCTCAAGCTGCGCCCCGGACAGCATCTGCATTTTGAGTTGGGCAGGGCTATTGTGGGTCAGTGTGGCTCCCTGATATCCAAAGTGCTGTATGTAAAGGAAGGGGAGAAGAAGAAATTCATAATTCTGGATGCCGGCATGACGGAACTTATCCGTCCCGCCCTTTATCAGGCTCATCATAAGATTCAGAATCTCTCATCAAAGTCACCGATTGAGAAGGAGTATGATGTGGTTGGCCCGATATGCGAATCTTCCGACACCTTCGGTGTCAACGAGATGCTCCCCACCACCAAACGCGGTGATATCTTCGCAATACGTTCGGCAGGAGCCTACGGTGAGGCAATGGCATCCACCTACAACCAGCGGCCACTCCCCCCATCCCTCTTCAGCCGCTAAAAAACAATAGAACTATGGCAAAAATCTCCTGGCGCCCCGGCACCCAAATCTACCCTCTCCCAGCCGTCATCGTCACCTGTGGCGACAAACCCGAAAATTGGAATATGCTAACCGTTTCCTGGACCGGAACAATATGTTCCGATCCGGCAATGTGTTATGTGTCAGTACGCCCCGAACGTCATTCCTATCCTCTGATTGAGAAGAATATGGAATTCACCATTAACCTGACAACCGTCGACATGGCTCGCGCAACCGACTGGGTTGGTGTCCGCTCCGGAAGAGACTACGACAAATGGAAAGAAACAGGGCTGCATCCACTGCCCGGCGAGATGGTGAAGTCGCCCACAATAGAGGAATCACCGTTAAGCATCGAGTGTCGTGTCAAGACCGTGATGCGTCTCGGCACTCACGATATGTTTATAGCTGAGGTGCTAAATGTCAGGGCTGACGACCGCTACCTTGACCTGGTGACAGGCAAATTCTCACTCGAGGATGCCGGTCTACTCGCCTACTCACACGGCAACTACCACGAATTAGGTAAGATAATAGGCAACTTCGGCTTCTCCGTCAAGAAAAAGTAATTTCAGGGAAACCATTTCTCCGAAATCGCCATTTTGACTGACCAAGTAACCATTTATTGTTAACAAAAACTAATATCACTCTCCATTTTTACCTATTTATTGTTATTGCACACCACAGAATGATCCACTAATTTTGCAACCGTAAACAAGCAGGATTAGTAGCTTTATAACAAGCTTTAGTTATTAGTTATTTAGAGTTAGATTAGGCAATAATGGAAGCCATTTCCCCAAGGAAGTGGCTCCATTCCGCCATATATACCCACCCTCTATCCAACGACTAACAACTAAAAACCAACAACTGACAACTGACAACCATGACACGACAAAAGACATATCTACCCTCCGACAAGATGATAACCCTCATCGCCGACAATTACCAACTGATTCAGGTGATGAGCCGATTTGGCATACCGATGGGCTTCGGCGACAAGACCGTGACTGAGGTGTGTGACGATGCCGGGGTCGACTGCCGCACATTTCTAACTGTGGTCAACTTTGTAATGGATGGGTTCAACAATTTTGAGACATCGCCAGATGTGTCGGTTGAGTCGCTCTTACATTATCTTAAGCAAAGCCATATTTATTTCTTGGAATATTGCCTGCCGGCAATCAGGAGAAAACTCCTTGACGGCATCCAGCTCCGCGACTTTGATGTGTCATTCTTGATAGTCAAGCTCTTTGATGAATACGTGCATGAGGTGCGCACTCATATGGAATATGAGGAGATGACGGTGTTCAAATACGTACGTGCACTCATCGGAGGTGAGACTATTGATAATTTCAAGATCACCACCTATAGCGACCATCATGAGAAGGTTGGATCTAAACTTAAGGAACTTAAGAACATAATCATAAAGTATTGTCCGCAAGATGCCAAGACCAATCTTCTTAATGCCGCCCTCTACGACATTTACCGCTGCGAGGATGAACTGCAGAGTCACTGCCACGTAGAAGACTGTCTCCTCGTGCCGGCAATTATGAAACTTGAAAACCAAGTCGAAAACCGTTGATCATGTCAAAGTCAGAAAAGATTCATATATTGATAGCGGAGACCTCTCCCGTGCTTTCCACGGGATTCTCTCAATGTTTGCGACGTCTTCCCGGCATTCAGGCGGAAATTATGGAAGTCAAGACGATGTCAGACCTTTCCGTCTGTATGAAGGCAAACACTCCCGACATTGTATTGGTCAATCCAACTTTCGAAGGCATGTTTAATCCTGAAAGTTTCCGCGAGGAGTTCAATTCCGATGATTTCAAGATTGTGGCAATTGAGCTTGGGAAACTCAACCGTCAGGCGGCTGCCCTCTACGATGATGTGATTTCCGTGATTGACGACCTCGACACAATGGCATCTAAAATAAAAAAGCTATGTTCATCCCAATCTGACAGCCAAGATGAGAAAGAGACTCTCTCTCAGCGCGAAAAAGAGATTATTTCATTAGTGGCCAAGGGCATGACAAATCAAGAGATTGCCGACAAACTCTTTCTTTCTATCCACACAGTCATAACCCACCGCCGCAACATAGCCCGCAAACTCGAGATCCACTCCGCAACAGGGCTCACAATATATGCCATAGTAAACAAAATCGTCGACATCTCCGATATTAAACTCTAACGCAACACTGAAATCTCAACGCTTAATAAAACCAATTTGGTTATAAGCCAATTTTTTTGTAATTTTGCATTTGCATTCGCGTGGTGTGCCCAAACTTCCAACGCATAGGCAAATGCTTAATTTTTTATCTCTCTCAAAAGAAATTTTTTATTCCTCGTAAAGAAATGGCAGATAGTCGAAATAATAATGGAGGCCAATCTCTTGACCCGATGAATATTGACCCCAAGGCAAACAAAAAGATAATCCGCAACCGCAGGATTGTAAAATTCCTGTGGATATCTTTTCTCAGTTTAGGTGCTGTGATAGCATTGTTCTTGCTCCTGATATATAATGGAGTAATCGGTTATATGCCGCCTATTGAGGAGCTTGAGGATCCCCATGACAAACTGGCATCAGTGTTGATAGCATCTGACGGCACCACTGAGCTCGGAAGGTATTTCGCCAGGGCCGGCAACCGTGTCAATTCAGACTACAAGTCGGTGTCGCCATACGTTATCGACGCACTTATCTCCACGGAAGACGAGCGTTTCTATAGCCACTCAGGCATTGACTTCATTGCCCTCGGCCGCGCCGGAGTAAAGACTCTTATGATGGGCGACAAGTCTGCTGGTGGCGGCTCCACAATCACCCAGCAGCTCGCAAAGCAACTTTACTCTCAGCCTTCATCCAATATGTTCAAACGTGCTCTCCAGAAGCCAATTGAATGGATGATTGCCATAAAACTGGAGCGGTTCTACACCAAGCAGGAAATCATCAACATGTATCTCAACCGTTTTGATTTCCTCAACAATGCCGTCGGCATAAAGACCGCCGCAAACGTCTATTTCAACAAGGAGCCGTGGGACCTCAACATCCAGGAATCGGCAATGCTTGTCGGGATGCTTAAGAATCCGAGTTACTACAACCCATTGAGACATCCTGAGAGAACCCGTGAGCGCCGGAATGTTGTATTTGAGCAGATGGTAAAAGCCGGGAAGCTATCAAAAGCGGAGGCTGACTCCCTCAAAAATCTACCCATCGAACTTGACTATCACCGCGTTGACCACCGCGAAGGTGGTGCTCCATATCTGCGGGAGGAAATTCGTATGCTCATGAGGGCAAAGAAACCGGAACGTCCAAAACGCGACAATTACAAAAGTAACCTCGCATATATTCTCGCTCTTGGTCAATACAACACCGACTCAACACAATGGGAAGAGAATCCTCTTTATGGCTGGATTATAAAGAATCCAAAGCCTGACGGAAAATATTACGACATCTATACAGACGGTCTGAAAATCTACACCACCATCAACGTGGAAATGCAGAATTATGCGGAGGAGGCTGTCTATAAGCATCTTGGCGGCACACTCCAACCCGCTTTCTTCAAGGAGAAGCAGGGTCAGGTGACGGGTCCTTACACCACAAACACTGATGAGCTCAGCAGAAGTGGCGTGATGAATCTCATAAAGAATGCCATGAAGCAGACCGAGCGCTGGCGCGTGTTTAAGAACGCCAGATGGAATGAGGCTGACATCGAGGCAACTTTCCATAAGCCATACCAGATGGATATATTCACATATGTAAAGGAGGGTGAGAACTATCGGCCAGGGTCTAAGACAGTCACCATGACTCCCTATGACTCTTTGCTTTACATGAAGTCAATACTCCGCGTCGGTGTGATGAGCATGGATCCCCACACCGGCTATGTCAAGGCTTACGTCGGCGGTCCTGATTTCAACTATTTCCAATATGACATGGTGTCGATAGGCAGAAGACAGATTGGCTCTACAGCCAAGCCTTTCCTCTACACTCTCGCCATGGAACAGGATTACACACCATGCTCCATGTTCCTGAACTCGCAGCCTACGTTCGGCAACTGGTCGCCGCGCAACTCCGGAACTGCCCGAATCGGCGAGATGGTTGACTTGCGCTGGGCATTGACTAACTCCAACAACTGGATCTCAGCACGCCTTGTCAATGAACTTGGGGCACAAAACCTCGCAAATAAGATGAGAATGTTTGGTATAACCGGTCATATTGATGCCACACTTCCTCTTGCCCTCGGCACCGTAGACGTCCCTGTGAAGGAGATGGTGGCTGGCTACTCCACTTTCGCCAACAAAGGGATGAGAGTTGACCCCGTGTTTGTCACTCATATTGAGGATAACCAAGGCAACCTTATATGGTCTTGCACACCTCACAGAAGCGAGGTGACAAGCGAGCAGGCTTACTACAAGATTCTTTCCATCCTTATGAACGTTGTTGACAGCGGAACAGCAGCCAGTCTTCGCGGACGCTATGGCATTCATGCCCAGATGGGTGGCAAGACCGGTACCACCAACTCCAACTCTGACTCATGGTTTATGGGATTCACTCCTGACCTTGTGACTGGCGTTTGGGTTGGCGGTGAGGAGCGTTACATCCACTTCAACACTATGGCACTCGGTCAGGGCGCTCGTGCTGCACTGCCTATCTATGGCTATTACATGCAGAAGGTGTATGCCGACAAGAAACTCCCCTACTCCCAGGACGCCAAGTTTGAATTCCCGGCTGACTTCAACGCATGCGAGGGTCAGATCGACGAAAACTCCGACGACACGGAAGTTGAGGAAGTGTCGGAGGGTATCTTTGAATAAGAAGAACTATTTTTGATTATGATATTACCAATTTATTTATACGGTCATCCAGTGCTCCGCAAGGAAGCGGAAGACATCGAGCAGGATTACCCGGAACTGAAGAAACTCGTGGCAGACATGTTCGAGACAATGTATCATTCTGATGGCGTTGGTCTTGCAGCTCCACAAGTTGGACTCCCCATCAGCGTGTTCGTGATTGACGGCAGTGTGCTTGCCGACAAATTCCCGGAATGCAAAGACCTGAAGTTTGCAGTGATAAATCCCGAACTTGATGTAATTGAAGACGTTGATCCCGTCACTCGCGAGGAAGGATGCCTCTCACTCCCCGGACTTTCGGAACCTGTGAAACGTTACGAGCATATACGCCTAAATTGGCTCGATGAAGACTTTGTGGAGCACGAGCAGGAATTCTCAGGTTTCGCATCCAGAATAATACAGCACGAGTTTGACCATCTGCTCGGCACTGTCTATACCGACCGCGTAAACGGCATCCGCAAGCAGATGATCCGCACAAAACTCAACAACATAGCAAAAGGGAAAGTGCGCTGCGACTACCGCACAAAATCAGCACCCAAATAAATTTTCATTTTTCATTTTTTAATTTTCCATTTTCTCGTGGCAGACGATAAAAAAATAATATTCTCAATGGTGGGTGTAAGCAAGATTATACCCCCTCAGCGACAGATATTGAAGAATATCTATCTCTCTTTCTTCTATGGTGCCAAGATTGGCATCATCGGTCTCAACGGCTCCGGTAAGTCCACACTTCTGAAGATTATAGCCGGCATCGACAAGAGCTATCAGGGCAACGTGGTCTTCTCACCCGGTTATTCTGTTGGATATCTTGAGCAAGACCCCAAGCTTGACCCAGAAAAGACAGTAAAGGAAGTGGTGCAGGAAGGTATGCAGCCTGTCCTCGACCTTCTCGCCGAATATGACGAGGTAAACAACGCTTTCGCAGATCCAGATGTATTGGAAGACCCCGACAAGATGGAGAAACTCATCAACCGCCAGGCAGAACTTCAGGATAAACTCGATGCCTGCGACGCTTGGAACCTCGACAACAAACTCGAGCGTGCCATGGATGCGCTCCGTTGTCCTCCCGACGACAAGAAGATTGCGGTGCTCTCAGGCGGTGAGCGTCGCCGTGTGGCTCTCTGCCGTCTCCTGCTTCAGCAGCCGGATATCCTTCTTCTCGACGAGCCTACCAACCACCTTGATGCAGAGTCGATAGACTGGCTTGAGCAACACCTTCAGCAATATCCTGGCACAGTGATTGCAGTCACCCACGACCGCTATTTCCTTGACCATGTTGCCGGTTGGATTCTTGAACTCGACCGTGGCGAGGGTATCCCTTGGAAAGGCAACTACAGCTCATGGCTTGACCAAAAGACCAAGCGTATGGCTCAGGAAGAGAAACAGGCAAGCAAACGCCGCAAGACTCTTGAGCGTGAGCTTGAATGGGTAAGAATGGCGCCCAAGGCTCGACAGGCAAAGGGAAAGGCGCGTCTGTCAAGCTACGACAAACTCCTTAATGAAGACCAGAAACAGCGTGAGGAGAAACTGGAGATATTCATACCTAACGGTCCGCGTCTCGGAAACAAGGTTATTGAGGCTCAACACCTTGCCAAGGCATATGATGACAAGGCTCTCTTCACCGACCTTAATTTCATGCTTCCACCCAACGGCATTGTGGGCGTAATCGGTCCGAACGGTGCCGGAAAGACAACTCTCTTCCGCCTCATCATGGGTCTTGAGAAACAGGATAAGGGTGAGTTTGAGATTGGAGAGACTGTAAAGATAGCATATGTCGACCAGAACCATAAGGATTTGTCTCCCGACAAGACCGTATATGAGGTAATCTCTCAGGGCGTTGAGTCGTTCCGAATGGGTGGAAGGGATATGAATGCCCGCGCTTATCTCTCGAAGTTTAATTTCACAGGTGCCGACCAGGAGAAGAAGATTGGCGTGCTTTCCGGCGGTGAGCGAAACCGTCTTCACCTCGCCATGGCTCTCAAAGAGGAGGGGAATGTGCTTCTGCTCGACGAGCCTACCAACGACATTGACGTGAACACTCTCCGCGCTCTTGAGGAGGGTCTGGAGAATTTCGCCGGCTGTGCTGTTGTTGTCAGCCACGACCGTTGGTTCCTCGACCGTATCGCAACCCACATCCTCGCCTTTGAGGGTGACAGTCAGGTCACATTCTATGAGGGCTCATATTCCGATTACGAGGAGTTCAAGAAGAAACGCGACGGCAACGACACTCCCCACCGCATCCGCTATCGCAAACTCGTCTGAAAAATCATAAATCCATCAACCATAATTTCCCTTCTGCTCCACCAGAAGGGCAATTCTCATTACCTTAACAAATTACCTCATAACCTATAAACTCTTAACTTCCAACTCTCAACTCTTAACTTTTACAATGGCCAAATCATCAAGAAGAAAAGAAAAGATAATCATGTTTATCTGGCAGCATATTTTGCTGTTAGTATCAATTTTCATTATGACCTTTGGAGTTGCACTGTGTGTCCGTTCAAATTTAGGAAGCAGTGTAATATCTACCATACCATTCGTCATGTCGCTTGCCGGAGAGAAAGGATTTGTCCCAGCCTTGACAATTGGTGAATATACTTATTATCTGAATTTTATTTTCGTGTTGCTGCAAATCCTCGTGCTCCGCAGACATTTTGAGCCGCTGCAGCTTTTCCAGTTGATCATTGGTTTTCTCTTTGGTTTTCTTCTCGATATCAATATGTGGCTTACTTCGGCGATTGTATGCAATGTAATCTTGGCAAAGATAGGAGTGCAACTGTTGGGGTGCGTTATGCTTGCCATTGGCATCAGTCTTGAGATTCGCTGCGGTTCTGTCACGATGCCTGGTGAGGGTTTCCCGGTGGCTATCAGCCGTGCCTTTAAAGTACCCTTCCCGAAGGCAAAGATAGTGGTAGACATATCGCTTGTGGCTATAACTGTAGTGCTAAGTTATGTGTTCTTTGGCAAATGGCTATGGAATATAGTTGGCATAGGTACTCTGATAGCAATGGTGCTTGTCGGAGCCCTTGTCCGATTCCTCGACCCCCACATGGGCTGGTTCACCCGCGTACTCCACTATCGTCCCGGCTTCCGCCGCTACATCTACGGCCTCGCCCGCTTCATCTACCCTCACCACTAATTTGAGATAATATAACTTTGAAATATCATAAATTATAGTTATCTTTGTGAGATAAAGAGGATCGCCTCAAAACTAAAGAATTGTAGAACTGACAAATAATTATGGCACTACCGATAAATATTGAGAAGTGCAGCCATACGAGATAACAATCACCAATGCAACTGGACCTGACCACTCCATCTCCCTGGAGACAATCAAAGAGGGCAAGCGTATGATCGTAACCCAGTTATTTCACATCTTGCCAAGTAAAAAATAAACCGTAACTTC
>CAZRUR010000024.1:7570-28607 GCA_964603335.1 uncultured Sangeribacter sp. | reverse complement strand
CATATACAAATATGTCAATCAAAAAATTATTGGCGAGGTGCTGTCAAACTACCGTTTCTATGTCTTTTTCCATTGTCTCTTTCAATTTGCCATGAGATATGGTTCTAATGGCCCATCAGCCACACTCCGGTTGGCCTTCACACTGCAAAAGTACTTAAAAAACCTTAAACACACCACTCCATAGCCATGATATTTGTGGAAGATTGAAATAATTTGTATATTTGCAGTCTGTAATCCCCATCCTCGTGGCGACGCCCATAGCGTTAACCTTGTAACACTTTGAACTCCCAGTGGGTTCAACCTACATTCTGTCAGCGATGATAACCAAATGGAACTACCAACCCCTGACCCTTCAGCAAAAGAAAGATGCAGAAGAGATGCTGCCGCAATGCGGCGGCGCATCGCCTATTGCTGAATTGTTGATCAGACGCGGCGTCAGCACTCCCCAAGGGGCTGTATCCTTCTTTACACCCTCATTGTCTGAACTTCACGATCCGTTTCTGATGCCTGATATGGACAAGGCAGTAAACAGGCTCAACAAGGCAATGGGTGCCAAGGAAAGGATAATGATCTATGGCGACTATGACGTTGACGGCACCACCGCCGTGGCTCTTGTTTATAAATATCTCCAGAATTACTACAGCAATATCGAGTATTACATTCCCACCCGTTACGAGGAAGGGTATGGCATATCGCTCAAAAGCATTGAATATGCCGCTGAGAACGATGTGAAACTGGTGATTGTGCTCGACTGCGGAATCAAGGCTATCGATGAGATTGCATACGCCAAGGAGAAAGGTATCGACTTCATAATCTGCGACCACCATTTGCCTGACGAGGAGCTTCCTCCTGCAGTGGCTATCCTCAACCCCAAAATGCCGGGGTCAACATACCCATGCACACATCTCTCCGGATGCGGTGTGGGATTCAAGTTTATGCAGGCGTTTGCACAAAGCAACGGGCTCTCCAATCATAATGAACTTGACTCGCTCCTCGACCTTGTCGCTGTCAGTATCGCTGCCGACATTGTGCCGATAGTAGGGGAGAACCGTATAATGGCATATCATGGATTGCGAAGACTGAATTCCAATCCAAATCTCGGATTGAGAAGCATAATACGCCTGTGTAAGCTCACCAACAAAGACATCACAATCAGCGATGTGATTTTCAAGATTGGACCGCGCATCAACGCCTCCGGCAGAATGCAGAGCGGCATTGAGGCGGTAGATCTTCTCGTGTGTCGCGACCTCCACGATGCCTATGAGAAAGGTAAAGACATAGACCAATATAACAAAGACCGCAAGGAGCTCGACAAGAAAATCACAGAAGAGGCCAACACGTTGATTGAAAACAACGTGAATATCATCCATGGGAAACGTTCGGTGGTGGTCTACAATAAAGACTGGCACAAGGGCATCATCGGTATTGTGGCATCTCGCCTTACGGAGCTGTATTACAAGCCCTCTGTGGTGCTCACATATTCTAATGGCATTGCCACGGGCTCATCGCGTTCCGTGCAGGGATTTGATGTGTATTCGGCAGTGAATTCCACCCGTGACCTTCTTGAAAACTTTGGCGGCCACACCTACGCAGTTGGTCTGTCGCTTAAAGAGGAGAACATCCCGGAGTTCAGGCGCCGTTTCGAGGAGTATGTCGCTACCCATATACAGCCCAACCAGCTGACGCCGATGATCGATATCGACGCCATGATTGATTTTGCTGACATCACTCCAGAGCTAATCTCATATCTGAAGAAATTCAACCCATTTGGACCGGGTAACCAGAATCCCGTGTTCTGCACGCGCAATGTCTTTGACTTCGGCACGAGCAAGCTCGTCGGGAAGAACCTTGAGCATATAAAACTTGAGCTCGAAGACAACAGCACCAGCCGTGTAATCAATGCCATAGCCTTCAATATGGCACCCTATTTCGAGCATATCCATGCCCATAAGCCAATTGACATATGCTACACCATTGAGCAGACAAAACGCTCCGGACATCCCGAATCCATCCAACTCATGATCCGCGACATCCGTCCCTCCGTTGAGTGAGAAATACCCACCAACTCTCCACTCTCCACTCTGAATTATGAACAACATTCACCAGATCCTTAAGAAATATTGGGGGTATTCCACATTCCGCCCCCTTCAGGAAGATATCATCAATTCCGTGCTTGATGGGCATGACACGTTGGGACTCATGCCTACAGGCGGCGGTAAGTCAATCACATTCCAGGTGCCGGGAATGACCTTTGAGTCAGGAGTGACGATTGTTGTCACCCCACTGATTTCGTTGATGAAAGACCAGGTTGACAATCTGAAGAAACGACGGATAAAGGCTGTGTATTTCCACGCGGGCATGTCGACAAAGGAAACGCGCGCTGCATGGGAGACCCTGACCAATGGTAAGGCCAAATTTGTTTACATAGCACCCGAAAGGCTTCACAGCGACCGGTTTATGCTTGAGATTCGCCAGATAGAGGTTAGGCTGATTGTGGTTGACGAGGCTCACTGCATCTCCCAATGGGGTTACGATTTCCGTCCTTCATACCTTGACATCAAGCAGTTGCGCAAGCTAAAACCGGGAATCCCGGTTCTTGCACTTACTGCAACTGCCACTCCGGAAGTGGCGCAAGACATCATGTCGCAGCTGCTCTTCAAGGATGGGAATGTATTTAGAAAGAGTTTCGTAAGAGACAATATCAGTTACATTGTTCGCACCAGCGAGGCAAAAATCCATGATGTGCTTCATATCCTGTCACGCACGTCAGGCACAGCAATTGTCTATGTCAGAAGTCGCAAGCGGTGTCGCGAGATTTCGGAATTTCTCATGACTGCCGACATATTATCCACCTACTATCATGCTGGACTTGACTTCCAACTGAAAGAGGAGAGGCAGAACGCTTGGCAGAAGGGTGATGTAAGGGTAATGGTGGCTACGAATGCCTTTGGAATGGGCATCGACAAACCCGACGTGCGCGTGGTGATACACTATGACCTGCCTCCATCATTGGAGGAGTATTACCAGGAGGCAGGACGAGCTGGACGTGACGGATTGCCATCTTTCGCAGTGCTTCTCGCGGCAAAGGCCGACAAGGGCATCATGCACCGCCGGATCACAGAGGCTTTCCCAGAGAGACCGGTAATCAGGAAAACCTATGAGCGTGTGTGCAACTTTCTCCATGTCAGCGTCGGGGAAGGGTTTGACGCTGTCAAGGAATTCAATATCGAGAAGTTCTGCCGTTGCTTTGAGCTTCAGGAGAAACAGGTAAGGGCATGTCTGAGACTCCTCTCACAAGCGCAATACATGCACTTCATCGAGGATCCCGACAGCCGGTCAAGGGTAAAGATGCTATGCACCCGCGAGGAACTCTATGACATCCATGACCTCTCTGCCGATGTTGACAGAGTGCTCGCCATGACGCTTCGAACTTATACCGGTCTTTTCACAGACTACGTATATATTAAGGAGTCTGAAATATCAAACTCCCTTAAGACAGCAGAGACAACCGTCTATGAAGCTTTCCTTGAGTTGGCACGTCACAAGATTCTAAGCTACATCCCCCATTCCGGACTGCCAATGATTTATTTCCCCACCTCAAGAGAGGAAACCGATTGCATTCTCATAGGAAAGGATATCTATGAGAAGCGGAAGGATTCCATGACTTTTCGTGTGGAGGCAATCCTCGACTATGCGTTTTCTTCTAAGACTTGCCGGGTGGACCGCATGCTGAGATATTTCGGAGAGAAAGACTCTGGAGAATGCCGCAAGTGTGACGTATGCCGAGACAAAAGGAAACAGAAAAACTCCTCTGCTGAAGCTAAGGAACAGGCTGTGCAGAATGTGTGGGAATTTGTCAAGGCGCAGCCAAACGGCACCACTCTTCCGGTGATTGAACTTAATTGTGGCAGAAATACCGCAATGATAGCCCAGGCATTGCAGTTTCTTTGCAATGAGGGCTATATCGTTAGTGAGAATAATATCTACCGTAAATCTTCGCAAGCATTATGACCGGATTGGCAGACTGCAATAATTTCTTTGTGTCGTGTGAGCGTACTGTCGACCGTTCGCTCGAGGGGAAGGCTGTGGTTGTCGGGAGTAACAACGATGGTTGTGTCGTGGCTCGCAGCAACGAGGCTAAGGCTTTGGGCATAAAGATGGGACAGCCGGTTTTTGAAATCCGCGAGTTGATTGATTCGGGAAAAGTGATTGCCATCTCTGGTCATCACCTGCTCTATCGGGAAATCAGTCTGAAAGTGCATGACATCTTCCGACGCTATGCCCCCGCCACGATTGATTATTCTGTAGATGAGGCGTTCCTGGATATGTCGGGAGTGCCGGTTGATTCCCTGATGGAGATTGGCAGGGAGATCAACCGTGCCTGCTGGGAGGAGGAGCATATACCGGTCACTATAGGTTTCGCCAAGACCAAGACACTTTCAAAGATAGTGACTGAGACGTGTAAGAAGCATCGTGAGCCAGTCGGCGTGCTTACCGATAGGGATGAGACAATGGATATTCTCCGGTCGCTTGCCATCTCGGAGTTGTGGGGAATTGGCCGCCGACTTACAAAGAGGCTATATCAAAGCGGCATATTTACAATTGCTGACTTTGCTAACAAGGACCGCAATTGGGTAAGGAAGAATTTGGGAGTCAATGGTGAGCGGTCGTGGCTCGAGTTGCACGGGGTAAAGTGTATCGAGCTCTCGCATGTGGAGCGCCCATTGCAGGATTCCATCAGTGAGTCGAGGACTTTCCCGGAAGACATCAATGATTTTGACTATCTAAGGGCAAGAATTGCCATCTATGGCGCTGACTGTGCGAAGAAACTTCGGGCAATGAATGGATTGTGTTCGGTGGTGTCAGTGTTTCTGCGCACCAACCGTTTCCATCCGGAGAAGGGTGTCTATTCTCCCGAATTGTCGGTGCGCCTTCCGCAACCCACCAACGACAGTATGGCGATTGTCAACGCCGGGATCTATGCCCTTGACCAGATCTTCAACCCCGACGTGCTTTACAAACGTGCCGGCATTCTTCTCTCTGAGATAATTCCAGCTTCATCATATGTAGGCTCACTGTTTGATGATAACTCTGATTCGCCATCATCAGAAGCCGCTGAAAACTCATCCCGCCTGATGAATGTGGTTGATTATCTAAACTGCAATGTTGGCTCCCAAGTGCTAAAACTCGCATCCCAACTCACCAAGGGACATCCCGGCCACAACGACGGCTACTCCTCATCATTCCAAGCCCCGTTCAAAAGATAAATTTTACGGTAACACTGCGAAACAGCATTTTGAATTTTACGGAAACACCGCAAAACGGCATTTTGAATTTTACGGAATGAAAAATTATTATTAAATTTGCACTAAAAATAAATCATTTATATGAATCATGGCAAAAAGAGTGTTTAACCGTAAGATTTATTCCAAGATGTTGGAGTGGAAACTAAAACGAGCCGGAGAAACTGCGCTTCTAATTCTTGGGGCAAGACGAGTTGGCAAATCAACAATTTCTGAAGAGTTTGCAAAAAATGAATTCCGATCATATATAAAAATAGATTTTGCAAAATCTGGGAAAGAGATACTTCATTTATTTGATGATCTCAGAGATCTCGATTATCTATTTCTTCAACTTCAGACAATATTCAATGTCACACTGTATCCAGGTCAGTCAGTTATTTTAATGGATGAAATACAAAAATGCCCTCAGGCTCGTCAAGCTATAAAATATCTTGTGGAGGATGGCAGATATTATTATATCGAGACAGGCTCTCTACTTTCCATAACGAAATACAAACGCGGAATAATGATACCCAGCGAAGAAACCCGCCTATCTATGTTCCCAATGGACTTTGAGGAATTTCTTGATGCCATTGGTGATTCAAATTCTTTTAATATGATACGATATGCATTCACCAATAAACGGCCCGTTGGAGATGCTGTACACAGGAAACTGATGCGCATTTTCAGGCTATATATGCTTATCGGAGGAATGCCTCAAGCCATTAATGCATACCTTGACTCCAATAACATGCAAATGGTGGATGAAAAGAAAAGGGAAATAATACAACTATACATAGATGACCTTCGGGAAATAGATGAAAGTGGCAGGGCCTCCAGAATATTCCAATCAATACCTGGAGAACTTAGCCGTGGGAAACTGCGATATGCAGTAGGAAGTGTCATTCCGAACGCAGACAGTCAGAACCTTGACACGATATGGCAAGATCTCGAAAATTCCCTGACCATCAACTTTTCTTACCGTTGTTCTGATCCCAATGTGGGGTTAGGTATGCACAAAGACATCTCCAATTTCAAACTATATTTGGGTGATACTGGTCTCTTTGTCACATTGGCATTCTGGAACAAGGAAATCGGAGAAAATACCATTTACCGCAAACTTCTCTCTGACTCACTGAGCGCAGACTTGGGCCCTTTGTATGAGAATGTTGTGGCACAATGTCTTAGAGCCTCCGGACATGGCCTTTATTACAATACTTTCAAGGCAGATCCCGAAGGGAAAAACCATTATGAAATTGATTTCCTTATCTCACAAGAAGCAAAAATTATGCCTATTGAAGTAAAATCATCTGGTTACAAGACTCACAAGTCACTTGATGTCTTTATCGAGAAATATTCTTCCCGTATTTCAAAAGGCGTGTTGTTATATCCAAAAGATTTGCAAAAGAATTCTAATATACTTTACCTCCCCATATACATGACTCCGCTATTGTAATGTTGGTTTATAAATAAAAAGTATTACTTTTGCACTCTGAATGACTAAGCGAATTTTCCATATTGCCTATTTGATGTTGGGAGCGGTGTTGATGTCAGGGTTGGTATGTTGCGGCGGCGGTCACGGCAAAGCTAATACAGATCCGGATGCACCTGACACACTGCGCGCCGCCACTCTTTACGGACCCACCTCCTACTTCAACTATCGTGGACAGGAGATGGGGTTCGACTATGAGAACGTGCGCCGATTCGCTGAAGACGAGGGTATGATACTCGACCTGAAGGTGGCTCCCTCACTCCAGGCTCTGCTGAAAATGGTGGCTGACAAAGAGGTAGACTTGGCCGCATATCCTGTCCCATTGATTGAGGAATATAAAAACCTTGTGAGACACTGCGGACATAAGGAGGTGACTTGGCAAGTGTTGGTGCAGCCGGATGACAAGGATATCATCAGCGATGTCACCCAACTCATCGGCGACACAGTCTACGTTGAGAAAGACTCCAAATATCATTACCGGCTGCAGAATCTTGACAAGGAACTCGGAGGAGGGATTACCATTATCCCCATAAGCCGTGACTCCCTTATAACAGAAGACCTTATTGAAATGGTTGACCGTGGAGAAATTCCACTTACCATCGTAGACTCCGATATCGCGGAACTCAACAAGTCATACTTCCCACACCTCGACATCGGGATGAAAGTGAGTCTTGACCAATATTCCTCCTGGTCTGTGGGCAATGACTGCGACTACCTGGCGATGAGGATTGACCGATGGGAGAAACGCAAGGAGAATACCCAGGCCCTTAAGGCTATCTACAAGAAATATTTTGAGATAAGCAAACTTCCCACACCCTATGAAAACCCCGAAGAGACCTTGGGCGCAAAGATAAAGGAAAGTGGGAACATATCAAGCTATGACAAACTCTTCAAGAGGCATGCCTCGACATCAGGATATGACTGGCAATTTCTCGCTGCCATTGCCTTTAATGAATCCCGCTTCGACAACAGCATCGTGTCGTGGGCTGGAGCTCAGGGATTAATGCAGCTGATGCCGTCTACAGCCCACGCAATGGGCATTGAGCCGGGGAATCTCCACAATCCCGACAGCAACATACTCGCGGCAGTGCGTCTGCTCAAGCAGCTCGATGAGGCGCTTTCAGAGAAAGTGCCAGACCCACATGAACGCCAACTGTTTGTGACAGCTGCCTACAACAGTGGGCTTGGACATATCTATGATGCCATAGCATTGGCTGATAAATATGGTCTTGACCCTCAGACATGGCTTGGCAACGTCAGCGAGGCAACGCTGATGAAGTCGCGCCCACAATTCTACAACGACCCAATCGTGAATAATGGATACTTCAGAGGGAGGGAGACAGTGGAATTTGTGGAGAGAGTGATGAGCGTATATAAATATTTTAAAGAAGCGACCCAATAACCGAATTTCAAACTTAAAGACATAAAAACATGAAAAAGAACACACTGACCGTAGCCGCCGTGCTCGCAATCGCTGCAATGCTTCCGATGCAGTCTTGTATCGGCAGTTTCTCCCTTACCCACAAGGTGTTGTCGTGGAACAACCAGGTAGGGTCCAAGTTTGTAAACGAGCTCGTGTTTTTCGCCTTCTGGATTCTCCCTGTCTATGAGGTGACAGCCATTGCCGATGTCATCGTATTGAATTCCATAGAGTTCTGGAGCGGCAACAATCCGGTGGAGGCATCCACAAAAGTGGTCGACACAGACCAGGGACGCTACTACATAGCTTGCGATGGGAAAGGATACACCATCAGCGCTCCCAACGGTGATGAGGTGAGACTCGATTTTGAGGCCGAGACCCAGACATGGTCTGTAATGGCAGCCGACGGAGAGGCATTCCCATTCATGACAATGATTGATGACACCCATGTGAAAATGGTTGACAAGGAGGGGAACATGCTTCTCACCGAGCTTAGCGAGCAGGGAGTGATGGCTTATTCAGCCATGGCCACATCGGAGAATTTCGCTCAACGATAGTGCAATAAAGCGCCACTCATGCCGTTTATATAAAAAAGGGGCATTACGTTGGCAGTGATTTTTCAAAAAAATCACGAACCCAATAATCAAAATCGCTTTAGAATTGTTAATAAAGATAGAGAAATGATTTATTCATTGCTCAGTGAAGGTTACAATTCACAAATTATGGAAATCAAAAACAATTAATAAAGTAAAAGACATGAAACCAATTCACGTAATCTGCGCAGTTATTGGCGGCGCAATCGCCGGAGCAGCCGTTGGTCTTCTCGTGGCTCCTGAAAAGGGAGACGACACCCGTAAGAAAATCCTCAAGATTCTCAAGGAGAAGGGCATCAGCTTGAAGAAAAGCAAGATGGAAGAGCTCGTTGACGAGATTGAAGATAAGATCGACGAGGTGATCTGATTCCATAGAGACTGAAAACTTAATTGCCCTATGCCTGAATAGACTAAGAGCAATGGGCCGGAAATCTAAAATACAAACCATAAGAAATGAAATCACTCAATATCCTATACGCATTCCTTGGTGGTGCTATAGTAGGCTGTGGAGCTGCCTTGCTGCTCGCTCCTGAAAAAGGTGCTGACGTGCGTGCAAAAATCTGCTCTATCATCAAGAAGAAAGGTATCAAGATCAGCGATGATGAGGTTGACCAGCTCGTGGCTGAACTCGCAAATGCTGAAGAATAAGCTTTTGTCTGGTAATATTAACACCATAAGCTTACAAGATATTAAGAGGGGGTGGTATCCACTCCCTCTTTTTCAAATTTTCCCTCATATTTACTTATGAAGTCAAAAATCACAGAAGAAGTCAAAGATCTGTTTTCCCAGACAGTGACATGGGCAAAGCTGGAGATTGAGTATGTGAAACTGACCGCAGCCGAAAAACTGATTATACTGATCAGTACGCTGATAATCGGTGCGATTTTCGTTCTTTTTCTCCTTCCTATCTTCATCATGCTCCTGTTTGCCTTGGCAGGCCTGTTCAAGATGTTTATGTCGCCACCCTTGGCATATCTTTCAGTAGCGGGCATCGTTGTCATTATGCTTGCCATAGTGTTTCTCTTCAGGAAAGTAATTGTCATAAACACGGTGTCAAAATTTGTCACCAAGCTTTTCCTTGATCGTAAGAGCGATCACCATCATGACCAGAACTAAAACAATAACTCTTAAACCACACCACTGAAATGAACGAGATAAGGAAAACGGAAGATGTGGCGAAAAGCATCACGCATCCCGAGGTGCAGTTTAAGGGCTACACTTTGGAAGAGATAAGATATCAGAGAGCATTGGTTGCCTTGCAGAAGGAGTTCTGCAAGACAAAGATGGCGCGCAATGTGCATAACCTGAAGAAGGCCAACCCTCTTACACCCGCCGGTGCTGCCAACTCCCTGCCCGGGAAGCTGGGGTTTGCCGCAACCAAACTGATCACCGGACTGAATTATCTTGACTATGCAGTGCTGGGATTTTCTATCTTCAGCTCGGTAAGAAAGGTGTATTCTTTATTCCGGAGAAAGAAAAAGTAAAAAAGTTAGCTTTACTCTAAACTTTTTGGCATCGGGATTGTCTTAATTGTATAAGGTAATTGTCGCAGACATTGCCGAAAAATAATAAAACAATGCTATCGCGACAAAACGGAGCCGGGTTGAGACCTCGCTCCGTTTTTCATACGGCTCCATTTTCCATCTATAAACTATGATCACACTAATAGCGGAATCCAAGACCATGTCGGCATCACGACCCGACTGCTTCAATCCGTCAATGCTAACAATTCCTGTCTTTGAAAAAGAGGCCCAGACGTTGGCTCACTCTTTCGCCGCCTTGCATTCTGAGGAAATTGCTCAGCGCATGGCAGTCAGTATGCCTCTCGCCATAAAGGCAAAGAGGCTGTTTTTTGATTTCCAGGTTGGCGACACAAAATCGTCAGCTCTCAGCGCTTTCACGGGTGAGGTGTTTCGTGCTTTTGATATATCTTCCTTATCACAAGATGACATAGACTTCACTGCCAACAAACTCAATATCATCTCATCATTATACGGGTTGCTGCGCCCTACAGATGCCATCAAGCCTTACCGTTTTGATTTCGACATTGAGATTCCCGGCTCTGGAGCCACTGTGCAAAAGGATTGGAAACAGAAGATTACCATAGCTTTTGTAAGGATGCTGAAGGAATCGGGAGAGTCGGAGGTGCTTGACCTTCTACCGGCGGAGGCTGCCAAATGTCTCGACTGGAAAATAATCAAGAGGTTTGCAAGAGTCATGAAAGTCAATTTCAATACTGTCAACGATAAAGGGCAATTGAAGACACCTCACTCAGGAAAAATAAAGGAGCTAAGGGGTAAGCTGCTTCGAGAAATCGTCATAAATAGGATTGACAGGTTGAATGACGTTCTCTCCATCCATACACCTTCCTTTGGGCTTGACGAAGACAACTCCCTCAAGGATTATCCTACTTTCGTATCGCTATGATGAGTCCTTTATCAATTGGTCTTTTCCATAATGTCAGAAATGATTCTTAATTTTGCAGCATAACTAATAGACTACTTATGCGATTCCTGACATTTTTGGTTTCGATCATTATCTTTTATGCCTCAGCATTTTCATCATCTGGAAATGCCGTCTCCCCTCATATTTCTGCTCCTATTGCCACAGGGTTGATGCCGACATGGCCTTCGCGAGACGTTCAATCGTAAGTGATATAAGTTATGACATATCATTTGATGTGCCTTCATCCGCAGATGATTCCATCAAAGGCAATATAGTTGACCTTACTCCAGAGATTGTGGATGAGCATGTGCTACTGCCAGGCAATATGCTGAAAGAGAAGGGTAATGTTGCCAAGATGTCATTCACTTCTTCGGAAAGAGGCATCAACCGACGCGAGGGGTATGTCTATACCTTATTTGTGCCTGACCGTGCACGCTGTGTGTTTCCTTGTTTTGACCAGCCGGATATGAAGGCCTCCTTCTCGTTGTCGCTTACAATTCCCGATAATTGGAAAGCTGTCTCAAATTCTTGTCAGCAGGATGATGTCATAATAGGCGGAGGGAAGAAAACTATAACTTTTGCACCGACAGAACCCCTCAGCACCTACCTTTTTTGCATTTGCTGCCGGGGATTTCACAAAAACTGACTATGAGAAAAATTTCGTTCAGAGTTAAGGGGAGTAGCTGATTTGCCATTCTTTGTTTTCAGACTCTCTAAAATCTTCGGATGAAGCTCCCCCTATAAGCTACATCTCAAAACACAGGGATTTGTACGTGTCCCTCTGTGGGCATCGGGAGAATCGCTGGTGCTTGGCGAGAAAGATTTCGTGAATATGGCTTATCAGCTTGCAGTAAGATTCCTTGAGAGGGCTGAAGATATTATCTCCACACAACGTTCGCGTCTCGCTAACCCAGACCGCATTTCTGAATTCGATTATATCAGCAGGGCATAGGTGGCTGATACCGCAAAGCGCTGGTCGCTCTTTGAGTCGCTGAAAGTGCCGGCAAACAGACGGATAGAGCCTTGGACTGCCAGTGTGTTGTCTTTGCTTTTCCATCCTCTAAGGGAAGATGAGGCAAGAGATTATTTGGAGTCAGCCTTGATGATGCTGCCGGATGTGCAGAAGCAGGGGGATATTTTCTATCCGGCAAACTGGTGTAAAGCCGTAGTAGGAGGCCTCCACACACCGGAATCACTGAATATAGTCAGAGAAGTGATTGAGGATGATGCTATCATGGGAACTTTGCTCCGCAATAAGATACTCAACGCCGTGAATCCAACGTATCGCTTTTAGTTTCTTGCAATCATTGGATTGTAGTTCTATTATTCGCGCAAGCGTGAGTCGATGATGATTGTGACCGGGCCGTCGTTGATGAGTGCTACCTGCATGTCAGCTCCGAAGACACCTTTTTTCACTTCTTTGCCAAGCAGTTGCGAAAGGCGTGAGCAGTAGCGCTCATACAATGGGATTGCAACGTCGTGACCGGCAGCATGGATGTAGCTGGGTCGGTTACCTTTCTTGGTGGATGCCGTCAGTGTAAATTGGCTGACTGCAAGTGCCTCGCCGTCGACTTCAATCAGCGAACGGTTCATTACCCCTTCTTCATCGGGGAATATGCGCATGGCAGCCGTCTTGGCAGCCAGCCAGTCAACGTCAGCCTCTGTGTCGCCTTGTGCCACACCCACAAGTATCATAAGTCCGCACCCGATGGCGCTGTGAAGTGAGCCACCAATCGCCACCGACGCCTCACTAACCCTCTGTATCACTAACCTCATATCCTTTGTATATCAAATATATAAATAAACAGCAATCCATACTTTAAAGTCAGTATAAATTGCTGTTTATCAATCTTGTGGAGCATATCGGACTCGAACCGACCACCTCTTGACTGCCAGTCAAACGCTCTAGCCAGATGAGCTAATGCCCCATTATGATTGGACAATTTTCCTATCACGTTGCAAATTTAGTGCTTTTATGGATATCTTCCAAATTTATCTCCAATTATTTTGAAATAAATTTTTGGCAAAGTTACCAACATGAATTCAACAAAACCATCAATACAGGTTCAACAAAGTTTCCAGTTGGAAGAGCAACGGCCATTTATAATGTAAGATCCCTCTGGTTGTGATTATTTGGATTTTATATTCAATAATCTCATTATCTGAGTGACAGTCTGCTTTATATTCGCATATGCCGTGGCTCTTTCCATGGCTTTCTCCAAAGGAATAGGCCCAGGTTGGATAGATAGGATTGCCGTGAAGCCGTCTGCGCATAATGAATCGGTGTCTTCCACCGCGCCTCCTAAGGCAATCACTGGAATTCCAAATTTCTTTGCACGATTAAGCACACCATGCGGAGTCTTTCCCATACTTGTCTGCCGGTCAATCTTACCTTCTCCCGTGATTACGAGGTCTGCCTCTTTGATAGTATCGTTGAAATGGATTGCATCAAGCACCATCTCCACACCTGGTTTCAGACTCGCGTTCATAAATGCAAGGAATGCGAATCCCAGACCGCCGGCAGCTCCGGCACCCGGAGCCGAGGCCAAATCTTTCCCAATATGTTTTTCCACTATCTCTGCGAAATGCCTCATGCCCCGGTCAAGGCGCTCAATCATTTTGTCATCGGCACCTTTCTGCCTGGCAAAGACATATGCCGCTCCATCTATTCCATAAAGAGGATTATTGACATCGCATGCCACAATAAATTCAGTTCCCCTAATCTCAGGCGACACCTTGGAATCATCTATAGTGGCGACTCTCTCAAGGTCCATGCCATATCCGATTGGAATCTCTTCCCCATTAAGATCAAGAAACCTGTATCCCAGCGCGATAAGCATACCCAAACCGCAGTCGTTGGTTGCGCTCCCTCCGATTCCAATCAGCACCCTGCGACAACCTCGGCAGACGGCATCAAGAATCATTTGACCCACACCACGGGTAGTGGTGAGAAGCGGATTTCGGGAAGATGGCGGGATAAGAGTTAATCCGCTTGCGCTTGCCATTTCCATGATGGCGGTGATGCCATCGCTGGAAATGCCATACTCAGCCGTGACTGGAGTAGATAGAGGTCCTGCCACCTGAGACTGAATCATCTTTCCGTCCAAGGCATCGACAAGCGACTCGACTGTGCCCTCACCTCCGTCAGCCACCGGAATCTCAACCACCTGGCAAGATGTGAATACTTCCTTTATCCCCTTGCCGACAGCCTCGGCAACTTCATTTGAACTGAGACTCCCCTTGAAGGAGTCGCAAGCAACCACTATCTTTTCCATATTATGACATCTGTTGAAACGTGCTGTTCCCCGTTTGACTCTCTATGGACAAGTCCCCAGAGAAGTGTTTCATATGAATGCAAAATTAATTAAAAATCGGCAATAATCGGCAATTAGGAAAATTGTTGCTGAAAAAGTATGTTGTTTAACATATTTTTGCTAATTTTGCACCCGATTCCAGTAGTTGTCAACAATCCAATTACTCTCCACTCTCCACTCTTAACTAGCAACCAACAACTATCAACTAATCATATGACCCTATCCGGACCTATTGATTTCAAGCCGAAATTGGTTTCTTGCTTGAAAGACTATTCAACCCAACGTTTTAAGACAGACCTTATAGCCGGCATCGTAGTCGGTATCGTAGCACTCCCTCTCGCTGTGGCTTTCGCAATCGCAAGTGGTGTAAGCCCAACTGTAGGACTTATCACAGCGATAATAGGTGGTTCCCTTGTTTCGTCATTCGGCGGATGCTCAGTGCAGATTGGCGGTCCAACGGGTGCATTTATAGTAATTGTCTATGGCATCATTGAGAGCTTCGGACTTGAAGGACTGGCGATTGCGACAGTAATGGCGGGACTTATCCTTGTGCTTCTCGGCATGTTTCATCTTGGCACAGTCATCAAGTTCATACCATACCCAATTGTAGTGGGATTCACGGTCGGTATTGCCCTTACTATTTTCTCCACACAGATGAATGATTTCTTTGGACTCGGACTCACTGATGTGCCGGCAGCCTTCATCTCTAAGTGGGGTTATTATTTCCGTAATTTTGGTAACATAGACCTGGTGACAACCGGTGTGGCTCTTGTATCACTCCTTATTATAATAATGGTGCCAAAGATTTCAAAGAAACTGCCATCGTCGCTGATATCAATCATTCTGGTTACTCTCGGAGTATGGTTGCTCAATAAATATTTCCCGGAATATCATGTGTCAACAATTGGCGACCGTTTCGGGAACATATCGTCAGACCTTCCAGCTCCGTCAGGCTTCTCCCTGTCGATGGAGACCATAAATGCCCTTCTGCCGTCAGCGTTTACGATTGCAATTCTCGGAGCAATAGAGTCGCTGCTTTCTGCCACAGTAGCTGATGGTGTGACTGGATCGCACACCCGCAGCAACACTGAGTTGATAGGGCAGGGTATTGCCAATATCGTTGTGCCCTTCTTTGGAGGAATACCAGTCACAGGTGCCATAGCGCGTACCATGACCAACATCACCAACGGCGGACGTACCCCTGTTGCGGGAATCATCCATGCGGTTGTGCTTCTTTTGATATTCCTCTTCATGATGCCGCTGATTAATCTTGTGCCGATGTCGTGTCTGGCGGCTGTGCTTGTGGTTGTCAGCTACAATATGAGTGGCTGGCGCACAGTCAGGGGTATATTGAGGAATCCCAAGAGCGATATTTCAGTATTGATTGTCACGTTTTTGCTGACAGTGGTTTTCGACCTTACAATTGCAATAGAGATTGGTTTGTTGCTGGCAATCATCATGTTCCTGCGTCGTGTCACTGAAAACACGCAAATCAAGGTATATGGTGAGCAACTCGACATTGCCGAGGGCTCTGAGTCTACAAAGCATGAGGTGCTGGATGTGGCAAAAGGTGTGCAGGTATATGAGATTGACGGCCCGTTCTTCTTTGGTATTGCCACCAAGTTTGAGGAGATGACCCGTGCCACAATCGGCAGCAAACCGTTGGTGCGTATAATCAGGATGAGGAAGGTGCCGTTTATCGACGCCACGGCCGTACACAATCTTGAACTGCTTATCCAATCCTCACATGATGATGGTGTGCATATCGTGCTTTCTGGTGTCAATGAGAATGTCCGGAAAGTATTGGAGCATGTCGGCATAGACAAGATGATAGGGAAAGACCATATATGTCCGCACATCACAGTAGCCGTGAAGATGGCAAATAAGCTCGCCTTATCACTCGCGGCACAGAAACACTGAAAATAAAATTCCCATAAAATCGCATTCGCGATTTTATGGGAATTATTATTTTTGTATGATTTCTAAAGGTCGAATCGGTTTTCGGCGAGGTCGGGGAGGAGAGCTATCTTGAGGACATCCTCAACAGTCACCACGTAATGGAATTTCAATCCTTTAAGATAGCGGGCGTTGATATCCTCAATGTCTCGTCGGTTGTCTTCCGACAGGATGATGTCGGTGATACCGGCCCTTTTAGCCGCGAGAATCTTCTCCTTGATGCCTCCAACCGGGAGCACCTTGCCGCGAAGTGTAATCTCACCGGTCATAGCCAACTTATCCTTTACTTTCCTGCCGGTAAACGCCGACGCAATAGATGTAGCCATTGTGACACCCGCTGACGGACCATCCTTTGGAATGGCGCCCTCCGGAACATGGATGTGGACATTATATTTGTTAAACAGTTCAGAGTCAATGCCAAGTTTCTTGGCGTGAGCCTTCAAATACTGCAGGGCTATCGACGCTGATTCCTTCATTACGTCACCAAGATTACCTGTGAGTGTCAGACGCTCATCTTTCCCGGGAGAAAGCGATGTCTCGATGAATAGAATCTCGCCGCCCACTGAAGTCCAGGCAAGTCCAGTCACAACACCAGCAAAACTGTTGTCCTCATAAAGGTCGGGATTCACCTCCTCCTTGCCGAGGAATTCCTTCACTTTCTCTACAGTGATTGTCTTTGGATACTCCTCATCAGAAGCTTTCAGACGTGCCACCTTGCGCAACACCTTGGCAATCTTTTTCTCCAGTTGTCTGACGCCCGACTCCCGTGTGTAGCGGTCGACCATATAGCGCAGGGCAGCCTTGTCGAATGTGAGGTCGTCTTTCGGGAAACCGTGTTCCTCCAGACTTTTCGGCACAAGGTGACGGCGGGCTATCTCAATCTTCTCCTCAGGTATGTAGCCTCCAATCTCGATTATCTCCATACGGTCGAGGAGGGGACGGGAAATCCCGGAGAGACTGTTGGCGGTGGCTATAAAGAGCACCTTCGACAGGTCGTAGTCAAAATCGATGAAATTGTCATGAAACTTGTCGTTCTGTTCCGGATCGAGCACCTCGAGCAGGGCAGTGGAGGGGTCTCCTTTGAAATCGCGCCCAATCTTGTCAATCTCGTCAAGCACAAAGACTGGGTTGCCGGTGCCGCATTTAGTGAGTGCCGCCAAGATTCTTCCCGGCATGGCGCCTATATACGTGCGGCGGTGTCCGCGAATCTCAGCCTCATCGTGAAGTCCACCGAGCGACACACGAGCATACTCCCTTCCCAAAGCATCGGCAATCGACTTCCCGAGTGAAGTCTTGCCGACACCGGGAGGTCCGTAAAGACACAAGATGGGAGCCTTCATATCGTTGCGAAGTTTGATGACAGCCATCTGCTCGATGATGCGCTCCTTTACCTTCTCCAATCCATAATGGTCGCGGTCAAGGATTTTCTCTACTTTCTTCAAAGAGAAATTGTCGGGAGAGTATTTTCCCCAAGGGAGGTCGAGGAGAGTCTCAAGATAAGAATATTGGATGGCATATTCAGGGTTCTGCGGATTGAAGCGCTCCAGTTTCTTGAGTTCCTTGTCGAAATGCTCGCGCGCCTCCTTGCTCCACGACATCTTTTTTGCCCGTTGAAGCAATTCCTCTTCCTCAGAGTCAGTGGCAGCCTCCCCGAGCTCATTCTGGATGGCGCGTATCTGCTGCTGCAGGAAATGCTCTTTCTGCTGTTTGCCAAGGTCTTGGTGGGTCTTTTCATGAATGCTTGCCCTGATTTCGAGTTTCTGCATCCCAAGGTCAAGGAGTTTCAGAAACTCAAAAAGGTAAGCCTTGGCAGTCTGAGGCACGAGGAGCTTTGCCCTGTCTTCGTTAGATAGGGGAGAATTTGCCGCATAGAATCCCAACTTCCTCTCGAGGTTTGCATCCAGGTCGTTGGCGGAGAACTCAATCTGCTGCTTCTCATGTTCCGGCAGATAATTGAGCATGCGCCTGTAGATCTCCTCAATCCTCTCCAATACAAGACTGTCTTCATAATCAATTTTGGAGAAGTCCAGACGGGGAAGTATTTCAACCATTCCTGCGAGATGGGTGCCCCTCTTGACAATCTTCTTCAGCTTGGCACGTGGTCCGCACAACATGAAAGCGATTGGAATTGTGCCAGGCATATTGATGATCTTTATCACCTTGCAGACAACGCCCACAGGATAGAAGCCTTTCACTTTTGTTGGTGTCTCTATCTCTTCCTTGACGGTTATGGCGAGTGTGCAACTTTTCGAGTTGAAAAGTTGCTCCACATATTCCAGCATTTCGTCGTCTTCTATTTTGACAGGTTGCGGAAGTCCGGGAGAGACCACAGTCTCATAAAGGGGTAGAAGGGGAATGCACCCGGGGTCAAACTCAAAGGTGTTTGCTTCATCTCCTGTAGGGATTTCCGCTATAAAGGAGCCGGAGATGTCGATTTCGGCAGATTCTTGGTCCATTAGTCTATGTTTCTTCTGATACATGGTGCAAAGTTAGTGATTTCTGATTAAATTTGCACTATGAAAGATGGTTTGTTTCATTTCAAGCGATTTTCTGTGGCACATGCCGAGAGTTCTATGAAGGTGGGTGTTGATGGGGTGCTGATTGGCGCATGGGCTGATTGTCAGGGAGATTCAATTCTGGATGTCGGCACAGGGTGTGGTGTCATAGCCCTTATGATGGCTCAACGGAATCCATATGCGCACATCCTTGCCATCGATGTTGATGAGGCATCGGTCAGGGAGGCGTCTGAAAATTTCAGGCATTCAGGATGGGGCGATAGGCTTGAGGCAAGGTTGACACCATTTGCTGAGGTTGCCGGGTTAGAAGGTATGGTTTTTGACCGCATTGTGAGCAATCCCCCCTATTATGATTCGGGAGTAAATGATTTCTCCACGGCGAGGAATGTGGCGCGTCATCAGGGCGAGCTTTCACCTGCCATACTTTTGGAATGTGCTGGGAAAATGCTGACTGACAATGGAAAAATCTCTATGATAGTACCTTCTGAATTTTGCGATGCCCTCAATGAGGTTGGCAATAATGTGGGGCTGTCACTATCAAGGATATGCATGGTGAGGAATAATCCACGAAAGCAGACTAAGAGAGCCATGATGGAGTTCTCAAAGGATTATGATGGAGAGGCAGAATCAACAGTGCTTACCATGTTTGACACTGACAGAAATTCTACGGATGAATATCTGCGGTTGTGCCATGATTTCTATCTGAAATTTTAACACTTCACATCAACGGAATTTGGTGTTTGCTGATAAACGAAACATCAATTAATATTGTTTAATAACTAAACCGTTATGTAATAATTAAACCTTTGTCACGTTGAATTGTCAAAAGGATAAACGAAAAAGAAGAATCAACCTCCATGATTTGCTCAGATTCGTTTCATGAACGGTTAATTTTTTAAAGAATAAGAATATGAAGCATCAGTTAATTTTGGCTACCCTGTTAATTGCCGGCATACCAATGGGATATGCCCAGAGTAGTTATGATGATGATATCTACTATAATCCTAAGAAGGCACAACCTACGGCAGCCACTACCAAAACGAAGACACAAGCACAATCGAACTATATAGCAAATTTCGCTGATATAGACGTTGATGCCTACAACCGTCGTGGTGAGCAATATTACGCCTCGCCTGTCGACACCATTGGCTCTTATGTAGAGAATGGTGAGGATTTCATCTATACCCAGCAGATTCAGAAGTATTACAACCCGACCATCGTGGTTGATAACGCTGATGTGCTTGCCGATGTGCTTTCGAATGCGTATGGCAACGTAGAGATTGTGATAGATGATTCCGGGCTTCCGGTCTTTACACCATATTATGGCTACGGATGGGGATATCCCTACCGTTGGAACAGCTGGTATAATTGGGGCTTAGGACCTTGGGGCTGGAGTATAGGATTCTATGATCCATGGTATGCATGGAATTGGGGCTGGGGTCCGTCTTGGGCATGGGGAACGGCTTGGGGCTGGGGCCCATCATGGGGCTGGGGCGCCGGCTGGGGTGGTCCACACTTCGGCGGTGGCAGACCACATATGGCTTCCTGGAGGCCTAATGGGGCTGCACCTGCCGGTCCACGTCCAGGATGGTCCACAAACACTCGTCCGGGTAATAACCTCGCCAACCATCGTCCCGGCACCTCAACAAATCGTCCTGGTGTTTCATCACGTCCCGGCACCACCACTTCTCGTCCGGGTAATAACGTGAGCAGACCAAACACCAATCATGCCGGAGTGGTCAACAACAACGGCCGTTGGGAATATAACACCACCGGAAACACTGGTCATCGCCAGGCTGGTACAGGTGTTATAAACCATAGCAACGGTTCCAACAACGGAACAAAAGCAACCAACCGTGTTGGTGCCACCAATAGGAACAATAGTTCTGTTAGTACAAACAGAAACACCAGTACAAACCGGTCCTACAACACCAATACCAACAGGAGCTACAACTACAATCGTGGCACAACAACCACCCGGAGCACCGGAGGCTCATTCGGTGGAGGCAGCCGTGGTGG
>CAZRUR010000024.1:5377-7470 GCA_964603335.1 uncultured Sangeribacter sp. | reverse complement strand
CAGCCAAGACTTTTCTCAGTCTTGGCTGTAAAGTTTTTCCGCTAAAACATATTACACTATGAATAAATCCCTATTGATTCTATCCTTGCCAATAGCATTTTGTGGCTCGATATTTGGTCAGAGTGCCATTGATGGCTATCGTATCTCACAGCCTGATATGAAGGGCACAGCACGTTTTATGGGAATGGCAGGCGCATTCGGTGCGCTCGGTGGCGACTTGTCAACACTTTCTCAAAACCCTGCCGGTATAGGTGTATACCGTAGTGGTGACTTAGGATTTACTGTTAATCTTGATTGCCAAAGTTCATCGGCTACCGCACAGGGCATGAAATATGATGCCGACCAGACCAAATTCCTGCTCAACAATATCGGTGCGGTGGTGACTATGCGTCTCCCGAGTGCCACGTTCCCCAATATAAACTTTGGATTTACCTACAACAAAGGTGCGTCATTCAACCGTCAGTATGGCGGCAGGATACCAACTCTTTCCAACTCCATGAGTAATTATGTAGCAGGCATAGCCAACAGCAATGAGCTGACAGAGAATGACGTGGTGACCACAAGCTCTTATGATCCATATAATCCAACCGACGGAGGATATGTGGCCCCATGGATGGCTATCTTGGGTTATGACAGTTATTTGATCACTCCATCAGGCGAGGGTGCCAACACACAATGGTTTGGGCAGTGGGGCACATATACGTCAGGCACCGGCGATTTCCTGGTGAGGGAAAAGGGATCGATGGATGAATATAATGTTGCTCTTGGTGGTAATATCGCAAACATAGTTTATTGGGGTATGAATTTCGATATCATCAATTTCAACTACACAATGAATTCAATGTGGGGAGAGACCCTTGCTGATGCATATGTGCCTGACGCTGATAATAATATCGTCAGGGAATCAGCCAATTGGACTCTCAGCAACTATTATAATATCAATGGGTCCGGTTTCAAATATTCAATCGGTGTCATTGTCAAGCCGATCCAGGAGTTGCGTCTTGGATTTGCCGTCCATACCCCGACATGGTATAATCTTACAGAGTCGTTTTATGCCAATGTGAATTATGACTATGCTGGCAACACTGGAATGGCTGAAACCAACGGCGGATATGTCGGCTCAAACGACATGTGTTTCCGCACACCATGGAAATTCATCGCAAGTGCCGCCGGGGTGATCGGCAGCAATTTCATCCTTTCTGTAGATTATGAATGGACTCCTTATAATAAGATGAAATTCTCTGAGGCAGGAAGTTACGGTGGCGGCTGGAATGGTGGCTATGACTATGATTGGGACGACGGATGGGGCTATCCATCATGGTATGCCGCTTCGGCAAAGAGCCCTTCTGTTGCCACTCGTGCCTCATATAATGCTGCAAATGATTATTATTACGACACAAACTCCGACATCAACACTTATTACCGTGCCACCCACACAATCCGTGTAGGTGCTGAATATCGAATCACCCCTGCATTCAGTGTAAGGGCTGGCTATAGCCATGTCACTTCTCCTGTGAAGAGCGCGGCAAGGAATGATGAGGAGATTATATATACCGCCGGCACATTGCCAAACTATCGATTCGACAATGGAACAGACTATGTAACCTGTGGCGTGGGCTATCGTTATAAGAAATTCTATGTAGATTTGGCATACGTCTACAAGCATATGTCTTCCGACTATCATGCATATACTCCCGATCCTAATAAGGATATAAACCAGGCAATACCATCGCCGCAGTCAAGTCTGTCGCTCAACAATAGCCAGATTGTGTTGTCAGCCGGGTTTAGGTTCTGATTCTTGTGGCTGAGATGATGATGGGTGTCTCGCCAAGGCGTGTGGCATAGATGAATTTGTCAGTGCCCTCTTTCACACCCAGTTTCTTCTTCAGTTCCTCAGCCCTCAATGGATAATTGCGTGTAACGACATTTGCCGGAGATCCTTTCAGTGATTTCCGGCTTTTTTTGTCGATGATTGAGTCAATGCTTAAAATCCTTCCGGGAAAGTCATTATAAAGGGTAGGGGAAACAAAGAGATGTGAGGAAACACCAAATTTCTTTAATCCAGGATAACGTGCAGACAACGCATTCCAGGG
>CAZRUR010000024.1:0-5277 GCA_964603335.1 uncultured Sangeribacter sp. | reverse complement strand
GCATTGGAGGCTGCCTCAACGAGCACTTCCTTGCATTCTCCAGCCACACTTATCACCCTTATCGCCCTGGTGTGGGGAATATCCCTCAACGTCTGGGTGATGTCGAGAAGTGGGGATGCCTTGATGAGTAGCATATTACATCTGCTGAGGAGCTCGTCTTGGATTTGCAGTATGTCAGGCGAGCAGTCGTGCATATTATAAAGACGCCGGTCATCGCCAGATCTCCTTGCCGGATCCACGAAAATGACGTCATATTTCTCCTTATGCTGTCTTATCCACTCTGTTGAATCAGCGTTCACCACCTTGATGTGGTCCAATCCCATCACAGACGCATTATTCCGCAATACATCCGCTTTCAGTTGGTCAAGTTCGCATGATGTCACGTGGCATTCTCTTGTGGCGAATGCCAAAGAGTCGATGCCCAATCCAGCTGTCATGTCTAATATCCTGCATCCCGGGCTTACAAGCGAGGCGTGATATCTTGCCACACTCTCATGGCTCGACTGTTCGTAAGCCAATGCACTCGGGAAGACGACTTTCGGGTTGCTGATGAAATTTCTCAATTTAGTGATGGCCTTTTTGCGGATCTCAATCTGCGATATTGCAAACTCTATGGCGAAGTCGTGATTCTTGCCGTATTCCCTAAGCATCAATGCCTTGGCGTCTTGGCCAAGGTTGGCTGATATGAAATTGTAAAACTGAGGTGATGGGGTCTGGAAACTCATGTCTTGGCATTTTTCTGCAACAAAATTAGTGAAGAGAGTCAATTTGTCAAAATAAATTTGCTAATTTTGTCGTATAATTATAGCATTCGGCGTGACTGAGTTAAAAAATAAGGAGTCACAGAGGCTCGTTTTTTACTAAGATATGTTAAATTTTGCAGCAATAGATTTCGAGACAGCCAACGGCTACGCCTGCAGTGTGTGTAGCGTGGGCGTTGTCATTGTGAGAGACGGAGAGGTCAAGGATAAGATCTACCGGCTCATTCATCCTGTTCCTAATTATTACAGTCCGGCAAATGTTCGTGTCCACGGACTCACCAAAGAAGATACCGATTCAGCCGACACATTCCCGGAAGTGTGGGCAGAGATAGCCCCAAAGATTGAGGGCTTGCCATTGGTGGCGCATTTCAGCCGCTTTGATGAGGGCTGCCTGAAGGCGGCTTTCCAAAGATTTGAGATGGATTATCCCGGCTACAAGTTTTTCTGCACCTGCACGGCATCAAGGAAAACTTTTGGCAGGGCACTTCCTAACCATAAGCTACCCACGGTGGCAAAACGTTGCGGTTTTGACCTCACTCGCCATCACAACGCGATAGCAGATGCCGAGGCAGCGGCTGCGATAGCCTTGAAAATACTATAAATCGTTCCAAAATACGTTTATTTTGGTTGGTTTATGCTTTTGATTGTTCTTACGTTTTAATTTTTTGTAATTTTGTGGTGAAATTCCCTTTGAAGATAATGACTATTTCATATAGGAAAATACATATTGCATCAGTCTTGCTCGCATTAATGCTTGCATTCCAAGTTGCAGCGAAGAATACTGACAATGACTTTACTGTCGTGATCGATGCGGGTCATGGCGGCAAGGATTTTGGTGCCATCGACAATGGCGCCAAGGAGAAAGATATCAACCTTCGTGTGGCATTGCAGTTGGAATCGTTGCTGAAGAAGAAGATGAAGGAGGCAGACGTGGTGATGACCCGTAAAAGCGACAAATATCTCACACTTCAGGAGCGCGCCGACGTTGCCAACAAGGCTAAGGGAGACCTGTTTATATCCATTCATACCAACTCTGTCGATAAGAGTAACAAAAACAGAAAGACAGTTTCCGGAAGTTCCGTATACGCCCTGGGTCTTCATAAAGACGACAACAATATGAAGGTGGCAAGGCGAGAGAATTCTGTGATTGAGCTCGAGAGCAACTACGAGCAGAAATACAGTGGCTTCGATCCCTCAAAAGACGAGTCATACATCATCTTTGAGATGGCACAGAAAAAGAATCTTTCCAAGAGCATCCGTTTTGCTGAGAATGTTCAGAAAGAGATGGTTGGCATTGGAAGAGGCAACCGGGGCGTGCATCAGGCAGGGTTCTGGGTGTTATGGGCCACCTCAATGCCCTCCGTGTTGATAGAACTTGATTTTATATGCAATCCTGGTGCGGCAAAATATATGACGTCTGAAAAGGGTCAGAAAGAGTTTGCCCAGGCAATTTTTAATGCCATCGAGAAGTATTACTCGTCATGGAAGAGCTCCAAGATAGGGGGTAATGCAGCAGTCGATGCTGACGTTGACGACAATCCTTCGGCAGCTGATGTGATTGACTCTCACCGGAATGAAAACGAGCCGTCGGCACCGGTCCTTGTGGGTTCTGCACAATCTGTCGATAAGAAAAAGATGGATTCTGCTGCCTACGCCAACAATTATGCCACTACCAAACGTCGCCGACGCTCTGTAAGCGCTAAGGCTGGCTCCGACAATAAGTCGTTTGAGACCAGCGCAATCCCACTGCACACCGATGGGGAAAGAAGCGGCACTTTAGTGGCTATAACTCCTGATTCTGATGACATCGCTCCAGCTTTAACCGACGATGGCTCGCAAGACAGCGGCAAGAAGAAATCTAAGAAGGAGAGCAAGAAAAAGGAGAAAAAGGTGAAGGAAAATAAGAAAAAAGATAAAAGAGACAAAAATTCACACAACGCTAAGATAGAGAAATTTGTTACAGTATATAAAATCCAAATATTAGCATCGGCTGATTTGCTCAAGCAGAACAACCCGCGCTTCTGTGGCCTCAAGCCTATTTCCGCATATAAAGAAAACAATCTTTATAAATATTTCTATGGCGAGAGCAGCGACAAGGCGGTGATAGAGGATATGCTGAAGGATGTCAAGAAGAAGATACCCGACGCTTTCATCGTCACTGGCAAGAAGAGTTCGGTTGCGGCCAAAAATTGATTCCAAACTATGAAAAAGTTATTTACCAAAGAATTCATCATCGGTCTGTCGGTGATTGCTGCTGTCTTGATTCTTTTTATCGGTATCGAATATCTGAAAGGAATCAACATTTTCAAGCCAAGCAATTATTACGTGGCAAGTTACGACAATGTGTCGGGTCTTGAGATTTCAGCCCCGGTCACTATCGACGGCTACAAGGTTGGACAGGTTCGTGAGATCAAATTCAATTACGAGAAGCCGGGAAAGATTGATGTGGTGCTTGCTCTCAACAAGTCATTGCGTCTGCCGGAAGATTCCAAGGCATCTATAGAGAGCACTCTTATGAGTGGGGCTTATGTTGAGATCCATATGGGCAAGAGCAGCAAACTCCTGGAGGTTGGTGGCAACATAGAGGGTGCTACAACACCCGACATGCTGGCAAACATCTCACAGAATGTATTGCCCGCAGTTGGCAACCTCATGCCGAAAGTGGACAGTCTGCTTACAAGTCTCAATACTTTGGTTTCCGACCCGGCTTTGTTGAAGGCAGTGCAGACTCTGGATGATGTAGCAGAGAATATCAATGTCGCTTCCCGCAGTCTGAACAATGTTCTTGGCAGCCAGGTGCCGAATCTTATCGGCAATGCCAATGGCGTGACCCAGAACCTTGACTCCATCACAACCAATCTAAACGCGTTATCAATCCAACTCAAGAATCTCCCGATATCTTCAGCCATGGACAATGTGAACGATATCACGGCAAATCTCGCCAAATTCTCGGGTCAGCTCAACAACTCCAACTCAAGCCTTGGGATGCTGATGAACGACCCGGAACTCTACAACCGTATCAACCGGGTGGCAGCCGACGTCGACTCTCTCCTTATAGATATACAGAAGAACCCAAAACGCTATATCAGTATCAAACTGCTGTAAATTAGAATAATCCGTTATTGACGCGAGGAAAATAACTGCATAAAAATCAAGATTTTTGACTATGCAAAAATCTTGATTTTTATTTTGTTGATTTGCAAACAAATAAATAAAATCGTAATTTGCAAATAAATTTGCTATTGTTTTTTTATTTTTTTTGTCGTTATTTTGCATTCCGATTTGGGAAACTACATATCATGACTGAAGATTACAAAATAAAATGGAACCGTTGCCTCGACATTATCCGTGATAACATCGGGGAGACAAAGACCAAGACGTGGTTTGAAATGTCTTGGCCAATCAGTTGTGTAGGCAACACTCTGACTCTTATGATTCCATCCCGCTTCTTTTATGATAAATATGAAGGTGAATACTATCCTCTTCTGTCAAGCACCTTGAAAAAGGTGTATGGCAATGATATTCGTCTGGAATATCAGACGCGAATCATTCAGAGTGACGAGGCTTCAAAGGTTACTATCCAAGGCACACAGCAAAGTCTTGCTGTGAAAAGCAAGCTTGTGCAGTCTATGCAGTCTTCATCTCCCTTGAGTAGCGATGAAAGTAAGGGAAAACCTGATTTTGATCCACAGCTTAACGAGTCGCTCACTTTTGAGAACTATTGTGAGGGAGAAAGCAACCGTCTGCCGGTGACAATTGCCAAATATATCGCTGAAAATCCCGGTAAGAATGACTTCAATCCATTTTTCCTGTATGGCGAGGTAGGTGTCGGCAAGACTCATCTTATCCAGGCGATAGGCGTCAGGGTGAAGGAGAGGAATCCGAGGGCAAAGGTGCTCTTTGTGACATTGCGTCAGTTCCAGAATCTTATGGCAAACGCGACCATCAAGAAGCAAATCCCAAGTTTTCTCAACTGGTTTCAACAGATGGATGTGCTCCTGATTGATGACCTTCAGGAACTCAGCCATAAGGATGGCACAGCCAATGTGCTGTTCCCGATTTTCAATCATCTTCATCAAAATGGGAAGGCTCTCGTGTTTACCTGCGACCGTCCTCCAGTGGAACTTGATGGCATCACAGACCGCCTTATCGACCGTTTCAAATGGGGCATCACAGAGCAGCTTCCGAAGCCTGATTTTGCGCTGAAAAAGAAGATACTCCAATTTAAGGCATCGAAAAACGGACTCGACCTTCCACCGGAAGTAATAGAACTCGTTGCAAGCCGCTCCACTGGCTCAGTGCGTGAACTTGAGGGTATTGTGATGGGCATACTGGTGCGCTCCATTGAGCTGAACTGCCCCATCACGCTCCAACTCGCCCAGGAAGTGATGAAACACACCATCAAGAAGGTAGAGGAGAAGACAATCAATTTTGATATGATTGTAGAGGCTACAGCCGAATTCTACCGTATTAATCCGGATGTGATTTTCTCCAAGAGTAGGGTCAGGGATATAGC
>CAZRUR010000023.1:0-29927 GCA_964603335.1 uncultured Sangeribacter sp. | reverse complement strand
ATAAGCTAATATTTGATAACACACTTGAAGATATTGTAGAAGAAAATTTATCTATCTCAAAATCCGATTGGGATGCGCATGAGACATCGTGGGATTTTCAGGAGAATGAGCTTGTGAAGTTGATAAAACAAGGAGTGGGGAATGAAAGAGGCGCGGGGGCGCGCCTCCTCCCAGTGATGCAGCAGTATAAACAGAAATGGGAGTCACTCTTTATGAAGCTCCATGCCAATGAGGAGGAACTCAACTGTCGCTTCATCGAAATCTACGGTCTCCAAGACGAACTCACTCCCGATGTTCCACTCAACGAGATAACTATCCTCCAGCAAGGAGAAATTAGCTGGGAAGAGGCGCGCCCTCGCGCCTCTCAAGGTAACCGTCCACAAGAGAATTCCGGATTCCTACGAAAATATGATGAGATAAATGTTCATGGTTCAAAACTACCTCATTGGAATCAAGATGACACATTCGTATTCATTACTTTTCGTTTAGGGGATTCCCTCCCTAAAGAAAAGCGAGATGAATGGAAGCGGAAACGTGAAGAGTGGCTGAAATCTCATCCTGAACCTTGGGATGATTCCACTGAAAAGGAGTATCACAAAACATTCTCTCATAAAATGGAAGAATGGCTTGACAATGACTATGGATGTTGCATATTGAGAAAACCCTATGCCATGTCTGTTGTGCTTGACACTATGAAGTATGATGATGGCAGGAAATATGAGCTAATCGACTATGTCATTATGCCAAATCATGTCCATACATTACTAAAACTAAGTGGAGATACTAAGATAGAATCCATTATGCAAGAATGGAAAAGTGTGTCATCTCACAAGTTGAGAAAACAATTTGGTTTCGATTGGTGTGGGTGGATGGAAAATTATTTTGACAGGACTATACGCGATGAGGAACATTTTAATAATGTGATTGGATATATATATAAGAATTATAGTCATGGCGGAATAAAAATTGGTGGTCGCGTTTATGATTGTGAGGCGCGAGGGCGCGCCTCTTCCCAGTTAAAGTGGAACGCTGATGTTGTGATAAAGCAATTCATCAGCTACGCTGTCGGTTGTATGATGGGGCGTTATCGTCTTGACCGTCCGGGATTGGCGATAGCCCACCCCAACGAGATCCCGGAGGAGGTAGCCGCATATCCATTAATGAATAATGAATATCGTATAATGAATAACGGTTTGCCGGAAGGAATGACTCGTGAGGAAGCTTTAAAGAAAATCAAAGAGCATCATTCCGAAGCAACAGAAAATCCGGACGGCAGCTATACGTTATACGATATACATTATACGTTAGAACGGTTCTGGATTGACACCGACGGCATCATACCGTTGCTGCCGGAAGACTGTGGCTTCCATGACAATGCCGCCAACCGAATGGCTACATTTGTGCGTCAGGTGTTGGGTGAGGAGTCGCAGACCGAAAACCTCAACTTCATTGAGGAATGTCTGGGCAAGAGCATAGAGCAATATTTTATGAAGGACTTCTGGAAAGACCACAAGAAGATGTATCAGAACCGCCCGATATACTGGTTGTTCGCATCAAAGAAAGGTGCTTTCCAAGTACTGGTATATGTTCATCGCATGAACGTAGCGACAGTGGAACGTATCCGTTCACGTTACCTCCTGCCCTACATCGAGCGATTGAAGAAGCGCATCGAAGACCTACAGGCCAACGAATCAACGCTCTCTACCAAGCAGCACAACCAACTGAAGACGCTACGCGCCCAAGTTGACGAGTGCAGCGAATACCACAACCGCCTTGCCGTCATCGCCGAGCGAGGCATAGTCCCCGACCTCGACGCCGGCATCCCCGCCAACCACGCCCTCTTCGGCGACGTAGTAACAAAACTAAAATGAGAGCCGACATCCCCACAAACCACGCCCACATTGTTTCTCTTTGGGGCGACGTAGTTGTTAAGTTAAAATAGTTAGAATCAATGATAACCAAAGAAGAAGTAAATAAGCTTAGATTCAGCAAGGAAACATCACGTGTTGAGCGAACAATCTCAACAGGCGATATGGATAAGTTTCAAGAAGCTATCTGTTCGTTTTCCAACGATATGGCAAACAGCAGGAAGCCCGGTTATCTATTGATTGGTGTTCACGATGATGGTAGATTGTCCGGTTTGAAGGTTGATGACAAATTCTTCATCAAGATTTCAGCAATTCGTTCAAGTGGAAATATTCTTCCGCTCCCGGTTATGACTGTGGAATCATACGAATTTGACGAAGGAGATGTGTTCGTTGTTGAAGTGCATCCTTCATTATACCCCCCTGTAAGATATAGAGGTAGAACATTTATACGAGTAGGTCCACGCAGAGACATAGCAAGTGAAGCTGAAGAACGCATCTTGATTGAACGGCGCACAGCGTATATGCCTACGTTTGACACCACCCCTTGCTTCCACGCTAAAATTTCGGATTTGGATACAGACAAATTTGCCGACACATACCTACCCAAGGCTGTGTCTGAATCAGAACTTGAAAATGACGGTAGGACGATTGAGGAGAAAATGGCTGCTGTCGGTATGTTTGACTTGGACAATAATTGCCCCACATTTGGCGCAATCGCTTTATTCGGCAAAAATCCCAAACGCTTCATGCCGGGACTATATACCCAGTTTGTCAGATTCAATGGCAAAGACAAGACTTCGGAAGTAGAGGATGAAAGACAATTTGAAGGCAGTTACTTTGAGGTATTACCAAAATTGGAGGCATTTCTTGAATTGTCAATCGTTCGTAAGCGTCCAGTGCCGGTAACAGTCCTACGAGAAGAAATTGTGTATAATTATCCGTATTGGGCACTTCGAGAGTTACTTCTGAATGCTTATATGCACCGCGATATGCAGGGGAATGCTCCAATACGGCTATATGAGTTTGAGGACCGTATTGAGATAATGAATCCCGGAGGTCTGTATGGAAATGCCCGACCAGAGAATTTCCCAAAAGTCAACGATTATCGCAATCCTCTTGTGGCAGCGGCTTTCAAGACAATGGGCTATGTGAATATGTTCAATCGAGGAGTCGGAGAGGTACAGAAGCAACTGAAAGAAAATGGTAACGAGCCTGCTGTCTTCAATGTTGGCAATCTCACCACTTTTGAAGTTGTACTTAAAAGTAAGATTTTTCCTGCAAGATTCAGTTTGCGTGGTAATATAATAAAAGGAAGAGTTCCGAGTCTTGCGTATGAAAATGGGATAGCACCTGATTTATCTGCGTCTGACGGCAATATGGATATTATCACAATCACAGATCCCGTTGACTTAATACCTAAAAAGGTATCAAGTCAACAAGAAGGTATTAAGTCAAAGGTATCAAGTAGTGGAAAAGGTATTAAGTCGGACAATGAAAATAAAAATTTATCACGGAATAAAAGTCATCGTGATGGACATAGTTTTATTGAAGAAAGCATTGTGTCTTTCTGTTCTAAACCTCGGTCACTTAAAGAAATCTCGGAATATCTTGGAATAAAGGCTTTTCAAAAAGTGAAATCGAGGTACATAAATGACCTGTTGGCTGAAGGCAGATTGGCAATGACAGTACCTGATAAACCGACAAGTCGCTTTCAAAAGTATGTCGCTATTCAGATTGAGTCAAATTCATAATGAGAACAAAAGCAGCACAAAAAGAAAGTATGATGAACAACAACTCTACATACAATAGTGACATCCAAACAATGTTGGACTCGCTTGATGACCGCGTCTTTAAGGACATGAAGTATGCCCGCATCATCGACTTGATAGCGGAGAAGCAACAGATCCTGCTTGAAGAGGCAATGGATATGCTATACTCATCCCCTCTATTTGAACTCATCGACGATGGCACTGCCGACCTCATCTGCCGCAGCGACCTCTACCTCGCCGATGAAATCATCCGGATGCACGATAAAAATTGACATTTCTCTACCCCAAAATCAAAATAAAGGAAGAGAGATAAGAACGAGAGATGCAAAATTCAAATAATCAACGATATATCTCTTACCGTTACAAAATGTAAGCGACAGAGAGAAGTGTTAGAGACTGTTAACAGAAACGACAAAAGACAACAACTACAATGGCAATATCGCCAAAAAACTAAAGAATTAAAACATGGCACAATATCATGTAGGTTCAAACGTAATATTAGCTGACACAAACGCTCACGGAGTGGTTGTGGAAGTGAAACCGGCGCGACGCGGACGGCAGATATATCGTGTGTCTTTCCCAGATGGTGTTTCCGATGTACTTGAACCGGATTTGCGTGCCGACTTTGACTCGACAGATCCATTTGACTGCTGCAAAAGCGGTTTGTTCGGGACGTATGCTGATTTTTCTAAAATAAACACAACCTTTAAAATTCAGAATTCTAATAATAGCACCATTTCTTCACTGAAAGCGTCAAAGTTTACAATCGAAGAAGACAAGCGAAATCCCAAGAATAACAAACTTCGAGTATATGACTTCAAATCAATAAACAAAGGGCTAAATTATCTTACGAATACTTCATCATTATCAGATAATGAGCGGACGGATTCTAATGTGCGAAGCACATCTGAACTTGTAAGCTCTGCGATTAACAATTTTAAGAGCGAGATGAATAATATATGCTCGTCTCTGCGTGGTCGTCTTTATAAGGAATTCAAGATACAGGGAGATCTTCCCGACGAGACATTCGATAGAGCCTTAAAGAATCGCCCTATAGTTTATACCGGTGGTGGTAGTAGTTTTGCATTGCTTCGACATGGATACCACGGCTTTAAGGATGTAATTCACATATCACAAAAGAATTGGAAAACATCTGTTATAGAAGATTTGACAACAATCATATCGTTAGATTTGTGTCCAATTTTGTCAACTGCGTATGGTTTGTCAATTAGCAGACCTAATGATACAATAATCTGTGAACCCTTCAGAGATCTATTCAGTGGTATTAGACAAACAAAAGGTCAGAAGAAGGAGCAACAATCCAAGAAACCCAAGAAAGCATTTGGGCATGATATAGGTGGAAGTCATGGCTTTAGTTATATGGATGACTGGGATGCTTGGAAATAACTCGTAACTTTGAAATCAATGAAAATACAAGATAGAATATATAGATATTTTGAGACGAACAGTCGGCTTCGGGTACTCTTCATCTTTGAGGGGATCTCGATGATTGCGGACACATTGAAAGATTGTGTCTGGCCTGACGAATATCTCTACAAGGTATTTGAGGGTGACTGGTTCAACACGAAATATCGTCTGGAAAATGATTGGAAAGATAAGAAGGTAATTCTTGTCTTCCGCAATATGACCATGCCGGTGACCGAAAGCCAACAACTCGAATTTCCTTTGATGGATGTGCTGAAAGCCAATATGGAATACCGCGATGATGACTATGCAGTCTTCATGCAGCAACACCGGATTCCGGAGAAGCACCGAGCCTTCATGAAGCGTCATTCGGAGGAACTTCAGTCAACCAAGGTATATGCCATTATCGAGGATTATCTTTCACCGGAAGTATTCTCGGAAGATTTGGCTCTGCGGGCTATCATCAGTTCCTATCTCAGTGAGAAGAAACTACTTGACTGGGAATCCATCATCTTGCGTATGATACTTCTCGGTAGGAAGAGCGAGGAGTCAAAGCGAATCAATTTCTTCCTGCGTCTTGAAAAAAATCGAGACGCAAAGAAGGCTGTGGATGACAAACTCAACCGTATCTTCGGAGTTAGTTATAATCCAAACACGCTTGAAAAGATGGAGGATGTGGCTCAGGTGCTGAAATACAACAGTATCACCCAACTTTTGGCGCCCAACAGCGCAGACTCCTACAAGTCGCTAAAACTCAACTCCGCCGTTCAGATGCAGCAAATCAACAAGCTGTTTGATTTGGGAACTACATCAAAACAATGGAGAAAAGGATTTGAGGAGGCTCTTGATGAACTTGCATCAAATATCCGGGAAAGTGAGCTGATAAACGTATATGGTATAGATGCCCAATACTTCGCAATGACAGAGGCTCTTGTTTGGCCGATTATCAACCATATACTTGAAGTCTCGTTGCTTGAAGACCCCACAAGCACACGTCAACGTATTTCCGCTCTTGCCTTAAAGTTCAGCGAGAATGACTTGGTGTTGGCAGCATTATCTTTCATCGACAAGGTGGCTGCTTTCTATGAGAAGAAGCAAAAATTGGGGTCAATAAAACTATCCTCTCCACAAGAATACGTTGACCGTTACGTCACAGATTTCTATATCTTTGACCAACTATATAGAAAGGCACTGGAAGCGCATCATCGGCTTGTGTCGGAGGTAGTGCCTATTCTATCAGCACTGGAGGTGCGTAAAAATCAACTTGACATTGATTACGCAAGTCTCACGAACGATATAAATTTAGAGTGGCTTGACTGTGTCTGCGAAGCCGGCAATTATTTTGAAGGAATCTCACTGCCAAAACAAGAGGATTTCTATCAGAGGGAGTATGGCTCAACAAACGGCAAGAGCAAGTTAGTGGTCATTATCTCCGATGCGCTTAGATATGAAGTGGCTCAGGAACTTCTTGAATCTTTGGGCAAAGAGAAGCATATTGCCAAACTCTCGGCTTGTAAAGGGATGCTCCCCACTGAAACAAAGTACAGCAAGCAGTCAATGCTACCTCACAATACCCTCACACTTGTCAAGAGTGAAAACGGAGTTAATATGTCTGTTGACGGCAATATTCTTGACACGATAGAATCACGCAGTGAGCATCTTGAATCATACCGCCCAAATGCGATTTGCATCAAATATTCGGACTATGTGAAGAATAATCAAGCTACTAATCGTGAAGTTTTCAAGCATCCGTTGGTTTACCTCTATCACGATACCATTGATGATGCCGGACATGGACAGAATCCGATAGATGTGATTGATGCCTGTCGCAGGTCGATAGAGCAGTTGTCGTCTCTTGTCAAGAGTCTTCACGCAACGATGAATGTGGCAAATGTCATAGTTACATCTGATCACGGTTTTATCTACAATGACCTTAAAATTGAGGAGAAGGACAAGTTGCAGATACAGGACGCTGACATTGAGAAAAAGACAAGATACTATCTCACCTCAAAGCATGACTGGGTCGAGGGTATCGTAAAATTCCCTCTTGATAAGGTATCGGCAATACAGAGTGAACAGCCTGTGTATGTTGGTGTCCCCAAAGGCACAAACCGAATTGCTGCTTCGGGAGGATATAATTTCACACATGGAGGTGCATCACTTCAGGAGATGATTATACCCATTATCCACAGCAGTCAGCGTCGTAGCGACAAGACAGATTTTGTGGGAGTATCTCTTATGACCCACAATCTGAATGTAGTGTCAAGCCGATTGAAATTCAATATTTTCCAAGAGGATATGGTTGACATGACGATGCAAGCCCGTACAATCGTTTGTGCCATATATCAAGGGGATAAGATGGTTTCCAACGAGACAACCGTCACACTGGACAGCACCGAACCGGACCCCTCAAACCGCATACAGGTAATCACACTCTTGCTGAATCAATCGGTAACACCCGGTCTTCTTCAGTTGAGAATATACGATGCCAAGGATGACAAGAGATTGAATCCTCTCGTGAAAGAGACAGTCAAGAACAACACCATCATCGAAATGGATTTTTAGTTAGAGTTTAGTTTTTGGTATTTGGTATTTAGATTTGCAGAATCATCGACCAAATACCAAATGCCAAACACCAAATACCCAAGAACAATGGTCGGTCACCTGCAATCGGCATACGGAGCCCCATCTCAGACGCCGCATGCACCCGCAACTGATGGGTGCGTCCGGTGCGCGGATAAAAACATCACGCGGCTTCTTCCCCCTGAAATACCTACAAACTCATAATCCGTTACGGCCTCCTTACCATTTTTGAAATCCACCTTCTGCCGCGGACGGTCAAGCCAATCCGGCGAGAGCGGCAGGCTTATACGTCCTTCCCGAGTAACGCCACAAGATTCAAAATCACCATCCAATTCCGCCACATACGTCTTTTTCACTCTTCGCATTGCAAAAAGCATCTGAATCACCTTTACCGACAATTCCCCGAACGTGGCTATCAGCAAACCGGATGTGTCCTGGTCAAGACGATGCGCCAGTCTTACTTCCCTTTCCTGACCATATTTCTCCGTGAGCCATTCCTCAACTGACACCGCTCTTCCCTTCCCCGGCACTGAAAGCATCCCACTGGGTTTGTTGACAATGCAAAACCAATGGTTCTCAAACAGTATCTCCGGATCTTGTCCACAATATTCCTTGTCAATATCAAGAGGCGGCTCCACATCAAGACCCTGAAGCATCCAACTCAGCACCGGAAGACATTTCCCACGGCATGCCGGATAATGTCTGCCATGTATCCTCACCTCCCCACCTTTGGGCTTTCCATACCAATATTCAGCCATCGACACCGGTTGCCAACCTTGCAGATAGGCTGCCTGCAACAGTTTGGGACCACAGCATTCCCCAGCCCCCGACGGTGGAATCTTAAAAGTAGTGTCTGCGAAAATCTCACTCAGGCTTTTACTTTCGCCCCTGGCGTTAAGCAGTTTGAAATTTGTAAACAGCCATTCCTGCAAAGCCTCAGAATCATTGCGCCGTTTTTCCTTCATGGAGTCGAGCCGAGACTGGGCCTTCCTCATAGCAAGTGTAAGCGGCTCCATATCGGCTTCCAGCCTCCCTTTAAGTCGGTAAAGTTCTGCCTTCTCAAATTGGCTCTGGCGTATCATTGATGCCAACTCATCCTCATCCGCAAGCCCGGACTTTCGTCGCGCATCCCTTTCCAATTTCGACTGTCTACACTTATCCCTGAAATCCGAAATCTCCGCTTCAACTTTTGCTTTCGCACTCTTGTATTCACTCTTTATCTTGGAGAACGTACCATCCTCAAACTCAGCAATCTCAGCGTTCTGACGTGATATATCCCTCTCTTTTGTCTTGAAATAACCGTCTGGCTTGAGATAGTCGAACACCGGTCCCACAAATCTGGGAAAATGGAATCCTCCATTGCCAAGTTGACTGGGAAAAGCATAAAGAGTATGCTTCACGCCATCGTCATCCTTGGCTATAAGCACACCAAGCATCTTCCCCTCCTCAAGTTCACGACAGAAATCAACATCCTTCTGCCTATCACTCTGTCTCAAGGCCTCTATCCTCTCAACCAACCCCCGGAAAGCCTCCTCACACTTCCCATCCGGCACATATTCAAACGGATTATTCATAATTCCCTATTTTTGCAGGAACGAATTCATTCGACAAGGCGGAGTTTGTCGCCGGAGAAGTCGATTTGCCAGAAATGGGGTCGGCGAATGTAACGACCATTTACTACGGAATGACTATGGGCTGAGAGGATTGTCCGTCCATCAAAATCTGTAAAAATCATTCCATGACCGTAGTTTGGGGGTGTAATGGGTTCGCGTTCCTGAATCCATGGTCCATCAAGGGTGCCGCTTTCAGAGTAAGCCACGCCCATTGTGTAGTCGCCAAACACCCATGAAGTCCAGATCATGCCGAGACGACCGGTGCCGGTGCGGAAAAGCCATGGACCATCAGTGACTCGATTGAATGTCACCTTCCCATCTCTTTCCTCGCGACTCCAAGGGGAGTCTGAAGCACGGAACAGCAATGTCGGCTCTCCTACCGCATGGCTGAGATCTTCTGCGAGCTCAATTTTCTCGATTGTACCGTTTTGATTGTGCAGCCATTCTCCACAGAACACCATATATGGCTTACCGTCCGAGTCAATCCAGAAGGTACCGTCGAGCGTCGGACGGTCAGCCGGAAGATAATCATCCGCCGATATTGGACGATAGAGTCCGTCTGGTTTGTCGCTGACAAGGATATGTGATGCCCGACGTGGAATCTTGCCCTCCTGATTCTCCTCGATTATCGTGTCGTTGTTGGTAAATGTGGCGAAATAGTAATATTTACAATTGTACTTGTGGAGTTCTGCTGCCCAGATTGCAGGATGAGAGCCCATCCACGAAGTGGTGTCGATTTCTGTCACCACAAAAGGACCATCCCATAAATTCAGGTCTTTGCTTTTCCATAGCAAACCGCCAGTGCCGGTCATATAATAGAAGCCGGTAACATCATCTGCGAGCACCGCCGGATCCGACAAAATAATCGAATCGGTTGGCACATTTGACCTCTGTTGTGGCATCCTACGCTGTGCCGAACAGACAACGGGAATTGCCGCAGTTGTCATCAACACCATTATTATCCAATTTAAAAATCGCATTTTCATGATATTAGATTTTTAATTAAACGGAATGTAAATAAATTTATTACAAAAACATTATGTTAATTTTTATGATGTTTTTCAACTGCATAAAGATTCGCTTGTCAATCCAGATTTTAAGGTCTTGATGTAGTCTCCGGGGGTGACACCCATGACAGCCTTAAATGATTCCCTGAAATACCCTATACTGTTGAATCCTGTAGCCTCTGCAATTTCTTTGAGCGACAGTCGTCCTTCAAGCATCAATTCTTTTGCCCTGTTAATCTTCACCATTCGGATATACTCATTTGCCGACATACCGGTCACCGCTTTCAGCTTCCGGTAAAGTGTGGGTCGGCTTATGCATACTCCATCTATAAGATAGTCTATGTTGACGGACTCTCCTGTCTCAAGTCCCTTTAGAATCAATCCGTTAATCTTATCAATAAACTCACGGTCAATCTTCCCAAGCGAGGTTAGGAGTTTCTCTCTGTCGCGATTGATTTCTTCTGATTGTATATTTGATTTGTCTTCTTTGTTTTCAATCATTGGTGCGCCATTATCAAGAATTTTATTGACGAGATTCAGCAGTCGTTCCGCATTCTTATGGACCATCTCTACTTTCCAATAGTCTGCTTTATTTAACGAGCCTCCCTTCAACAAGTCTTCGAGTGGTCCGTTAATAAGGGTAAGTGGGGTGCGTAGCTCATGCGTCACATTTGTAAAAAACTTAACCCGCTCTTCTTGAATAATTTGTTGATTTACAAGCAGTTTCCCCCCCCCAAAAAATTTCTCATTGGCTGTCTTGCGCACTCTGTTGCGATACCATACAATAGTCACTGCTATTATAGCCACACCTATTAATGCGTATATTATCTTTGCCCACCATTGAAGCAACAATGGTGGAATAATTGTGATTTTCAAAGATGTCATTTTACCTTTGGGATAATTCCCCATCACAGCATTCCTAACCTGAAACTCATAGTTGCCGTATGGAAGGTCGCGAAAAGTGACAGCATCATTCTCACTCATTGAATACCATTTATCGTCTAATCCAAGCAAACGATATTCATACTCATAATTCTCTACAAAGAAATCTGATGGGGCGACAACTATCGTAAAATTATTCTGATTGTGATTGAGCTTAACCTTTCTCATGCCAGATATCAAGAGAGTATTATCTCCATCTGTTCCTCCATTTACAATAAACTCTGCCACCATTGGCTTTGAAAGCCACGCTCCTGAGAGTATATGCTCCGGATTGAAAGACACAACTCCGTGACTTGAACCAAAATATATCTTGCCATCATCATCGATGGCAACGGATCCATTATTAAAACCCGATAAAGGGACCTGACGGTCGAAAAAGAATTTCTTTCCATCCTGACATACAACCCCTATTCCTGAACCAGTGGCATACCAAATGTTACCATCCCTATCAGCTATCACTGATTTCACAGAGCGCATTGAATCAGCTACAACCTCAAACTTCCCTACTGAATCACTGAAGGCACGCACCAATCCCTCACCCGTGGCAAGCCAGACATCATTCCCTTCTATGCATATGTCGTTGACTGTGTTTGACGCCATGCCATTCAGTCGGCTGTATTCATAAATTATGGTGCCGTGGTTGTCGAGCAATGTTGCACCATTGCCATAAGAGCCAACCCACAGGTTGCCATTATTATCTGCCTCAACACAGAAAATAAAATTACGTTCTACGTCAAATCTACTTTTCAACGTTCCTTCTCTCTTGTCAAACACCATTATTCCATCAATTGTGCCTATATATAAGGAGTCTCGAAAGGAGGTGAGACTAAGTTCCTTGTGTGCCGGCAGGCTCAGCCGATGAGTCTTTATAATGTCTGACTCTGGAAGAAACTCAAGAAGATTCCCATCATTGCCTACAACCCAAAACTTTCCCTGTTCATCATAATGGGAGGCAAGAATCACATTTGGTGAATATAATTGATCATTCAATCCCAAAAGACCACTTCCATTCGTGCCAAACCATATTTGACCATTGCCAGCGGATATTGTCCTAACATCCGGATATCTAATGCTTCTATTATCAGATTCAGAATGTCCTCGAAGACTGCGTATGAGAAATCCATCAGTGTCTCTGCTGAAAGCCATAAGGCCTTCATGAAGGGTGCCTACTATAATATTATTGTGGGAATCAACAAATAGTTTGTTGGGGTTGCTGCGCCCTAAAATCTTGTTATATTCATCAGGATTCAAAGAATAAAGGGGCGATAAGGTTGTGAAGCTATGTGTCTGTTTGTCAAACTCCACCACACCCTGATTGTCCATCGCCATTAGCAGTTCACCACCCAAATCATATATGTTGCGCACAGCATTGGAATATCCAGACTGAGTGAAATTTACTATCTCCTTGCTATTTCTGCTAAACCGGCTCAACCCTTTATTTGTGGCTACCCATACATAATGACTACCAACCGACATGTCCCACACCTCATTGCCGGCAAGACCATCCTTAACAGAATAATTTTTGGCTGTCTTGTTTATTGGGTCTATCACTGAAAAACCGTCTTGTACGTGACCTCCGAAAATTATTCCAGTATCTTGATCATATTTGAGACACCAAAACTCATTGCTCACCAATCCTTTTACGTTGTCATCCTTATGATGGATGAATTCCCCTGAATCCTTAACAAGGCAATCAATGCCGTTGGAATATGTCGACACCCATAAATTCCCTTTGGAATCAAATGTCAGGTCAGTCACATCATTTGTCACTAAAGTAGAGTGGTCATCCGGGTCATTGCGATAATATTTTATTTTGCCGGTGTCATAATCAAAGGCAATGAGTCCGTCTCTTTGAGTGCCAATCCACATTGTAGATTTTTCCGGTTCATCAAGAAGACAATTGAGTTCATTACCCGGCAATCCCTTCCCATCAACATCTTTATAATACTTTACAATATGATTGCCGGAAACCATGTTGAGTCCTTCGTTGGTTGCAATCCAGATGAACCCATATTTGTCTTCGGCAATATCTTGGATTGAATTATCGGTCAACCCAAACTCCAAACCATAAGACCGAAAGGAAAGGTTGTCTGCAATGCCAAAAGAGAACTCGCAAACGAAAAAGAAGACTGTCAGAAAATATTTTAATTTCATGATACTATAGTTTCAGAGGATTATCCAATCGCAAAATTAACAAAAAGCAAAAGAATTACAACGATTGCCTGCAAGAATGAACCATACACATTTAGAATAGATGTAAATCTGATAATTTGTACGTTTAGATTTGCCTTGACATATAAATTGATATAAAAACCGTCAAATTTGAACTAAAATCAATTATAAAAAAATGTGAATAAATGTAATTTTGCCTAAAATTAATGCACTAAGGTTTGCGAATCAAATTTATTACACCTTATACCTTGGAACTCAAAATTAACCTAATAAATACTAACCGATGAACGCAAGGAAGATTTTTGTAGCGGCTATGGTCGCTATCGGCACTGGCACACTGCCAGTGGCACTCCTGGAGGCTACTTCCATCACCGCCTCCGCGCAGCAGGTTGCAGAGATTTCGGGAACTGTCTATGACTCGACAGGTGAACCGATCATTGGAGCAACAGTCATGGAAAAAGGCACCTCCAACGGTACAGCTACCGACATTGAGGGTCAATTCAAACTTAATTGCCGCCGTGGGGCTACTCTCGTGATTTCATATGTAGGCTGCCAGACAGCTGAAGTGGAAGCTGAGCCCGGAATGAAAGTCACCCTCAATGACGCAACGTCTGACCTTAATGAACTTGTTGTGGTTGGCTTCGGCACTCAGAAGAAAGTTAACCTTACTGGTTCTGTCAGCACTGTCGACACACAGCTTCTGAATGACCGACCAGTTGACAACGTGGCATTGGCTCTTCAGGGTGCAGTGCCTGGCTTGCAGATTAACCTCAGCAGTGGTGCCCTCGATGACACTCCCTCAATCAATATCCGTGGGAATGGCACAATCGGTGATGGCTCCAGTGGAAGCCCTCTTGTCCTTATCGATGGCATGGAAGGTGATATCAACACCATCAATCCCCAGGATGTGGAAAGCATCTCAGTGCTTAAGGATGCCGCAGCTGCATCTATCTATGGCTCTCGCGCTCCTTTTGGTGTGATTCTTGTCACCACCAAGAAAGGGAAGACCGGGAAGCCCCAGATTTCTTACCAGAACTCATTCCGCTGGGCAAGCCCTATCAATATGGTGCACACCATGGAGTCTCTTCCTTTTGTGTGTTATTTCAATGACGGATGTATGAACGTGCCCGGATGGTCACCTCATTTCTCTGGAGATCACCTCCAGAGAATCGTTGACTATTATAATGGAAAAATCACATCTGTGATACCTGCCGGAAGCAACGGATATTGGGAAGATGGCTATGCTGCCGGTAACGCTAACGTGGATTGGTATGGAGAGGTGTTCAAGAGCAGCAATTTCTCTCAAGAGCACAACATTTCTATCTCTGGCGGAACTGAAAAAATCAACTACTACGTGTCTGGCAACTTTGCCGATCATGACGGATCTCTCAAAATTGGTGAGAACTACAAGAAATCTTATAACTTTACCGGTCGTTTCTCCGCACAATTGTTTGACTGGTTCCGTATAGGATTCAGTTCTCGCTGGAATCGTCAGGATTTCCTCCGTCCTGCCACACTTACCAATAATCTCTACCAGACTCTTGGCCGCCAGGGTTGGCCTACTCTCCCTTTGAGAGATGACAATGGATACTATTATGACGCTCCGTCTCCTGCCCTTGGTCTTGCTGAAGGAGGTAAAGACACAACCCAGACTGACCGTAACATCAACCAATTGGAACTTACCTTCTTCCCCATGAAAGGTTGGGATATCCATGCAGAATTCAACTACAGCGTCCTCTCCCAGACCCGCCATTGGGATTCTCTTCAGAGATATAACCATGACGTGGATGGAAATCCATACATCTATAGCAGAAGCAGCAATGTGCATGAAGACTATAAGAAAGAGAACTTCTACAACATCAATATCTACTCTAACTATAACTGGACTATCAAGGAGAAAAATGATTTCCATGTGATGCTTGGTTTCCAGACAGAAAACATGAATCAATTGGCATATGGTCTTCAGCGCAACGGTATCCTTGTTGACAATCTCCCTGTCGTAGATCTCACCAGTGGTCTTGATTATGATGGCAATCCTGTCACTCCAAGTGTGAATGGTGCAAAGTATGCATGGGACACTGCAGGTTTCTTTGGCCGTATCAATTACAATTATGAAAGCCGCTATCTGGCTGAGTTCAACCTCCGCTATGACGGCACCTCCCGTTTCCGCAGCAACCGCCGTTGGATCTGGCTTCCATCCGCTTCAATTGGTTGGAATATTGCCAATGAGAAATTTTGGGAAGATTACAGCACAGTTTGTGACTTGTTGAAACTGCGTGCTTCCTGGGGTATGCTCGGCAACCAGAACACTGACGACTGGTATCAGACATACCGTGTGCTCAGCATCGGCATCAGCAGCGGCTCATGGCTCCAGAACGGACTGAACACCAACACTGTTGGTTTCCCCGCTCTCGTTTCAGAATCTCTCGGTTGGGAGAAAGTCTACAACTGGAATATAGGTCTTGACTTCGGTTTCCTTAACGGACGTCTGCGTGGCACTGCTGAATATTTCGTACGTAGCACCAAAAATATGGTTGGTCCCGCACCGGAACTTCCTGCTACTCTTGGCACTAGCGTACCGAAAACAAATAATACCGACCTTCGTTCCAATGGATGGGACTTTGAAATCTCTTGGAACGACCGCACATCATTCGGGCTTGGTTACGGCGCCAAGTTTGTGCTCTCTGACTCACGTATTAAAATCACAAGATATCCCAACAACCCATCTCAGTCTCTCGGATCATATATCACCGGGCAGTATACTGGAGATATCTGGGGTTATGAGACATTAGGTATTGCCAAATCTGATCAAGAAATGCAATCTTACCTCGCTGTTGTTGACCAGAGTCAACTCGGGACAAACTGGGCAGCTGGTGACATTATGTATAAGGACCTTAATGGCGACGGTGTAATCAATTCAGGTGCATATACCCTCGATGACCATGGCGACCTTAAGAAGATAGGCAACAGCACTCCAAGATGGCTCTTCTCTCTTGACCTTAACGCTGATTATAAGGGCTTTGATATCAGAGTGTATTTCCAAGGCGTCGGCAAGCGCGATTATTGGCAAGGCAGTGCTTATTTCTGGGGTATCAGCGGCAACTCTTTCTGGTGGGCTCAAGGTTTGCAACAGCATGCCGATTATTTCCGCAACGAAGACACTTGGTCAGTGCAAAATGGTTACAACAATGTAAATCTTGACTCTTACTTCCCTCGCCCGGTATTCGAGAGTTCCAAAAACACTCAGACTCAGACGCGCTATCTTCAGGATGCTTCTTACATTCGTCTGAAGAACTTGCAGGTTGGTTACTCCCTGCCTCAAAAAATTGTCAATAAGATCGGATTCCAGAAAATACGTTTCTATTTCTCTGCAGAGAACCTTTGGACTGGCACAAAGCTCAACTCTTTGTTTGACCCAGAGACTATCGACGACCCCAATGGATGGGGTGGATGTACATATCCTCTTTCACAGACATTCTCATTCGGTGTCAACATAACCATTTAATTTAGGAAAAGACTATGAGTCTGCATCTTAGAGATATTAAATCTCAGTTAAAGACTTCAAACTATCCTACAACAAACAATAAATAAAGAATAAAATGAATACAAGAATAATTTTTCAGGCAGCTCTTGCAATGACCATGGCAGGATCTTTGGTCTCTTGCAACGACTATCTCGACAAAGTGCCGGAGTCACAGGTGACACCTGAGAACTATTTCAATCAGGAATCTCACCTTGAGGCTTATGCCAACGGACGCTACACTGAGATTCTCCCCTCAAGCGGCAACTGGAGCTATGGCACCTATGGCGGTGACCAGGGCACAGACAATATGGTGGCTCTCACTTATGATGACATCTACATCCCCGGTAAGTGGCACACCTCCATGTCTGACGACAACTATACCTTCACCTATATCAACACCTGCAACTATTTCTTTGACCAGGTTCTGCCAAAATATGAGGCTGGCGAGATCAGTGGCACAGAATCAAACATACGCCACTACATTGGTGAGATGTATTTCATGCGTGCCTATCAATATTTCACCATGCTGCAGCGTTATGGTGATTTCCCAATCATCACGTCATGCCTTCCCGACGATTTGACCGTGCTCTCTGAGGCAAGCCGCCGATATCCTTGCAACGAGGTGGCTCGCTTCATCATGGAAGACCTTGACAAGGCATATGAATTTATGAAGGATTCTCGCATGGCTACAACACGCCTTAATGCTGACGTGGCACGCCTGATCAAGAGTCGTGTAGCTCTCTATATGGGAACATGGCTAAAGAATTTTGCCGGCACTCCGTTCGTGCCCAATGGCGAAGGCTGGCCAGGAGCAACTAAAGAATATAATGCTGGCTATCAGTTCCCCGCCGGTTCTCTTGAGAACGAATACAATTGGTTCCTCGAGCAGGCAATGGCAGCAGCTGATGAAGTGGCTGCAAACGCAACTCTTATGCAAAACACTGGTGTAGTACCGCAGACCAACGGTGCATCTATCGCAGATCTTGAGGCTGAGAATCCATGGCTTGCTATGTTTGGAACCCTTGACCTTACCACTTATGGTGAGGTAATGTTGTGGCGTCAGTATAGCCGTGGTCTTGGAATCGTGCACAACATTGTGGTTTACGCTCAGAAAGGCAACTGCAACTGCGGCACGACCCGCGGACTTGTTGACTCTTTCGTGATGAATGATGGTCTTCCAATCTATGCAAGTTCCCTCTATGAGGGCGACGAGACTCTCCACAAGGTGCGCCAAAACCGTGACCCACGTCTTTTCGTGCTCCTTAAAGAACCCGGACAGATGAATATCCTCGTCAATGATGGTGTCGGCACTCACGGTGTAGCTGAAGAGCCGGTGCCCGCTATTCTTGAGTCGAATGGCGAGAATGTTTACTCCACTGGTTATGCTCTCCGCAAGGGTAACTATTATGGCAGCGCGATGGCTGGAAATGGCGACAACTACACAGCATGTCCTGTTTTCCGTAGTGTTGAGGCTCTCCTAAACTACATTGAGGCTTGTTACGAACGCAACGGTTCGCTTGACGGAAAAGCCACTCAATATTGGACGAAGATACGCGCACGCCATACAGGACTTGACACCGATTTCCAAAAGACCATCAATGCCACTGACATGCAGAAGGAAGCTCTTGGTGACTGGGGAGCTTACACAGCAGGTGTAATTGTTGACCCCGTTCTCTACAATATCCGTCGTGAGCGTCGTTGCGAACTTATCGCAGAGAGCTTCCGCTGGATGGATCTCAAGCGTTGGCGCTCTTTCGACCAGTTAATAACCAACCGCTACCACATCGAGGGCTTCCATATCTGGAACACTCCAATGCAAGACTGGTATGATCAGGAGGCTCTTGTCGCTACAATATCTCCGGAATCAATCTCTGAATACCTCCGTCCATTTGAGGCTAAGTTGACCGAGGCGTTTGATGGATTGAGTTGGTCAATGGCACATTATCTGCGTCCGATACCAATCTACCAGATGATGCTGACTGCTCCAGACGCAACTACCGTAGCTGATTCTCCAATATATCAGAATCCATACTGGCCTGACCAGGCTGATATGCCAGCCACAAAATAAACTCAACCACGAGTTTCATAAGATAAGTTAGTAATAATTATGTTAGGCTGGTAATAAAGATTGTTTAATGGCCATTTGATCCGGGGATGTCTTTCGACATCCCCGGATTCTTTAAAAATTTTGCTCTTGGTGATCAAATGATGTGTAGAAAATTTTATAATTTTGCAATTATGAAAAGGTTTTTGATAATGGCAACTCCCATATTGTGGGTTGCCGCATTTGCTCAGCAACGCGAGCTGATTTGGAGTGACGAGTTCGACACCGATGGTCCACTGTCGGAGCAGTTTTGGAACTTTGAGGAAGGTTTTGTGCGCAACCATGAGCTTCAGTGGTATCAGCCACAAAATGCTTATTGCAAAGATGGTGTGCTTGTGCTTGAGGCGCGAGGCGAGACTTTCTCTAACCCAAACTATGAGCCGGAATCAAGCGAGTGGAGAAGTCAGCGCAAAGATGTGGAAATTACTTCTGCGTCTGTCAATACTCGCGGAAAGATGGAATTTCAATATGGCACAATCGAAGTGAGAGCCAAGATTCCAACCGTCTCAGGAGCATGGCCTGCCATCTGGACTCTCGGTAAAGACATGAAGTGGCCCTCTCTAATGGGGAAATTGACATTATGGAATATTACCAGATTGATGGGCTGCCACATATTCTCGCCAACGCAGCCTGCGGCACTGACAAACCATTTGAGGCTAAATGGAACAGCAAGACAATACCATTCTCATATTTCCTTGAGAAAGACCCTGATTGGGGTGACAAATTCCACATATGGAAGATGGATTGGAACGAGGATGCATTGAAAATCTATCTTGACGATGAACTGATCAATGAAATTCCCGTGTCGTCTATGAAGAATGGCTCCGAGGGCTACAATATGAATCCTATGCGGCAACCACACTATTTCCTTCTTGACTTGGCGATAGGCGGCGACCACGGTGGTCCTATTGTCGCAGGTCAGACCATCGGTAGTAGGGACCAGATACGGGCGTGCCATGTATCCTCACCTCCCTCTCGTTGACGAGAGCCTTTACCAATACATCGTCAGGATTGTGTGAGCCAGGTCTGCGATAAAACACAAGCTGCATATTGCTCCCCATAGGGATTATATTGTAGTCTCGCCATCTCGCATCCTTAAGCTCTTCCAAGTCGTTGAACTTGTCGCCATAACCACCTAATTCCATTAGAGTGATTATCGACACCAATATGCCGTCATGTCCATAACGCAACCGTACACTTGACCAGTCAGCCATGATGGCTGAGTCTGTCTGCTCGATGATTCTACCTAAAAACTTTCGCTGCGCAAACGGCATCCTACCGGCGGTCATATCCGTATTGCCGCCATGTATAAACCATGATGCGTTGCCGCTCTGCCACTGGTCCATAAGTTCCTCGGGAGTAAACACCTCCTCAAAAATCCACGGCTGACCAAAATGGCTTTGGGTGTTTCCAAGCACCCAATACAGATAAGGCATCAGCCCCGGCTGAACACTGTCAACTGCAAACTGACGGTCTGTCACAAGTCGGTCAAGATAAGTGGGTTTCATGTCGTGCTTTTGCTGGTAGCCTTTCAGCTGCTTGCCCTGAGCCTCTTCCTTAACCTTCCACGCCTCCTTGTCGTCAAAATTCATAAACCACATGTCGGCATAGCTCGCGTATGACTTCGGCCGCACGTCGGGAGCAACCTGCTGGATTCCTTCCAAACTGTTCAGCATTGACAAGATGCAACGTATCACAACAGTGGCCTTGGCATCAATATCGGCGTCAGCATTGAAAATCTCAGGGTAATTCGTTGCCATACGACGCCCGATTGCCTGATGTTGGAGCGCACCTTTGTCTGACAACTCACCATAACGTCCTCGCGACTCTTCATAAATCTCTCGGAGAGCAGCAAGTGTCTTTGGACCAAGCGGTGTAAGTTTTCCGTTACGCTCGGCTGCCTCAAGACGTTTCACCGGTGTTAGATAGTCATTCTCGCCTATAAGCCAGCGACTGCCATGACATCCGTAGTGCTCCATATGAAACGGCTCATAACCTTCCGGCGCAGGTGTCTGAGCCTCCGGTTCATTATCAAGATATGGATAGGCATAAAGATTTCCTGCCAACTGATGTCCGTCAGGCACAGATGAAGCAACCTTCTCCCTATCTCCGGGCAACACCTCGGCCTCTACATTTACAGCAAATGGGAACAGCAGCAGACTGCCCACAAGCAGTCTACTACTTATATTCTTAAAGTTATAAGACAATTTCATAGATTTATTATTTGATGGTTGATGCTTTGAGGGCGGCTATGACGGCTGCGGTGAAGCCGTGTTCCTCGAGGGCGTTCAGACCTCGTATCGTTATTCCTCCTGGAGTTGTCACTTTGTCGATTTCCACTTCCGGATGTGATCCGTCTTTCAGCAGGGCAGCTGCTCCTTCGGCTGTCAGGGCTGCCACTTCTGTGGCAAACGCTGCCTTCAGTCCAAGTTCCACGGAGCCTTCCGCAGCAGCACGGATAAAGCGAAGGAAATAGGCTATGCCGCATGATGCGAGGGCTGTGCACGCACCCATCTCCCTTTCTTTGATTACAAAGGCCTTACCTGAAAGATTGAAGATATCCGTTATCTCGCCGCGTATTTCATTGGGCACGTCGTCGGCAAATGTGATAAACGTCGCGCTCTTTCCATACCGTATCGCTGTGTTTGGAATCACCTTGACAATCGAGAGATTTTTCCCCTTTGCATCAAAGATGTTAGAAAGATCATCAATTGATAGCGACGCGATTACTGAAATCACCGTCGCGCCCGGCTTAACCACAGGGACAATCTCCGGAAATACAGCTGGCGCGATAAACGGCTTTACGCAAAGCAAGACGATATCAGCATCCCTTACCGCCTCCACATTGGATAACGTCACCTCTGCCGATGGGATCTCAGCCCTAACCTTATTTAGCGTTTTCTCCGAAGCCGCAGTGCAGACAATCTGGTAGTCTTCCGTTGTCCGTCTTCCGTTGTCCGTCTTCTGCGGCATATTGTCAATGTCAGATTGTGTGTTATCAATGTCAGATTGAGTGCGTCCAACCTGTGCGTTTGCTATAGATGCAGCAATTGCAGACCCCATATTCCCGGCTCCAATCACTGCTATTTTCCGTTTCTTTCCCATTACGATATTATCATTTTCATTTGGTTTCATTTGGGTATCACCACCCCTTATCTGTTTTCAAAACGAAAAGGCTTTGCCGCAAATATAATAATAAAAATCCACTTTTGTAAAAATTCCAAATATTTTGTATTTTTGCAATTTGAAAGTCTCAGCCTTGACTTGAAAGCAGAATTCCCGGGACAAACAGGTTTTTCCACAGCCAACATGAAGTATGCAAAACGTTGGTATAAGTTTTATAGTCAAGGTGATATATTTCGTCACCAAGTTGGTGACGAAATTCTTCAACGACCTGTTGAAGAATTTCAGATGCCTGTGGAGTTTGGACTTGTACCGTGGGGACATAACAAATGCTGCCCTCAGAAAGTGACGTAAAGAAAGTTATTGAAACATATCCGTTGGATATTAAAGAATAGAAACTCTCTTTCGAAATCATCCGCAATAATGTGCCAATAAGACAAAAAATACTTTTAAAAAGACGAAAATACATCTCATTCACTATCAAAAACATCACAATACAAAACAATGCCGGCAGAGTGAGCCAGGCTGTCGCCCTGCACACCACCGGCGACAAAAGAATGTTCATCTTGGACGCACATGGCGCCCATATGCCGGCACCTTCTTCATAGAATGTGAATTGCCGTCGGCAATTGTGCCCGAAGGATGGCACAACTGGGGGAAAACAGAAAATGAGCTGACTGCCCGCTATGGCGAATACAATTGCAGCGGTGCCAGAGCCAATGAATCGCAACGTGTAGGCTGGCGCAAGACCCTGACAGCCGCAGAGGCCGCCGACATGACCAATCCTGACATCATATTCAACACTGTCTCATCTTGGACCCCCGAATAACTTTAGAGCTATTCCAAAGCTTGAGAGTGGCCCAAACGGAGTGAGGACCTCGACAGAAGAAAATTATCACGGAAAGATTCTCAGAACCATTTGATGCGACGGAGCAGGAGGTATATGAGGAATGACAACGCAAAGGAAAAGAAGATGATATGCCAGAACGCATTTGGACGGCCTGCTGAAGCTCAATCTCCACATCCTCCATAAGCTCGGCATCTGGAGACTCCGCAAATTCCTTGTCGAGTCTTTGGACGAGCATACTGTTCCCTTTCAAGGAGGTATTGAAAAAGACGAGCGCATTCTGAAGTTTCATAAGGTTGAAAAGATCCTTGTTGAATAGTCAGCAGCCAGTCTTGTTCGCGCTCAAACCGCGGACGCTCGTCTTCATCGGCGATGTTGTCGAGAAAAGATTCAGGCACACCAAGTTCGCTGACAAGAAAATCCTTGTCGGCTGAAGTGGGACATCCCACATTTATCCAGAAATGCGGACCGCGTTCATCCTGCTCTACAAATCCGTTTTCACAAGCATAGAACTTTATCATCAAATTCCTGACAAAGGAGCCGCCCCTACGGTTTACACCTGCATTTCAATTTACTACAGGCAACCCCAGTTCTTGCCAAGCCAATATGCCGCCTTCCATATCCACCACCCTGTATCCCTGTTTTGCAAGATAACTGGCAGCCTCATTGCTGCGGCGTCCGCTGCGGCAATAGACGTAGATGGTCTTGGATTTGTCAAGGTTCTCTGCTCCCTGCTTGAAACTGTCCTCGTCAAGCCAGTTCAGCAGATGCGCCCCCTTAAGATGTGCGGCATCGAATTCATCCGGCTTTCTCACATCAAGCAGGTATGCGTCGGCGTCTTCACCAAGCTTTGTATGAAATTCAATAGGTGAAACCACCACTACACTTGGATTTTCTGACTTTACATTACAACTTGTCATAATCATTATGATTATAAATGGTAATATTCTTAAAAACGTTATTCCCTTAATTTTATAATTTCTGCTCACACGTTATTCTCTTTTTCGTTATATGGTTGCCTCTATCTTTCTTGTGCCGCCATAGTCACATTACTTTTTGCGGTTTCTCTCGATGATGTCGGCAAACGACTTTGGGAGGCGGACGTTGTAGAGGTCGTATGCTCTATCAAACAATGGGGCTATCTCCTCGTCAGTGAAGCCGGCAATGCCGCAGCCGATTCGGGTGACGTAGAATGTGTTCTGACCACACTCGCGTGCAGAATCAATGAATTGGTCAACGTATGGCTTGATGGTCTCGACTCCGCCCTGCATTGTGGGTATGGCATATGACTGACCTTGCAGTCCAATTCCTTGACCCCAGACTGCTCCGATTTTATCGTATGCCACACGTGCCGCACCGCCCATGTGCATACCTTCCAAGTTGCTTCCGAACACGAAAATGTCGTCCTGCTCCAAATGCGTTATATTCTCTGGTGTATATTTCCTACTCATAACCTACTCTCCTTTTGGGTTGTGTCTTATTGTTTTAACAATTATTTCCCACAAAGTTAACACCTTTTCCCAATACATCAAAGAAATGGGTCAAACTGTTTTGCCATTAATTTCTATGACATTTACTATGACACTAGGCTTTTTCTGTGACATTGGAACATTTGACTCATCATATCCCAGATTTGCCATTATCTCTGCAACGTTTGGATTACGATAGTCGGTTTCATTGGGAAAATTCTCAATGTTTACCTTCAGTAGATGGATTGACTCTATGCAACATAAGACTGATTGCTTGAAATCACTACCTCAAAACTAACTTGACATTAGATTTCCATATTAATGCGGCTATGGAACAACTTAATTTCGGCAATAATTCACACCTATTGCCGAAATTAAGCATTCAGGCATCACTTTCTTCTATAAAGCTGACTCATATCATATTCAATTCATAGATTTTCCCTTACGAAATCGGTGAAAGGTGGAGCGGTCTTGGGGTTGGCAGTCTGATGCCGTCAAAATGTGCAGGATGAGCCTTACACCCATTGACCGCTTGCAGTTGCATCCCACGAGACATTCCCCACTCCGTTGCTCTGCACCGTCATAGACTCTCCCTTCCGGGAATGAGCAGTGCCATTATGGTATCCAGTAATAAGGCTTTTTCTTACGACGTTCGCTTACCCATTTATCAAAGTCAGACATTTCCTTAATGCCGTCGGCAATCACTGCTTCATAATATTCGACACTGAAGAATGTTATATTGAAAAGCATAACAGACATGGAAAAGATCAAGTTGAATCCAGTATCTGACACTCATGTTGCGCTGACGCTCAACGGAGTTGCGCGTCTCATATAGTTCAGCAATCTTTTCGGGAGTATTCTTTACCACGGCGTAGGTGAAGTTATCCATATCCACCATACAGAACATGTGGTAGCAGACATAGAACACCAGCTATTTATTACGATTACGCTCGATGATGTCTGCAAACGATTTGGGAAGCCGGACATTGTAGAGGCCATATGCCACACGTGCCGCACCGCCCATATGCATCCCCTCCACGTTACTTCCGAACACAAAAATGTCGTCCTGCTCCAAATGGCACATATCCGGAAGTGCAGACATGACTCTCGTCTCCAAACCGGAGGTCTATCAATCATGCTCTCCAAAGTTTTACAAGTTCTTGCAGCTGAAGAGTCTTGAGTTCTACCAACTGCGGCGAGGAAACGCCCCTTGGACGTATTCTTATACGTTTATATCTTGCGCCAATAACTCTAAAAAACGTCTGAATGTTGTGTCGCTCACCTTCCGTTTGGAGTCCTCCTCCCATTTCGCCTTGGCTGTTTTTATGCTGAGCCTGTGTTTTCGTACAGCTTCCCTTACAGCCTCCTTGTCGGCTGAACTCATCAGCGGTTTTGTTCCGCGTCCACCTTTCTCTCTCAGACCATCTAGCCCTTCCGATTCGTATTGCCTGAACCATCTGTATATTGCAAGTCTGCCATACCCGACAAACTCTTGGATTTCTTTCATGCTTTTGTTTTCGGTTTTCATCAGTATGGCTTTGCAACGCATACGAAACCGATGGCACGAACCGAAACGATATGCCTTGTCGAGAGCTGATTTCTGCTCCTCGCTCAATATTATTTCTTTTGTTTCCCCATAGTGTGTTTTCCTATTATTATGAATACACTTATGATGGATATGCAAAAATCGTGCCATATTGTATATTTTTAACTTGAACATCTACTTAATTACAAAAAATGTAATTACAAAAAATGTAAATATTGTTTTATATATCCTCCGTAAGTCCTCAAAAAATAGGGTTAGGGAGGAGGTATAAGGCACTTTTTATGGAATTAGGTCGGCTTTTACGGGGCGGTTGTTGTGGACGCGGATTGTCAGGGGAGTGCCGATCGGGAGGTCGGCGGGGATTTTGAAGCGGTGGGGTTGGAGCCAGTAGTTGTTGCCATCGGAATCAGTAACTCGCCATGCAACTGCCGGTTTGCCAAATGTCTTGTTGCCATTCTGCGGCTGGTTTGGGTCAGGGTTTTTATGGTATGTCTTGGTTACCTGGATTGCCGGGAGAGCGTCAAAGACCTCTTCGTCGGCAAGATGTTCGAGTTTGCGGTAAAGATTCTCTGGATTTTCAGCCACAGTGCCTTGAGGTATTTTTCCCATAGCCTCAGTATGCTTTCGTGGTAAATGCCAGCCGTTTGACTCATACAGTTGCTTAACGTGGTTCAGTTCCCAGAGCGCATAATGATGTTGGCTTTTCAAGACGAAAGCCTCGGCGAGCGAGAGTCGGATTCTCCCCTTGAACTGTTCCTGTCCAGGTGCCCGTAACCCTTTATACAGCAACGCCACGTGGCGGCGTGGATCCTCAACTGGGGAGAAGAGCGTAGCCAGACGGCTCCAGAGGAAGAACTTCCCGGGAGCGTAGAGCAACGCCTTGCGAAGGAGAGCCTTTGCGGCTTCACGGTCGCCATAGAGTTCGTGGATTGCAGCCCGTTGCGACATCAAAGTGAATGATTCGGGATATTCCGTCATGGCGCGGTCAATCACTTCCATGAAAGAGGCGGGTGGTATGGCATGAGTCTCCTCGGCTTCGTCAACGTAGAGGGTTATAAGTTTCTCAACCGTTGACGATGACTCCTTACCCTCATACTCTTTCCTTCTCCAGTCGCCAGGACGGAGATTGGTAAGGTTCCAGAGCTCGCAAAATTTCATAATGGAGAATGTGGGCGCATCCTTCCCTTTTGCACTGAAAGCCACGTCTTTGGCATTCTTATAAAGTCGCATTGCCTCGGTGAGGATCATGGAATGCAGTTTGTGGGGTTTCGCCACGCTGAGTTTAAGGTAGTTGGCAAGCATCTTCTTGCGTTCGTTGATGGCATTGTCTGGCTGTTGGTGGAGCGCATAATATATAATCCAGCCAAAAGCGTAATGGCTTTTAGCCGGGAGTTGACCAATCTCGAGGTGAGGGGCCACCTGACGGTATATAGGCTCAGCGTTTCCGCCCTTGGCGGTTTCGAATCCATCAGAGACAAAGCGGATAAGTTCTTCTTCCATGGTGTTTAGGGTAAAAGGTTAGAGGGTTATATACATGACGTGTGTCATAAAGTTGCAAATTTAATGATTTTATCCGTTGTCTCAAAATATATTGGTCACAAAAGAGCAATATCCTCCGGGAAATTCTACCGTGAGAACTACCCCAAGAAGTACAGCGAATGGCAAACCGGACGATGGCAACAAGACATCGCCTACCGCGACTCTCTCATTCACGCCCACTCCCTTGACCGCCTGAAACGCCTCTACGAAGACAAATAGTGGTCATTTTATCCTGAAAATCCGATAATAGCAGCCCTATTTGTCGGATTTTCTATGTTATTAAGCATAAATATTTGGTCATAAACCACATCTTTATTAACTTTGCGTTTGACATTAAGAGATTAAAATTTGATATGGAGAAGATAAATCGCATAAAGGCTGTTCTCGCCGAGGAAGGGAAGACAGGTAAATGGCTTGCCGAGCAAGTGGGTCGCGACCCGGTGACAGTATCAAAATGGTGCACCAACTCATCGCAACCTGATTTGCCCACTCTGTGGCGCATTGCTGATGTCCTTAATATAGATATTGCCCGTCTTCTAAACCGTACGTTTCAATCTTCACAACCACAAGACCAATTTTAGCAATGGCAACTATTGACCATTTATTAGATAGAATTACCAACCCCGAACTTCGCTTCAAGCTGCAATCGGAAATCGCCAGGTTGCAGAACGACAAGCGCTTTGGACTTATATTTGAGGAGCATTTCCCCGATGCCACTCTCCTCTATGAAGTGGAGGTGCGCCGAGGGCAGAAGGTCACGCTCAAAGATGAACCTCTGAAGGAAAAGTTTGAGGTTGTTAATCTGTGTAATGGGATTGCTGAATGTGTGTCGCTCGATGAACCTGAACACACAGAGAATATAGCCGTAGATGAATTGGTTTCGTACTCCGAACTTGATGCCAAGGCTTCGAATCATATCGCTGTAGACAAGCTTATGCCGTTTGCTGATTTTGGTGATCCAATTTATCCTTATCTTCAATCAATCGACAAAATCTCCACCGCGCCTGATTCTCCATTGTGGCATGAAATAATTGAGGCCGATAATTACCATGCGCTTCAACTTCTTGCTTATCTCTATCCCGGCAAGGTCGATTGTATATATATTGACCCTCCTTACAACACTGGTGCCCGCGATTGGAAATACAACAACGATTATGTAGACAGCAATGATGCCTATCGCCACAGTAAATGGCTTTCGATGATGAAGAAACGCCTTTTATTGGCAAAAAAATTACTCAATCCGACAGATTCTGTGCTTATAGTTACCATCGATGAAAAGGAATATGTGCATCTCGGCGCACTATTGGAAGATTTATTTCCGAATGCAAGAACTCAGATGGTTTCATGCAATATCAATCCCGGGGGCGTTTCTCGACACGGAGAATTTGGAAGAACAGACGAATATATATATTTTGTCAAGTTTGGAGAATCTTCACCAGCCCCTCTTCAACTGAATGATGAGTGGTTAGGAGCCGTTAAAAATACCAGTAGGAATCATTTACACTGGGACACATTGCTCCGAACCGGGACTAATCATATGCGAGAAGATCGAGAAAATCTATTCTTCCCGATTCTTGTCGACATGGAACTGAAACGCTTTATCGACTGTGGAGAATCTCTCCCATTGGAAGAAAGTAGACATAATTACGTCGCGCCGGAAGGTACAATAGCCATTTTTCCAATGCATAAAGATGGCTCAGAGGGATGCTGGGGCGTAAATCAAGATTATATACGTTCCTTGCATAACAAAGGTTATCTTAAAATCGGGAAACCCAAAAATGGTGTTGTTCCATTTGCTTATCTCAAATCAGGCAACCAGCTAAAAGTCGAAAACGGCATATTTGAAATTATTGGACATAGAGACGATGGCTCCATAATTGTCAATGATGATGATTACGAAGCTAAGTATATACCTGGGTCTCAGTGGATGATTTCTACTCATGATGCTACTCGTCAGGGTTCCGGATTGCTCCGTAAATTTGTCGTGGATAAGCGTTTTGATTTCCCCAAATCTCTCTACGCCGTTCATGATACGTTGCGTTTCTTTGTTGCCAACAAACCAAATGCGTTGATTGTGGATTTTTTTGCTGGATCAGGTACCACACTTCATGCAGTGAACCTGCTTAATGCAGAAGATGGTGGCAATCGTCGATGCATAATGGTAACGAATAATGAAGTTGGTGAAACAGAAGAAAATAGGCTTAAAGCTGAAAGAAAAACTCCCATTGACAAAGAATGGTTTGATCTCGGCATTGCACGATACGTAACTTGGCCTCGAACATTGGCCTCGATTACCGGCAATGATGTAAACGGCAAACCGATTTCGGGAGAATATCTCACTTATGGTAGGTTCTAAAAATACATGAATTTGAGTGTATGCCTATCCGCTTATATTCA
>CAZRUR010000022.1:3981-30549 GCA_964603335.1 uncultured Sangeribacter sp. | reverse complement strand
TTACATAATGAAAATTGGAAAAGTGGAGTTGACGAGCGTCAGTTCCACTTTTTTCATTTCTATAATTACCGCGAAGGATATAATTTAGCAAAATAAACAGGCTAATCCCAAAAAGGAGGTGAAATTTTGGATTATAATCCAAAATTTCACCTCCTTTTTGGGATTACGTCTTTCTGTATTCCCCATCAGGATTTTTATTATTGATCAATAGTCTTTCCAGGGGGTGATGGCGAGGTCTTCAACCTTTTTGTTGAGGAAAGCCTTGACGTAGGCACTTGCGAGACGCGCGTTCGTAAGCAACGGAATGTTGTGGTCGATAGCCCAACGGCGGATGCGGTAGCCATTGGTGCGCTCCCTCTTGGTGTGATTCTTCGGGATATTGATCACGAGGTCAACCTTATGGCCTGCAATAAGGTCGAGCACGTTCTCGCCATCCTCATCCGGCCAGCAAACCGCTGTTGCCTGAATGCCATTCTCAAGAAGGAAATTAGTGGTGCCGGCAGTGGCATAAATCTTGTAGCCATTCTCCTCAAGCAGTCGGCAGGCGTCAAGCATATCCACCTTGCCCCTGACATCTCCGGAACTTACAAGCACGGCATCCTTCGGAACATGATGACCCACAGAAATCATCGCATTGAGCAACGCCTCATCGAAGTCCTTGCCGAGACATCCAACCTCACCAGTTGACGACATATCCACGCTCAGCACCGGGTCAGCGTTATGCAGACGGGCGAACGAGAACTGAGAAGCCTTGATGCCGATATAGCCGATGTCGAAAGTAGAGGAATCCACCTTCTCCACTTTCTCACCAAGCATGATGCGGGTGGCAGTCTCGATGAAATTCTTCTTCAGCACCTTGCTCACAAACGGGAATGAACGGGAGGCACGGAGATTACACTCTATAACCTTCACGAAATTATCCTTGGCAAGATACTGTATATTGAACGGACCGGAGATATTCAACTCCTTGGCAATCTTCGCACTGATGCGCTTGATGCGACGTGCGGTAGCCAGATAAATCTTCTGGGCAGGGAAAACGAGCGTGGCATCACCGGAGTGAACACCGGCAAACTCAATGTGCTCTGAGATGGCATATTCCACAATCTCACCATTACGGGCAACAGCGTCAAATTCTATCTCCTTGGTATTCTGCATAAACTCAGAGACAACCACCGGATATTCCTTCGATACCTTAGCAGCCTCCGACAGGAACTTGTGCATCTCCTCATAGTCGTAGCATACGTTCATCGCAGCCCCGGAAAGCACATAGCTCGGGCGGATAAGAACCGGGAAACCAACCTCCTCAACGAAAGCATCGATATCTTCAGTGGTTGTGAGTTCCTTCCAGCGTGGCTGGTCAATGCCGAGTTGGTCGAGCATGGCAGAGAATTTATGACGGTTCTCAGCGCGGTCGATAGATATTGGGGAAGTTCCGAGCACAGGCACGTGGCGGCGATACAGTTTCATTGCCAGATTGTTTGGAATCTGACCACCAACACTGACAATCACGCCACGCGGAGTCTCAAGGTCAAGGATATCCATAACCCTCTCAAAACTGAGTTCATCGAAGTATAGACGGTCACACATGTCATAGTCGGTCGACACAGTCTCCGGGTTATAGTTGATCATGATAGACTTATATCCGAGTTTGCGGCAGGTGTTGGCAGCATTTACCGAACACCAGTCAAACTCCACAGAACTACCGATGCGGTAGGCACCTGAGCCAAGCACAACAATATTGTTGCCGGCATTCATATCGTATCGGATAGAGTTCTCCTCAGCCCCGTAAGTCACATATAGATAGTTTGTAAGGTCGGGATACTCAGAAGCCACCGTGTTGATGCGGCGAACACACGGGACAACATCGAGCGACTTGCGGTATTCACGCACACGAAGCACCTCCTGCTCCATGTTTCCTTCCGGTTTATCCACGAAACGTGCTATCTGGAAATCGGAGAAACCGAGTCTCTTGGCCTCTTTGAGGACATCCTTCGGCAATGACTCAATACTGTCATAGTTTGATAGGATGCCCTTATACCTTACGATATTCGCCAACCTCTCGATAAACCATTTGTCTATCTTTGTGAGTTCCTCGATCCTGTCAATCGTGTAACCCTCCTCCAAAGCCTGGGCGATGGCGAAGATGCGAAGGTCTGTAGGATGAGATAGCACCTTGTCGAGGTCGTTGAAATGAAGGTCGTTGTTGCCAACAAAACCGTGCATTCCCTGACCTATCATACGCAGACCTTTCTGCATGATCTCCTCGAACGACTTGCCGATAGACATAATCTCGCCGACTGACTTCATCGAAGAACCAATCTCTCGGTCAACACCGACGAATTTGGAGAGGTCCCAGCGCGGAATCTTCACAATCATATAATCGACTGATGGGGCTATATAAGCGGAGTTGGGAGTACCCATCTCCCCTATCTGGTCGAGCGTGTAGCCAAGAGCAAGTTTAGCAGCCACAAAAGCCAACGGATAGCCGGAAGCCTTGGATGCAAGGGCTGAAGAACGGCTGAGACGTGCGTTAATCTCGATTATACGGTAATCGTTAGTCTCCGCGTTGAAAGCAAACTGGATGTTGCACTCACCAACGATGCCGATGTGGCGCACCACCTTGGTTGCTATCTCCTCAAGCATCTTGATCTGCTCCGGTTTGAGGGAGACAATGGGAGCGACCACTATTGACTCACCGGTGTGGATGCCCAGAGGGTCGAAGTTCTCCATAGGCACAACCGTGAAGCAATGGTCGTTGGCATCGCGGATAACCTCAAACTCAATCTCTTTCCAACCCTTGAGCGACTCCTCAACGAGAATCTGACGAGAGTAGGCAAGTGCGCTCTCGCAATGGCGCACAAACTCCTCATCGTTTGTGCATATGCCGGAGCCAAGACCGCCAAGTGCATAGCCGGAACGCACCATCACCGGATAGCCGATGCGGTGGGCCACCTTTACAGCGTCCTCCAGACTCTCGACGGCCTGCGACACCGGCGTCTTGATGTCAATTTCGTCAAGTTTCTTTACAAAAAGGTCTCGGTCTTCCGTAATCATGATGGCTTCCACGGAAGTGCCGAGCACCTTGACTCCATATTTCTCGAGCGTACCGTTGAGGTAGAGTTCTGTTCCACAATTCAGGGCTGTCTGCCCGCCGAAAGCAAGCAATATGCCGTCGGGTCTTTCTTTCTTTATTACTTCCTCAACGAAATAAGGTGTTACGGGCAGGAAATAGACTTGGTCTGCCACACCTTCCGAAGTCTGGATAGTGGCAATGTTAGGATTAATCAACACAGTCGAGATACCCTCCTCACGCATAGCCTTGAGAGCCTGGGATCCCGAATAGTCAAATTCGCCCGCCTGTCCGATTTTCAGTGCACCGGATCCGAGCAGCAAAACCTTCTTCATAATGTCTTTCGGTGATATGATAATTTAGAGCCCATCTCTAAGAGCAGTGGGCAGATATGATTTTGCCAGCAAAATTAACAATAAATCACCAATTCCACAATAGGCGTAAGTATATTGCACTTTTTTCTTATTTTTTTTGACAAAAATTTTGCTATTAAAATAAATAGCATTATCTTTGTGGTTGTAATCACAACGAATAGAAAATGAAATACAATGAACTCCACAGAAAACTCAGGAGAGCTGGATGCTACCCCACCGGAGAATCCTGCAACGGACACCCGGAATGGTATAGTCCTATCACCGGCCAATATTTCACCACGGGTTACCATGGCAAAGAAGAAATAGCGAAAGGCACATTCGCCAGTATTCGCAAGGCATCGTGAGTCAAAATGTAATGAGAGGGGTGAAAACCACTCCATCCCGAACTTTCCACAAGTTTTCAATGTTAAACAATAAAATAGCAAAATATAGGCAATATGGTAAAGGCAAAAGTGTATTTGTATCTTGACAAAGACGGCACATATTCCTGCGGTCTGGATGAAAAGGCTCCGCTCAACTATGGGCTCACCGGCGAGGGCAAGACCGAAGAAGAAGCCATCAGAGACTGGAACGCCACATACGAGGCCATGAAACGGAAATATGCCGAAAGGGGTATCGACTTTGTGGAAGCAGAGTTCAATTTCGTCTATGACATCCCCTCATTCCTCGCATACTACGGACGGTTTATCACCTACAAAGGACTTGCCATGATGACCGGGCTGTCGGCGGCACAGATCTCTCAATACGCAACTGGCTACCGCAATCCGTCACCCAAGACATCGGCCAAGATCCAAACCGGACTTCAGACTTTCGTGAACTCATTAAGTAGAGTCAGGTTCGTTTGATTTCCACCAAAAACGTATTTCATTGACCCACCTCCGGACACCTTTCATCAGATGTCCGGATTTTTTGTGTTTTTTTCGTTACGCCAATTTGATAGACCCGGCAACCGGATTATCTGCATAATTCTATTGCGGCGATAAGTTCTTCGGCAACGAGAGGTTTGCTGTCGTCATACGCATCCACGATAATGCCCCTCTTATTGGAGATGTAAATTCTTGGTACTCCGATTGTTGTAAACAGATTATACACACTTCGGTCAGTCTGGTCGGAATAAGGGAAAGCAAGGTTATAATCCTTCCAGAAAGACTCCACCACTCCGGGGTTCTCCTCGCGGGATATTGCAAAGATCATGACATCAGCGTCATCCCCGAAATGGCGGTAGACAGTCTCTACCACAGGGAGTTCACGCTGGCAATCGGAGCAGTTAGTGCTGAAGAACACAATAACCCCCACCTTACCTGATAGGGAAGTATTGGAGACGACAGACCCATCGTTGAGAGTGACCTCAAATGCCGGTAGGGAATCACCGACAGCCACACCCTCATTGTCAGGGATATCCTCCGTGACACAAGAGGCGAAAGCCATCATTACCAACATTATAGGCAACAACTGATTGAAATTCATATTTATCATATTAACGAAATTCTACCCTCGCGGGTTTCCACAGACATATTACTACTTTAACAAAAGCTGCTTTCACAAGCAGATATCTTAATGGTTTTCACTAACACACGATATCAAATAAAACTTAATCAATGATTACCCCAACATCACTTTATGATCCTCTGTTGAAAGTAAAAGCAGCAGTGGTGAAATAATCGTTGGCTATTCTCATTGTTGTCGTTGATGGTGTCTCTGTAACGGATGTTATGGTACGGAAACGACATCTTATAAGGTGATTAGTATTAGGGCTGTTCACATCAATCACGTCCCCATCTGCCTCATCATCATACATAAAATTATACTCATCATAAGAGATAGTCTTAATGTAGGATATTGCATAATCAGTATCACCCGACGTAGGGAACAATGTACTTCCGTACGAAACCACCAAAGTGCCGATAGGGTTATTCTCAATGTCCTGCTGAAGCGACTGGAGTCTCACTTGAAGAGGGAATACTGATTCCGGCATCTGGGCAGGCAGATAGAAATATACAGTCAACTCAGCTCCAACATCGGTACCGATAGTAGTGCTGGAAGTACCTGTTGGAGTGTTAGCATGACCGGATTGCACTATTATTTTTCGGTCATCGTCCTCAAAAGTCCACGGCGTTCTGAGCACAAGGTTTATTATTCTGCCAAGACCATTTCCATCAACAATAGTGAAACTTTGAGTCTTTGTTTGTGACGTGGGAGTGTTTGGAGTTATTTTTATTGTTCTCGTTCCGTCGGCATTATCACTTTCTTCCTCATCAAAAGATGCTATGACATCACCTTCTTCAAGACCAATAATCTCAACATTACTGTTATCAAATGTCTGTAATGCGACATCAGTATAATACTTGTAAGTAAAGTCAATGGGCTCATTTGAATTTACAAAGACGATACTTGTGTTGCTGACCACAAGCAACTGCTTACCGTTTGACACACTAAGCATATTGTTGGTGCTGACATCGGCAGAAAGGTTGTTGAAAGTCAAACCATCAATAGCACCGCTCACTGTTGTGGACCCTGCCGCTGACACGCTATTTATATTTACCTGATACTCAAAATTCCTGATTAAATTATAAAAATCAAACAGATCACTACCACCCGGCGTTCCTAAGTCTATTTTATAATATGTTGGAGTCGTATTATCTGCATTATCGCCTTTATAGATTCCTTTTATAATCATGTAGGTATGAAGGGTTGAACTATAAGGGCGTTCATAGATATAAACGTACTCATCATAACTCTTCCATGTGTGAGTGTCTGAGACAGTATTATCTGACGCGTTTACAGTTGTCCATGTTCTCGCAGAGCTCACTACATTTGTAAAGGATGTATTAGCCGGCAAAATACCGGAATATATGTCACTTACTTCAGTGAAAGGTTTCATGCTGTAGTGACCATTTTCATCTTTCTGTAAGTTACCCTCATCATCTGTCGCCAAAAGGTTTGGAACAGACATCGTAGAGGCGTTATAGGGAGCAATGGTGCCTGATGTGGGTATATTAATAAGGTCAAAACCGAGAAGAGTAAAATCGGTAGTAGCACTATTCTTGACAGTGACTCTTGAAAAATTCCTGATGACAGGAACATCCGTCAATTTATCAGTCACGTCACTATTTAATTTGAATTCGTTATCATCATCATATGTGGCATATCCATTATCAAATTCGACACATCCCCAGTAAGCCTCAACCGGATCACTGCCGTATTCACCGACAGTAATTGTAGGGAGCAAAGATGCCACGGAGCCATAGGTAGTGGTAATATATTCATCTGCAATCATGAGATGTAGCACCCTTGGCTGGTCGGTTAGGGTGAGTGTAAAAGAGAAGGTGACTGTGCCTCCATTTTGGACGTTTGTTACAGAGGTGGTCTCTGCCTGATACACCCTTGTCAGGTTGGAGGTGGCGGCGCTGCTGCCCTTCTCAAACTCAAGAATGGTTAGTTTGAGATCAGATCCAGGTGTATCGCCCAAACCGCCACGAGTATTGCTGACTGGCATATCAGGGATAGCGACAGAGACATTTACCTTACATGTATTTCCATCCTCAACTTCCGCTGGCATCTCGAAAGAAAGTTCATCTTGCGAACATGAAGTCAGCAAAAAGGCAACCAACAGAATTTGTATATATCTATATGCGCTCATGCTAAATCTTACTTTATATAATTATAAATCCATTAGTTACTACTCAATTTACGAGGCAGGTCGCCAAAGGTGAAATCATATCCGCCATCAGAATTCTTCTGAAGTTGATATTGATCATCAAACTGACTCCAGTACCATTCGTCATAGACGGCACGGATATAGCAATTATTTTTTGAAGAAGAAGAAACATCACCCTTATCATCGACTTGATATGCACCTTGAGCAGTCCAGTAAGGGGTACTCTTAGTGAACAAAACTGGTATCTTGCCTGTAGCCGATAGTCTTGTTATATATTTAAACTCTGCAAGAGTAGGCAATCTCCATCTTCCTGCCGGGAATCCCTGTTCTTGATAAGTCGCTGCTCTTTTACGACCTTTCTCCTTTGACATACTTGTAGTAACACCATATGATGATGCAATGCGTATCTTCGGTCCAATCATTTTAGCATAGTCACTGTCACTATTTCCCTCATATGCAGGAAGATAGTATATTAATTGTCTCTTCCCTGCATTAACATTATATAATGCATCTGCTGTCACACAAGAACTGAATACAGTTGAATTAGCTTCTGTAATATTATCGCCTTCGAGCTTATTATTATAGTTTGATAACCTTGGATCTGCAATGATATAATTTGTCCCCTCGTCTTCAGATAACTGTGAAACTGTTATTACATACATATTCGGATTTTTATTATTTCCACTACTTCCTCCAAGACCTGAGACAGTTCCTAATTCTGAATCATTTGTCCAATACCCTGGATAAACATATTGATTAGGCCTTGTTTCGGATTCATGCCAGGTTGCGTTAACAAATACAAATCCATAGACAGAATATTTAGCATCATAATATCGCACATTATTTATGGTTTTATAAGAACTATCATCATATCCAGTTGCATATTCACCGCCAGCGTTATAGTCGGCTTCAATATACATACCGGGATATTGTTTGATTGTAACAGTCTCATGGAAGTTTTCATTATCAGCATGCTGAAGCTCTACTGTTATAGTGTATGCAGAATAAGGAGACTCAGGATTTGTGGGTCTCACAAATCTTTGTATCGAATTTTGCACCGATTCAGAGGTTACGGAAGATTCTTTATTGGTAAATGTAACTAAATCACTGGTGGTAGTAGATGTCAACGAGCTATAGGCATCCCAAATCTCGAGAGGGTGCTTAACGCGAAGATTCAACTGATTGGTAGTGGCATTTTTTACCACAGAGGCTGTACATAATGTGTCTGTCACCTCGACATTATTTTCTGTATGTGTATAAACAGACCGGTTCAAGACATCCTGACCGATAGTAAATGAGACGACATCGCCATTACCATCGCTATAAAAGTTAAAGCGTTGGAAAGTTAAAGTTACACTTGTTATTTCCACCGGATGACTCGTATAGAATGGTATCAGATATTCCTCTTCATTATATACGTTATAAGTAGTTGGATTCACAACAAGATAGCGATAGTTGTTCATATCAACATCAATATCTGCGTCACTGCCCCAATCCACAACCTGATAACTAAGATCGGTCAATTCCTTTGTTGTCTCCGGCGAACGACTTCCCAACATATTTACACTCAGGTTAACGATATAGTGATTATTGGAGACAATACTTTCCCCATCAGTCACCGGTACCTGATAATAATATGTAACATAGTTTTGCTCTCCCTCTTTTTGCCAAGGCACACGTAGAGTCATGACAGTCTTGTGGGTTTCCGTAGGACTTTCCTCCCAAGAGTTGGGATATGTGTAAAGAGGTACGTCTATCTCATATGGATAATCTGAATTTGAAGCATTATATTCTAAAGACCTGTAAACTTCCATATCACCGAACGACATATCGAAATAATCATCATTAGTATCAGTTGGTGTCCAATCTTCTGAAGGAGAAACGACACACTTGTCCACACCATTATTCAGAATCACAACGATATCATTGTTACTATCAGTTACCGGTATCCATGTCTCAACGACTTTTCCATCATCATCCTTAACCTCTACTTTCTCTGGCAAAGATATATTGAGACTAATCTTAGCGGCGGTGCGATAAATAGTGACATTACCCTGGGCACTTCCCTTACTTGCACCTTCCTCCTTGGTATAAGTCACTCCGTCATCATCTCCTCCGCACATCACAAAACTTGAGGGGGTCTTCTCAGTGGAAAACGGTGAAGAGACAGAAATACCCTTGAGGTCATTGACAGAAGCCTTCGAACTGACAGAGCTGATATTGTCTATATTGGCGACAGCAAAAATGCGGCATTTGGTGCCGGATGTGCCATTGAATAAGGATGCTATCATTTCGTCAGTGAGAGTCATTTTGGCAGTGTAACTATTCCAGGCCTCAAGATTTGTGAACTTCTCCACATATGTTGCCTCAGCATCGTCATCGCTTCCAGAGGGATATAAGGCTATGACAAGATTAGAAATAGCAACCTCGTTGCTATTGGTTGATCTTGTGCCATTGGAATTCCTCAGGGTAATTGACAATACACCATCGCCACCTGCCACAAGTTCAGGCGCCAATTCATCACTGCAGGCAGTTGAGGAAATGATCAATGTCAGTATAGAAAAATATTTTAATAATCTCTTTAACATCTTACTATTGGTTCTGAATGATAGTTATCACTGTGGGTTCTGAATGATAGTTATATTTTTTGTGCTACCGCCACTTATATTGGCTTCCAAGAATTTGCCGTCACTGGAAGAAGGCAATGTAACCACCACCTGCAATATTGCCTTACTCATCACTTCCGGAGCACTGTTCGTGGCATGAATCCTTAATGTGATTGATGAGTTAGAAGAACTGATTGTTCCCTGCGTATCGCAGTTAAATTCAAACGCACCTTCTGGTCCTTCAGTCTGGATAAGATAGGCATTCCATGTGGCTCCCTCAGGATCGGTCAATGTGAAAGTTCCGACAGCATCGATTGGAGTGTCGTCGAATGGTTTCAATATTATGCCATCTTCACCAGCTGTGTATGTTCCTGTTGTCCATTGGATAGCAGTCGCGGTAACTGTTTCTGTATAGTTCAAGGTCAGTGATGAGGAAGTCCAATCCGCCACAGTCACTGTTACTTGTGCTGGTGTACCGGTGTTGACCTCATCGACACTCAGAGTGTAGATGTGGTTACGCAGAATGTTACCGGTCCATTGAGGAAAAGATTGACCCTCATATCCTGACATGGGCACCTCATATATTCTTGTCTCGGGATCGTTGGTCTGACCGGTGGCATTTGCACTTAGACTAACCCTTATCCTAAACCTTGGAGTAGCCGTTTCTATGGCTTGCTCGGGTATATAACCTATTCTCATAGACTTGTCATTTTGAGAAAGATACCCAAGATTATATGTTGTGGTTGTATTATCACTATAGATATTGGCAGTGTGAACCTGGTTGCCATCCACATAATTGATGGCATCATATGGGAATGAATAACCAATGTTGGTTCCGGTTATAACCTTCACCTCCTCAATCTTAGGATAACCATTCTCATCCTTATCCTTAATGTTGTCGATAACCCTAACCTTTGCAACTGCTCTCAACATATTCACATCGCCGGCATCTATGCGCTCCTCTGGTCGGCTATAATAGATGTCGCTTTCAGTGACGCTAAACGTTCTTGTCCCAAACATAGGTATGTCACCTGTGCAAATACGTGATAATGGCAAGTCACCGGAATTGCCATATGTGGTGCTGATGACATTTCCAGAAAGAGTATAACTCCAAGAAGAGACTTCATCTATTATCTCCTTATATGTAGTTCCTTCTAAACTGTTGAAATCGCCACTATCTTGACTATTTGAGTAACAGTTGGCAAGCAGAAGAATACGAAAATTCAATTCTTGAAGACTACTTGACAAAATTTCATGTTGAAGATATTCCTCAAGCGTTGTCTTAGGAATCTTCATATTTACAGTATAGACACCGGGGGAGCCTACAATCTCAAGATCAGGGCCTGACTCAGCGAGGAAGTCTGTCACCTTAAATATTAAAGAGGCATCCTTTCCAGTTCCTAAGAACAAAAACATACCCAAGTCTGAAAAGTCAATGGCATCTTCAAAAGAGGGGTATTCGCTATCCACCTCATCATGATCTTGATCATCAGACTTTGTCAATGGCGAACCTGTATTCGAAATCAAACGGAAACTCATTGACATCATTTCATCTGTATCCTTATCAATCGGACACGGAGAATCCTCATCCACCACAGCTGAGCATCCGGTCATGAATCCCATTGAAAGCAAAGACATGGCACATCCTAAAATCCCATAGGAAATTTTAGGACTCAAATTGCCTATATATTTACTGAGACTCAACATAATAATCAATTTAAATTGCTTGACTGCGGCGGAACCACTGCCCAACTATTAATGTAAATGCCTACGGAAGCGTACCAGTTGCTGTTGGCATCGATAAAGAAAATCATGGAATAGTCATCCTGACGGTCGAGGTATTCCTGATCTGAGATGTCGCCGTAATGACCCTTGACAAGCAGCAGGTATTCAACCAACGGGATGCGGATAATATCCCGGTCATCCCAATTGCGGTGCACGGTAAGGATGGCATCGCTGTCAGCCATCAGTCTACCGGTAGCGAGGTCGAAGCGCAGGGATGCAACCGTTGTAATGTCGCGGGTTTCAGAGCGGCTCTCTTCCGGCGATGTCACCTCACCATAAACCACATCCCAGGGCTTGTAGGTGATGAGTGGGGAATTGACGATATTGTTGTTCCAGTCCATGACACCGTTGCTGTCGGTGATGGTGACAGAGAAATCTTGGTTGTCGATGGGACTGCCGTCGAGATGCTGGAGCATAAAGATGATGTTCTTGTTGTCGCGCATAAGAGGGATAGTGGCAGTCTTGTAAGATGGTTTGTTTGGATCCACCTCATAGACGATATTGCTTACATATCCATGATACAGATTCCCGAGGTTTTTGTCAGAGACATTCTCGCCATCCTCACTGACGGTGCGCAGCGTCACCTCGAGTTCCTCTTTGGAGGTGGGGGTGTAGGTGGCAAGGTCAAAACTGTCGTTGTCATAGAGCCCGCACCATGACACGAAGTCATACTCGCCCTCCGTGAGAGGAGTCTCCAGATAGAAGTCAGGCTCAGCCAACGCCTCGCCATTGGCGGAACCGCTCCACACAAAACGGCCAGTGCTGTCGAAAGCCCAGAGATTGACGGATGTCACCTCATGTGCGAAAGCGTCAGCCCATTTGAGGTTGTAGTCATAAACAAACTTAATCCGCAGTTGTGCGGGACACGGCTCCAGGTCGTCGGTGACGAGAGTGCAACCCGACAACACCACACCGGCAATTACCGATAGCGGCAAGGAGAGCTTGCTTTTGAAAGAATCTATATGCATGATAGTAATTATTTTTCAAGATTTTATGGAAAAGGAGTAACCGTTTCCCTGGTGAACGGTGGGGGTATCACCCCCCACCGCCCTGTGGGTTATAATCCGAAGATTATATAAGAGGAATTACTGAAGAGTTACAGTCTGGGTAGGAACAACAGCCCAACGGAGGATGTTGATTCGGTAAGAAACGTAATAGTCTTTTGTATCGGCCGGTGGAACGATGTACTCGTCATCACCACCGATACCTGTTCCAAGACCGCTGATAGCATCAACAACAATCTTATAAGAGTGGTTACGAACCATACCAAAGTCACCTACATTTACATATGACCAGTCGAGCTGAGGAAGAATTTTAGTTCCGGGATTAGCTGGGTCATCAATCTCAGTATTATTTCGGTTGCCGGTTCTATACCATCCATAGTGCTTAACAGGAATATTGAAGTAAGCGTGACCTAAATTGTACTCACTGCAATAGTTAACCTGGTTAAGGAGAATATTATTGGCATCAACAAGTGTTACAGCACCTGCAGAAGGAGTCTCTACTCCAACCTCTATTGAGTTATAAGTATTGTTTTTAATGATATAAATACCATTTAAATCTGAAGTTTCGAGATCTGATTTGAATTGGAGGGTACGGTAACGAGACGCGATTTCCAGTGCATCATCAGATGGTTTTGCAACTTCCAATAAAGAATTGAGGGTTGCAAGGTCATCTTCATTGTATGGATCCAATCTTTGGTAAGAAACTGTGGGTTCGGCATCATCACCTTCTCCAGTTGTTGTAGTAACTTTCCTGTAGAGAACTGTCAAAGCGTTATAGAAGCGGAAAAGCATTGACTCACCGCCAGACACCTCACTATCTGCTGTACCATCACTATTTTTAAAATATACAATGGGCGTAGAATACGAATCACCTGTTCTAAGGTATGTGTAGAATGTTGTTCCTGTTGGAACTGAGGTTTCATTAACTTTAAGATCATAATGACCAACGAAGATGACCGAAGCAACTGCAGCGGCAGGGTTAACACTATTCAAAGCTGCACTACCTACAGTAGTAGGATTGAAGTAATGAGCACCGGTATCGTCACCATCAAATCCGACACCTTTACTAAAAAGGTCAGAATACGTATAATATTTCTGCTGAAGTGTACCATCCTTAACCTTCTGCTCAACGTCAGAAGCTACAACAGGATAATTTGTTGTGAAGTAAGCCGGAGACATACCCCAATAAGAACGATGATAGTCAGCATTATTCCAAACCCAATCAATTGATTGGTTTAGATTGTTTTGATTGATTACTGTATTTAAGTCATTATAACTGTAATTATTAGGCAGGAATGAACCATCTGCTGGATTCTCTTCACGGAAAGACTTGACAACATATGTATTCTTTGCCTCAGCGTTCAGTGCCCATCTGTCAGGAACAAACTGAAGAGATACCGGTATATGGGTGATAGTACCATCAGCATCACGATTGTAAACATATGTATATGTCTCGTATGCAGGATTGTTTTCGTTTGTTGCCTCACCAATCTTAACTTTTGTTCCATCGAAAGCAAGTTTTGATGCATAACGCTCAACATATACATCAACCATTTGTGCGCCTTCAGCAGCAGCCTCTTCATATGTATCATAGAGTTTACCACTTACACTGACTGCAATCTGCGGTTCAGTGTCACCTGTATTAGGATAGAATACAGAGTTACTCATCGGGAAAGTACCGTCTGTATTCACAGATGCAGTGCGTGTCACTGTCTGGATTTTTGACAGAGGAACAACAAGACCCTGTGTTGAGGATGGATTAAGATAACATACAACCGAATCCGGTGTAATATCTTTCGGAACAGCGAAAGATACGATTGACTTATAATTAGTCTCAACAGTCTCATTTTCAGGCCCATCCGTCTCATTGACAATTGGAGCCACTACCGGTTCACCCACTGTATTTCCGTCAGCATCGTAGAATACGAAATAGGCAGATGTAATTTCTGATTCAGATGAAGTTCCATCCACAAAGTCTGTGCCAGAATCAGGATTTCCATCAGATAAACCGGATCTTGTACCCTGCTCGCCACCATGAATGGTGACATTCACATAGTAGGTGCGGTCGACACCGGTGTTTTCACCTCCGGTCAACTCGGTCAGAGTGTCTGACGAACATGCCGTGAAGAGAAGTCCGAAGGACATCGCTCCATAAATGAATTTTTTCATACGAAAAATTTGTTAGTTAATAGATAATTTATTGATTATAAATATAATGTATTATTATTTACCTTTTCAATAGAGATGCAGAGATTATGCGATTGCCCATTAGGGCATTCGCCAAACTGCATTTTCCATTGTTGTGTTATTAGTATTCCGGAACCAAATCCGTCACTGTCACTCTACGCTGCCGCCGAGCATCTCGAGATTTTTCGCCGCCTCCGGCAATGACGAGGCATTGCGGAAATGCTCGCGTGCCTTGTCCATCTCGCCGCGACTGCTCTCCAGGATGCCCCACGCGTTCTCGACCTCCGGACCCGTGCCAGCCTTCCTCAGCAATTGCTCAGCCTTGGCATAGTCTTTCGCCTTCAGTGCGGCTGCCGCTGCATTGAGATTCGCGGTGGTGTCGTCGCCATAATATTGCAATGTCTTTTCAATCACTGCATTAAACTCATCCGAACCTTCAGGATAGAGTTTCGCAACGCGGAACATCTGATTGAGAGACATCTTCTCGGGACTATTCTGGAAGACAACCGCCAACTCCTCATCACTCAATGGCTTCAGCCTCGTAGAGATCTCAAACTTGGTGGTGCGGAGTGTCGGAAACCAGTCCGGGAGAATGACGTCATTATAAATCTTCTTGAATTCCGGGGATGTTTTCAGTTCATTCTCCTTGGCATCATAATCTGCAGGGCCATACGCCGGGCGGTTTATCAGCGCCACAATAGCCTCCTTCATCTCCGGTTTCAGGTTGGTGTTGTCATCAACAATCTCAAGAAAGCCTTCCCAGTTTTCCGCCACAGCGTCATACTGGCTTCTCCCCTCCGGTAGTTTATATCTGTCTGCAAGATATTCTGCAAGTGAACGCGAACGTTCCGTCGACAGTCGCTCATTATTAAGGTATGGTCCGTCGGGCGACGCATAACCGCAGATCCTAATCATCGCAATCTCCATATTCTTGTCGCTGAGCGCGTGCGACACTGAGTCGTCGATAATCTGAAGTTCAAGACAGTTGTCGATAAGTTGGCCGTTGCGGCACACATACGGCTCGTCGTGAAGGACAGACTTGTTGACCTCATACTGCACCCTTGCCTTCCCCTCATGGATACTGATTGGGAGCGGGGTGACAGCCGGAGTGACATATGCCACTCTCAACTTATCCGTAGGGTTAAGACCGAGATCAGTGACAGGACCAGCCTCAGTGCCACTCAGATGACCGCAACCGCAGTCATCAATCACCCAACGCAGTTGCGCCGAGTTGCTCCACATCCATTTCTGAAGCTCAACGGTGGTGACATAGTCTACAGTCTGACGTTTGCCGTTGTTCCTCTTGACCTCAAACCCCACATTATGGTTTGCAATCTCGTCGCCGGAAAGTGCATGGCGCTCATAGGCGATGTGCATGGCATGACCGTTTACCATCACCGAGGGAAGCACCTCACTGTTACCCTCCCCATCCTCAATGATGGGAGTGAGATAAAGCTGACGGTTTCTTCCGAGTCTCACCTCATCGAGGTTGACGTCGGCAGTAACCTTCATCTCATTGCCCAAGGGAGTGACAGTAGGGTTAAGAATCTTAATTTCATCTGGAGCCACACCCCACGCCGGCAGCAACGCACAGGCAGAGAAAATAGTAAAAGCAATTCGTTTCATATCGTTATTTCTTTTTATAGGGATGTGTAATAATCAGAAAACATACATTATAGAAAGCCCGAGCTTGGTGATTCCCGCATAGTTTGCATGAGCGGTGCTGATTTTAGTGCCGCATTCGCCACAGGGGTATTCATCGAGCCACGCGTGGCTGTAACCGACGCCCACCTCAGCCTCAAGGTTCCAATGTCGGCTGAGTGGCCATTGGTAGCCATAGGTTACACCGACCCCTGCGAAAGGACCCTGATAACGGTTGTCTTTCACAGCTTTCTGCAGGTTGACACCCTGAAAGAAAAATCCGGGAATGGGGAGCGACACATTGGCGGCATTAAGCTGGCCGCCCATAAGGTGCACTCCAAGGAAATGTCCGTTGAAACGAGAGCAAAACCACCAACGGTATTCCGGCATCAGGACCCAATGTTTTGCCAGACGCTTGCCGTGGGTGTCGGAGTTGTAGCTCCACGCATTGATTCCGTAGACGAGATTGACGGTGGACTTTCCACCTATCCCAACCTCCACACCTACGTTAGGAGTCGTGGTGGCATCGTAAAGAAGATTCGTCTTTACAGCCACTTGCCCCAATGATGGCAATGTTGTCAGCGCAAGTAATGACAGCGCGAGAAATGGTTTCATATATAATGTAGTAATTCGGTAGTAAACGAGTATTATAAAATTTGCAGGTTGATCAGGTAGTTCTGATACCTACAATTCGGATGCAAAGGTAAAACAAAAAATCCGTTTTACCCCCCCCGATTGTTAAATTTTGTTAAAATTAGATAATGAACAATTAGGCACATTAGTAATCATTTGTGATATAAATATTTAGAGACCATTCCTCAAAACTCAAAAATGGCAGGACAGAAGCTTTTTCACGGGGGTAATCTTTATTTCCTGCCGATTTTCTTTAATAACGTGTCTACTGCCCCTGCCGGTGTTGCCGAAGATTCAAGACATTTTATGAACTGACTGCCAATGATGGCTCCGTTGCTGTAGCGGCAAGCCTCGTCGTAAGTGCGTTCGTTGGAGATGCCAAAACCTATCAGTCGGGCATGGTTGAGATGCATTGATGCTATCCTCTTGAAATAGTCTATCTGTTCTTCGTCAAAGCGGTCGCGTGCCCCGGTGGTTGAGGCAGCCGACACCATATAGATGAAACCATCGCAATTCTCATCAATCAACCGGATTCTCTCCTCAGAGGTCTCAGGAGTGATAAGCATTATCATTGCCACATCATACCGACGGCTTATCTCCTTATACTCCTTATTATATACATCAAACGGCAGGTCTGGGATAATGACAGCATCAATGCCCACCTCTTTTGCCCGCTTGAAGAAATTCTCCACTCCCATCTGCAAGATAGGATTCAGATATCCCATTGCAATAAACGGGGTATTGGGATTCTGCTTCCTTGCCTCCTCAACCTGACTGAGAAGCAGTCGGAGTGTCATACCATTATTTAGGGCTACGCCACCGCTGTGCTGAATCACAACGCCGTCAGCCATAGGGTCTGAGAACGGTATGCCGACCTCTATCATATCAACACCTTTACTGCACAGGGCATTGATAACATCCACTGTAGAGTCTAATTTAGGGAAACCCGCTGTGAAATAAACCGACAGTAGATTATGTTTCTTTTCTTTCAATAATGATTGTAATCTGTTCATAGAAAATGAAAAATGAAAATGGAAAAATGAAATTTATAAAGGATTCACTCAACAGCAAATTGCCTTCATGAAATTTTGTAGTTGAGAGACAGACTTGATTCCAGGAGAGATTTCAAAGCGACTGTTGAGGTCAACTCCAACCATATGAGGATGTTTCAAACTCAAAACTTCCGCTGCGTCATCAGAGCTTATGCCGCCACTCAAAAGGAAACCAACCCTTATGTCTGCGTTATTAAGCAAAGACCAGTCGAACTTTTTGCCGGAGCCACCTTTGGATTTAGTTGCCCTGTCAAGTATGAGCAAATCCACAGAACCTAAATATGTATTGACCTTATTTAGGCTTTCGGCATCCTTCACAGAGATTGCCTTTATTACAGACAAACCAGTTGATTTGAGTTTGCGGCAGAGATCCGGGGTTTCATTGCCATGCAACTGCACGGCACGAAAGCCATATCGCTCCACCAATTCGAGAATGGAATCAAAGTCCATATCAACCGTGACTGCCACCGGCAATATGCTCCCAGGCAGATTCCTAACGACATCTTCCGGGAGATTCCCGCAATAGCGTGGTGACGGAGGGTAGAATATAAAGCCCATAAAATCGGGATTTAGGGCAGCGACTTCCTGTATGTTGTCAGGATCGCGCATTCCGCATATCTTTACTTGCATGACAGAAATCCTTTAAGTGTTTCACCCGGATTTGGTGTAGACATCAGAGCCTCACCGATAAGGAAACCATCGAAGCCTACAGACTTAAGCCTTAATAGATCTTCCGGCGACTTGATTCCACTTTCCGCAATCTTCACCATATCGCTCAGGAGATGCTCCGCCAATCGCGACGAGTTGCTTATATCAGTTGTGAAAGAGGTGAGATCACGGTTGTTGACACCCACCATGTCAGCATCCGCTGGCACCATCGACACCTCCTCCAGAGAGTGAATCTCAACGAGTGTCTGGAGTCCGAGGGTGTGGGCAGTGTCATTGAGGAGAGACATATCCTTAGCTGACAATAGAGAGGCGATGAGAAGCACGGCATCTGCACCATAAATTCTTGCCTGATAAAGCTGGTGGCAGTCTATCACAAATTCCTTCCTCAACAACGGCAATTCCGGCGCAAAATCACGAGCCACCGACAAATCAGTCATCGAACCGCCAAAATAAGGTGTGTCGGTCAACACCGACATAGCAGCCGCGCCATTATCAGCGTAAGCCCTTGCAATCTCAGATACATTGCTCATCGGTGAGATCTCACCCTTCGAAGGTGAACGCCGCTTATGCTCAGCAATAATGGCAATCTCCTTCTCCAAGATGGAATCCTTCATGGAAAGAGGAGCCCTCACCACATCATAAGCCATCTCCTTGATGAAATCCTCCGGCAATATTTTCTTCATTGCCTCAACCTCAATTCTTTTGGTGTCGGCTATCTTGTGCAATATATTCATCTTGAGAATGTAAAATGTAAAATGTAGAATGTAAAATGAAAAATGAAAAATGAAAAATGAAAATTTTAGCTGTTCAAGGCGACAAATTTTTTAAACCTATCGAGAGCACTTCCGCTCTCAAGAGACTCGCGCGACTGCCTCACAGCCTCTCGTATAGACACTTCAGGCTCAAGGGTATGGATGGCAAATGCAGCATTGGCAATCACACAATTCTTCTTTGCATCAGAAGCCCGTCCAGCCAACACATCGTCGAAAATCGCAGATGCCTGCTCCACCGTCTCGCCGCCATACAGGTCATCCTGTGTGCCGCCAGTCAGCCCAAGGTCAGCAGCCTCGAGCACCATTTCCTCATGATTGTTGACAACCTTAAATGGGGATGTAAGGGATATCTCATCATAACCGTCGAGAGAATGCACAATCGTGCAGTTTATCCCCTCATTCTGCGCTATGTAGCGGTAAAGGCGCATCAATTTAAGGTTATAGACGCCAAGCAACTGGTTCTTGGGGAGCGTGGGGTTAACGAGAGGACCGAGCATATTGAAGAATGTGCGCATCTTGAGCGATTTCCTCACCGGACCCACACTCTTGAGGGCCGGACTGAAGAAGGGGGCATGAAGAAATGCAACCCCGCTCTCCTCAAGCGACCTACGCAATTTATCTTCATCTGCCGTGAATTTAACACCATGCTGCTCCAACACGTTGGAAGCGCCAGACACAGAACTTGCGCCATAGTTGCCATGCTTTACAACCTTCCTTCCAGAGCCTGCCACCACAAAACAAGATGCCGTGGAGATATTGAACGTGTTCTTGCCGTCACCTCCTGTGCCAACTATATCTATGGCATTTGAATTGCCGAGATCAATAGCAACCCGACGCTGGAGAATGGCATCACGGAAGCCGGTCAACTCATCAGGAGTGATGCTGCGCATAAGGAATACAGTCATAAAGGCTGACAGCTGGTTGTCGTTATATTTCCCATCTGCTATATTGAGCATAATGTCGCGGGCCTCCTCACGCGACAGGCTCTTGTGCTCGAAAAGATTTGAAAGTATCAGGTTCATATTCTATCTCTTAAGAAAGTTTGTGATTATCTTCTCACCACCCGGTGTAAGCAATGATTCGGGGTGGAACTGCACTCCATGCACATCATAATCCCTATGACGCAGTGACATAATTTTCCCATCATCATCAAGGGATGTCACCACAAGACATTCCGGAAGATTCTTCTCACTGACTATCCATGAATGGTATCTACCCACAGGGAATTCATTGCCCATACCCTCAAGGATATAATCATCGGCGACTACATGTACTGGAGTCTGCACACCATGATACACATCGCTGAGATTCTCAAGAGAAGCCCCGAAATGCTCCCCTATCGCCTGATGACCAAGACATACGCCCAAAATGGGTTTCTTATCGGCATATTCACGCAGCAAGGCTGGCAAGATGCCAGCCTCCAACGGGATGCCGGGACCAGGGGAAATGATAATCTTATCAAACTCAGCAATTTTAGGCAGAGTTATCTTATCATTGCGCACCACAACCGGATTTATTCCAGCCTCGCGCACAGCATGTGCTATATTATATGTGAAGGAGTCGTAATTGTCAAGAATCAGAAGTTTCATGGCTCAACGAATTAGCGGTTAAACGATTGGGCACACTCCACAGCCTTGACCAGCGCACCAAGTTTGTTATTAACCTCACAAAGCTCATTATGAGGGATTGAGCGAGCCACCACCCCGGCACCTGCCTGAGAATACAGACGGTTGTCCTTGCTGAGGAAACTGCGGATGGTGATAGCTTGGTTGATCGACCCGTCAAATCCGAATGTGCCGATGCAACCGGCATACGTCACACGACTGTGAGGCTCCATCTCATCAATGAGTTGCATAGCCCTTACCTTGGGAGCGCCACTCAAGGTGCCTGCCGGGAAAGTGTCGCCAAAGAGTCGGTAGACGTCGGCATCCTCAGGAAGTTGGGCAACGACACGGCTCACCATATGAATCACATGTGAATAGAACTGAATCTGCTTCAGATACTCCACGCTAACCTTACCTCCGCTACGGCTGAGGTCGTTGCGGGCAAGATCCACAAGCATGATATGTTCCGCATTCTCCTTTGGGTCGCGGAGAAGTTGCTCGGCGAGCTCATGGTCTTTCTTATCGTCGCCGGTTCTTCTGAAAGTGCCGGCTATCGGGTCGATATACGCCTTTTGGTCGGCAGTGACCCGGAGGTGCGTCTCCGGGGAGGAGCCGAACACCTTGAAACTTCCAAAATCAAAGAAGAAAAGATATGGAGAGGGGTTGACACTACGCAAGGCACGGTATACGTTAAACTCGTCACCCGTAAATCCTTGCGAGAATCGACGTGAAGGCACAATCTGAAACACGTCGCCACGCTTGGCGTGAGAAATACCCTTCGCCACCATGGCCTCATACTCCTCATCCGTCACAGTCGACTCAATATCCGTATCAGCCTTAAATGGATAAACTGCTATATTATTATTGCGGATTATAGAGATTACCTCCTCAGTGCGTGAAGTTTCTCCTTCCGGTAAATTCTCAATGATGGTCATCTCATTGCGGAAATGATTCATCTGAATCACAAAACGATATAGCAGATACTGCATGTCGGGGATATCGGCAAAATTCTCCTCACGCTTACGGATATGCACCGATGGTTCAAAATAGCGCACGGCATCATAGGCAGTGAAGCCAAACAGACCGTTCACCAGCGATGAGTCATCAAGAGTGGTTTCATACGATTGTATGTAATCACGAAGCGCTGATGTCACATCCATAGCCGGAGAGACATTCCTTGTGCCGTCAGGATATTTACAAATCACATGCTCATTCACCACAGTGAAAGACCCTATGGGATCCACACCGATCAGCGACACAGAGTTCTGTGTGGTATGATAGTCCGAGCTCTCAAGCAAAGCCGAGCAGGGATACAAGTCGCGGACCTTAAGGTAGAGGCCAACCGGGGTCTCCAAATCCGCTGAGATAACTGTCTTATTTTGTTTAAGTTTCATAACCTTATAAATTTTTTCTGAGTTCTCTGAGCTCTCTGACGACTGACGACTCATGATTGACGACTTAAATATGTCTGCATATCCTTGTCGCCGCGTCCGGAGACGTTGATGACAACTATATCATCCTTTCCAAACTTCTTTTGGTCGAGCACAGCGAGAGCGTGTGCCGACTCCAAAGCCGGGATAATGCCCTCAGTCCGTGTCAGTAGATAAGCCGCTTTCAAAGCCTCATCATCCTTCACAGCCAGCACCTCTGCCCTACCCGACTTGGCAAGGAAAGCATGTAGCGGACCGATACCCGGGTAGTCAAGTCCTGCAGATATGGAATATGGCTCAATAATCTGCCCATCCTCGGTCTGCATCACAAGAGTTCGTGAACCATGGATAATACCCTCTGTGCCAAGATGGATAGTTGCTGCACTCTCACCGGTATTCACGCCAAGTCCGGCAGCCTCAGCCGCTATTAACTTGACAGACGGCTCTTTAATAAAATGATAGAATGCACCGGCAGCATTGCTGCCACCTCCAACACAAGCCACAACATAATCAGGGAGTTCTCTTCCGATATGTTCCTTCAATTGCTTACGAATCTCTTTGCTAATCACGGATTGGAAACGAGCCACCATCTGCGGATAAGGGTGAGGACCGACAGTGCTGCCTATCACATAGAAGGTGTCCTTCGGATTGCAACACCAGTCGCGGATTGCCTCGTTAGTGGCATCCTTCAATGTCTTGTTGCCCGATTCCACCGGCACAACCTTAGCTCCAAGCATCTTGATGCGCTCTACATTCGGTTTCTGACGAGCCACGTCAGTTGCTCCCATATATATCACACATTCGAGACCGCGGAGAGCACAGACAGTGGCTACTGCCACGCCATGTTGACCTGCTCCGGTCTCCGCTATTATACGTGTCTTGCCCATACGCTCGGCAAGAAGTATGCTGCCGATTGCATTGTTTATCTTATGCGCCCCTGTGTGGCAAAGATCCTCACGCTTCAGATAGATATTTGTGCCATAATGCTCAGACAGCCTTTTGGCATAATAAAGAGGAGTAGGCCTTCCCACATAGTCGCGCAGGAGTTGCTCATATTCTGCGATAAATTCCGGGTCATCGGCATATTTTTGAAACGCTATATTAAGGTTCTCAACGTTTGAGTGCAAAATCTCCGGGATAAATGCACCTCCAAACTGTCCGTAATAACCGTCTTCATCAACGGGTAAAAATGGGTCGATATATTTATGGTCCATAGTGGTGATTTAGTTTCATGATAAAAAAGCCACCGGTACTACTGTTCCCGATGGCCACGCGTTTATTTTTTGGTTATGAGTAACCGCCATAATCAAGAGCACATACTCAAGGCCATCGGAGATTATCGCCGATGCGCCACCAACCGAATATGTTGACAACATTGATCATAACAGTTTATCAAATCTGTAGTAACTTATCTGGATGCGAATTTATACACTTTTTTAATAATATCCAAATTTTTATTTAAAAATTTGCAATTTTTTAAATATATTCATAGAATATTCTATAAATATTGAATATATTCAACTTGGATTTATTCCTCCACGGCCGTCAAGGAGTTGGAAAAGCTGCTCAGCGGCTGTCTTGGGTGTCACTTTCTTTACAAGGTCGGTAACTGTGCCATCGTTGTCACATACAAACGTGGTGCGCACAATGCCCATATACTCTCTGCCTGCCATTTTCTTCAGCTGCCAAACTCCAGCCAATTGGCAAAGAGATGTGTCGGCGTCAGCCACCAATGGGAATGGAAGGCATTGCTTCTCAATGAATTTCTTATGGCTTGCCTCATTGTCTTTGCTAACTCCAATCACCTGATAACCCATATTAAGGAATGTCTGGTAATTATCACGGAAACTAATGGCCTCCAGGGTGCAGCCGGGGGTGTTATCCTTGGGGTAGAAATAGATGATGAATTTCTTGCCGGGGAAATCAGAGAGTCTAACCTCTTTACCTTCACTGTCTTTTCCAAGCAGGTCAGGGAATTTGTCGCCTATGTTCATATTGGTTTTGGTTTTTTAGTTTATAACATATGAAATGTCAATCAAGTTTAAGGACAGCCAAGAAAGCTTTCTGCGGCACCTCGACAGAGCCAATCTGCTTCATGCGCTTCTTGCCGGCTTTCTGCTTCTCAAGGAGTTTGCGCTTACGGGAAATGTCACCACCATAACATTTTGCCGTCACGTCCTTGCGGACAGCCTTGATGGTCTCCCTGGCGATAATCTTCGCACCGATTGCAGCCTGGATGGCGATGTCAAACTGCTGGCGCGGAATGAGTTCCTTCAGTTTCTCACACATCCGTCTGCCAAACCTCACAGCGTTGTCGGCATGGGTAAGTGTGGAAAGCGCGTCAACACTCTCTCCATTCAGGAGGATATCAAGTTTCACAAGTTTTGACTCGCGGAAATCCTGCAGGTGATAGTCAAACGAGGCGTATCCCTTTGAGATTGACTTCAGTTTATCGTAGAAATCAATCACAATCTCACCAAGGGGCATATCAAACGTAATCTCCATACGGTTGCCTGAGATATACTCCTGCTTCACCAACTCACCTCTCTTGCTGAGGCACAGGGTCATGATTGGACCGATGTAGTCAGCCTGGGTGATGATGGTGGCGCGGATATATGGCTCCTCAATATGGTCGATGAGTGTGGGTTCAGGGAGTCCGGAAGGGTTATGCACCTCTGTGCAGTTACCTTTCTTGTCATACACCTTATAAGAAACGTTAGGCACGGTGGTTATGACATCCATGTCAAACTCGCGACCCAGACGCTCCTGGATTATCTCCATATGCAGGAGTCCGAGGAATCCGCAACGGAAACCGAAACCGAGAGCAGCAGACGATTCCGGCTGGAAGGTAAGGGAGGCATCGTTGAGCTGGAGTTTCTCAAGCGATGTGCGCAGATTCTCGAAATCCTCAGTCTCTATGGGGTAAACGCCGGCAAACACCATTGGCTTCACCTCCTCAAAACCGTCGATTGCCTCCTTACACGGTTTGTTGACATGGGTTATGGTGTCGCCTACCTTCACCTCTTTTGATGTCTTTATACCGGAGATGATATATCCTACATTACCTGCAGACAATTCTTTCCTTGGAGACAGGTCGAGTTTCAACACACCAATCTCATCGGCATGATACTCCTTGCCGATAGCCACAAACTTCACAAAGTCATCAGTGCGTAGAGTGCCGTTGACTATCTTAAAGTAAGCAATGATTCCACGGAAAGGGTTGAACACAGAGTCGAAGATTAGAGCCTGAAGAGGTGCGTCGGGATCACCTTCCGGAGCGGGAATCCTGTCGACGATTGCCTTCAGGATTTCATCGACACCCATTCCGGTCTTTCCGCTTGCGCGTATAATCTCGTCGGGGTCGCATCCAAGAAGGTCAACAATCTGATCCTCCACCTCGTCGGGTTTTGCGCTCTCAAGGTCACATTTGTTTATCACAGGGATAATCTCAAGGTTGTTGTCAATCGCCATATAGAGATTGGAGATTGTCTGCGCCTGGATTCCCTGAGATGCGTCTACAATAAGGAGTGCACCTTCACACGCGGCGATTGAGCGTGACACCTCATATGAGAAGTCGACGTGTCCTGGAGTGTCAATGAGGTTAAGCACATATTTCTCGCCATCGAGTGTGTAGTCCATCTGGATGGCGTGACTCTTTATTGTGATACCTCTCTCCTTTTCAAGTTCCATATCGTCAAGCACCTGAGCCTCCATGTCTTTAGCAGACACGGTGTTTGTGCGCTCGAGCAACCTGTCGGCAAGTGTTGACTTGCCATGGTCGATATGGGCTATTATACAGAAATTCCTTATATTTTTCATTGTCTCGATTTTCTTTTGCAAAATTACAAAAAAAAATTCATATATTTTTATATTTGGATAAAATTCTAAATATCAACATTATAATATGACTTAAAATACAAATTAAGTACTAAAACAATACATAATACAAAAATATTTTTGGTACTATGTATTGCATAGTACTGAATTTTGTATTAACTTTGCGGCGTCAAACAGAAAAAGACTTTGCGGTCAGACTCTGAATTGACATCGCCAAAACAAATAAACATTCAACAAAACGCTAA
>CAZRUR010000022.1:0-3881 GCA_964603335.1 uncultured Sangeribacter sp. | reverse complement strand
AACATTCAAACATCCGCTAAAACAAAATCTAATGAAAACTAAACATCAACTTCTATGCGCCTCTCTTCTCTTTTCCGGATATGCTTTCGCATTGCCGGCGACCACAAACCAAGACGCGACAACGGTTGCCAACGACACAATCGAAAACGTCTACTACGAACTTGACGACGTGATAGTATCTGCCGACAAACCAATCGTACAGTCTGACGGGGCGAAACTGACCTACAATCTTCAGGAAGACCCGTCAGCAAAAGGGAACACCCTTCTCGATGCACTCCGGAAAGTGCCGATGGTAACCATAGATGGCGACAACAAGATACGTATCAACGGTCAAGACAACTTCAAGATCTACGTGAATGGCAAGGAAGAGCCTTCGCTCACTGCAAATTACAAAAACATATTCCGCGCAATGCCGGCTGAGTCTGTGGTGAAGATTGAGGTAATCACCGAACCTGGCGCAAAGTATGACGCTGAGGGTACGGCAGGAATCCTCAATCTAATCACTATACAGAAAAACAGCACCGACGGATATTCCGGAAATCTGACTGCCAACTTCTCAAAAACGAACTCCGGCGGTTCAGTATACGGCATGATGAAGAGAAACCGCCTGTCGATGAGCGCCAACATACAATATGCGAATGGCTCTCTTTTCCCTCAGAAGAACGAAAACCACATGGAAACAGAGAATCTGGGCACTGAAAGTGCCAGATATCAAAACATGTTGCTTCATCAGGAAGTGAAGTTCAAATATCTCGGTGGAGGACTTAACCTATCTTATGATCTCTCCGACCATGACCTACTGACGGCAAATGCCGACATTTACTCTGTGAATGGAAGTCTTGACAACAGCAACATCGCCACATCCACATATTCTGCATCTAAGGAGCAGACCTCATATCTTTTCCGCGATGTGGATGCCGCAATCAGAAACACCGGGGTGACCGCTTCAGCCTCATGGCAACATGATTTCGGCGATTCCGGCAAGAAGACAATCCTATCTTACCAATACAACCACGGATATAACCGACTCTGGCTCGACTTCATGCTCGTGGAACAGTCTGGAATGTCTGACACGTCTCCATTCGAGCGTCAAGACCCGAAGGAATTCAGTAATGAGCACACCGTGCAATTCGATTATGTCAATCCCTTTAATGACAACCATACTCTCGAGGCAGGCGCAAAGGCCATCATCCGCAGAAACCATGCCTACACCTACTTATATTATGGAGACAATGCCTCCGACGCTGTTGAGTCGATGACTGACCGCACTGACCTGATTCAGAAACAGGACGTATATGCCGCCTACTTATCCTACACTGGGAAATTCGGGAATCTGTCGGCCAACGCAGGACTCAGATACGAACATACTGATATGGGGATAGACTTCAAATGGGGAGAGATGGATGATTTTACAAACCGGCTTAATGACCTTGTGCCAAACGCAGCATTGACCTATTCCTTCACCCCTTCCTCAAATGTAAGGATTGCCTACCAGATGAGAATCTCCCGACCGGGAATCAACCAGGTGAATCCTTATCTGAGAATAATATCCCCCTACCTTGTTGAGACTGGCAATCCTGACCTCGGAAGTGAGAAAGCAAACAAGATTACCCTTACATATACCAACTTTGGCCCGACAGTCGGTGGCAACATCGGGATTGAATATTCTGCAATCGACAATGCCATTTCGCAATATTACTATGCGGTAGGAGACCAGACATATCAGACGTATGCCAACATCGGCAACGACCGTAGCCTTGCGGCATTCGGGTTCTTGAATTGGACAATAATCCAAAGGATGCAGCTTTCTGTAAATGCACGTCTTACAAGACAAATGTTCTCTGCCCCAAGTATGGATGCCAAGAATGCCGGTTGGTCGCTCAACTATGGTGCCAACTGGAGTTACGCAACTGCCACGGGATTCAAGTTTAATGCATATGGAGGTCAGACCACCCGCAACTACGATCTGCAGGCATTCAGCAATGGATGGTATTACTACGGAGTGGGAATTAGCAAAGAGCTGCTCAAAGACAAATCGCTGACTCTTACCGTCAATGCAAGCAATTTCCTGCAGTCACATACCGTTAACAAAAGTATAGTGGAAACACCGACACTGAAATCAGAGTCAAGATTCACCAACCGCAACTGGAATGTGGGTGTGACTGTTTCCTGGAACTTCGGTAATCTGAAAGGTGATGTGAAAAAGACATCTGTAAAAATAAATAACGACGACAAGTCTTCCATCGGCGGCAAATCGCAAGGCGGAATCTAAAATGAACTCTAACAACCACAATATATGAAGAATGATGATGCCAACATACGGTCGCAAATGCGAAAGGGAATCCTGGAGTATTGCGTGCTGCTGCTCCTGAGTAAGAAGAGGGCTTACCCATCCGATATCATTACAGGACTCAGCGAAGCCAATCTGATAGTGGTGGAGGGTACTCTTTATACTCTTCTCAACCGTCTCCGTAAGGAGGGAAAACTCAACTATGAATGGGAGGAGAGTCCGAAGGGACCGCCACGCAAATATTATTTCATCACTCCGGAGGGTGAGGAAGTGCTTAAGGTAATGTCGGAGGCTTGGGACGAGATTGTCGCCAATGTGTCACATTTCCGCAATATGGAGACAAATACAGATGACTCTGGCGAGAATAGGAACATTATAGTAGTAACACAAACAAAATCAGAATAATGAAAAAGACATTCAACATCAACGTGGCAGGTTTCCCTTTTACAATCGACGACGATGCCTATACCCTCCTCAGTGACTACCTGTCGACCATAGAAAATGCCTTCTCACGTCAGGAAGATGGCAATGAGGTGGTGAGCGACATTGAAAGCCGCATCGCCGAACTACTTTTGGAATGCACCTCCACAGGCAGTCCGATCGTATCGGCAGAGGATGTGGAGAAAGTGATAGCCCGTGTTGGTCAACCGGAGGATATGATAGATGAGGAGATAAACATTTCTTCAGATTGTAACAGTGAGAAGATATCAGTGGAAGAGACTGAGAGGATTACACCTCCGCCTTATAATCCGCCGAAGCCACCCATAGCGCGAAAGCTATATCGCGACCCACAGAACTCGATGCTTGGCGGCGTGTGCTCCGGCTTTGCATGGTATCTGAACGCTGACCCCACAATGGTAAGGCTTGTCACTGTGCTGATTGCTCTATTGTCTCTGTCAACGGGTGCCATAGCATACATCATATTATGGATTGTGATTCCAGAGGCTCAGACCCCACTCCAAAGGATGGAGATGATGGGCGAGGAACCTACTGTGGAGAATATCGGAAAGACTGTTACCGACAACTTTAGGGAGGACAACAACCCTTCACCCACTCCTCCTCGCAATACAGGAGTAGGCTCAACATTGGCAATTATATTCGGATTCTTTGCCAAGGCCATTATTGTGGTCGGGATGATATTAGCAGTCATAATCCTTGTGGCTATGATTATAGGATTACTTGGATGTCTGTTTGCACTTGTAATGTTTGGCACATCGTGGGGTGGTACAATCTTTGGAGAAGCATCCCCATTCTGGGAAGAAGCCGGAAATATACCACTGTACGGAATATTATGTGGCACTGGATGCATCCTCACGTTAGGTATTCCTTTATTCCTTTTGGTTCGCAAGGGTTGGAAGAATGTAAAACCGATGTCAAAAAGCCTAAAAACAATTCTTACTATAATTTGGATAGTGGGATTCATCACCGCCGGTGTCTCGACGGGACGCCTCGTCAACCTGAAATATCAGGAAGATATGAAATATAACCGCATATGGAACGAGGATAATGTAGAGATAGTAATCCGCACCGGTACTGAGAATGACTCGATTTCAGAAGCAAGAAGACAAGAGCGAATTGAGCGCAAAAAGGC
>CAZRUR010000021.1:0-31055 GCA_964603335.1 uncultured Sangeribacter sp. | reverse complement strand
ATTGCAGGAGTTTGTGATTCCGGTATTCCCAATTCAAGTATTGACTACAAAAAAAATTACGTAATTTTCACAGGATATCTATGAACGTTAGGCGCATTTTACTATCCCTGTTGGTGTTATGCACATTGTCAGCATTTGCAATCACCGATGATGAAGTCATCAGTTATATCAAGCAACAGACAGCAGCCGGGAAATCGGAGCAGCAAATTGGTAAAGAATTGCTTGCTAAGGGCGTGACTCCAGAACAAGCCAATCGAATCAAGGCTAAGTTTGAAGCAAAGGAGACAAGCGAGATGCAGGCATCCAAACAGACAATCTCGTCAGCAAGTTCAGAAAGAAGACATGATGCTTCAAACGACGTTTTATCAGACCAGATGATGGAAATCGACCGTCAGGTCGATGAGGGTTGGGATGGAAATGTGTCCGCACGCCAGATTTACGGTCACGGGGTGTTTAACTCACGTTCACTTACTTTCGAACCAAGTGATAACCTTGCCACGCCGCAGAATTATCGTCTTGGTCCCGGCGACGAGGTGATAATCGATATATGGGGCACATCAGAAGACCATATCCGACAGACAATCTCTCCGGAAGGAAGCATAATGATATCCCAGATAGGTCCGGTGTATTTGAATGGCCTTACGATCAATGATGCCAACAAGCATATCAAAAACGCTTTCTCCCGCAAGTATGCGGGCGTTGATGATTCCGAGACTGATATCCAGATGACACTCGGTCAGATCCGTACTATTCAGGTTGATATCATGGGTGAGGTCGCGACTCCGGGCACTTTCCGAATGTCGCCGTTCTCTTCTGTTTTCCATGCATTGTATCGAGCCGGTGGAATCAACGACATTGGTACTTTACGAAACATCCAGGTGCTCCGCAATGGTAAGAAGATTGCCGGAGTGGATATCTACGATTATCTTTTCAAGGGAAAGACCGACGGCAATATCCGTCTTGAGGAAGGAGACGTGATTATCGTGCCTCCTTACGACCAGCTTGTCAGCATCGATGGCAACGTGAAGCGTCCGATGTATTATGAGATAAAACCCAATGAATCAATCCAGAATCTTCTTGATTATGCCGGTGGATTCACGGGCGATGCTTACACGGAAATGGTTAGGCTGTCACGTCAGGCCGGCACCGAAAATGAACTTTATAACATTGACAGGGGTGAGTTTGCAACATATAAATTGCAGGATGGAGATATTGTGACAATTGGCACAATCCTTGACCGTTATGCAAATCGTGTTGAACTTAAAGGTGCTGTGTATCGTCCTGGGATGTTCGCAATTAACCAGGATTTGAAGACAGTAGGCGATCTTATAAGAAAAGCCGATGGACTTACTGACGATGCGTACACCGACAGAGTGCTGCTATACAGGGAGGGCCCGGATCTTCAGCTCCAGATCTTTGCCCTTGACCTTGGTGATATCCTCGAAGGTAAGGTGCCGGATATGCCATTGAAGCGCAATGATATGCTTGTGATATCAAGTATCCACGAGATAGAGGACCGTGGCACATTGTCAATAACCGGCAGGGTGGCCCGCCCGGGTACATATCCGTACGCGGAGTTCACTACGTTGGAGGATCTCATCCTTCAGGCAGGAGGTCTCTTGCAAGGAGCATCAACAGCGCGTGTGGATGTTGCTCGTCGTGTGGTCGATCCTACTGCCACAGAACAAACCCAGAAATTATCAACACTGTTTACTTGTTCTATAGAGAATGGTCTTGCCGTAGGCGACAAGGCGAAGAGTTTCTTCCTGATGCCGTATGATCATGTAATAGTAAGAACAAGCCCTGGATATGAGGCTCAGGAGTATGTGAATGTTGGGGGTGAGGTGCTATTTGCCGGTCCTTATACACTTGAAAAGCGAAATGAGAGACTTTCAGACATTGTGCGTCGCACGGGTGGAATCCTTGACGGAGCCTATGTCAAAGGCGCGCATCTCGAACGCAGACTGTCGGATGATGAGTACGAGGCAAGAAAAGAGACATTAAGACTTGCAATGTCAAATAGCGGTGCCGGTCAGGCTGACTCTATCGCATTGAGCAAGATTGATGTGGCTTATACTTACAACGTAGGCATTGATCTGGAAATGGCTATGGCACACCCCGGAAGCACCTATGACCTTGTCTTGAAACCTGGAGACAGCCTGTTTATCCCCGAGGAACAAAGCACTGTAAAGATTTCAGGCGATGTGATGATACCCAATACAGTGGTGTATATCCCCGGCAAGAAACTTAAATATTATGTGGAACAGGCTGGTGGGTATGGACTGCGTGCCAAGAAAAACAAGGCGTTTATCGTGTATGCCAACGGCACAGTTGCAAAGATGAAGCGCAACACCCCTATTGAACCGGGTAGCCAGATTATAGTGCCATCGAAACCAGCAAATTCGGGGACAGACTGGACCAAGATTCTCACCTTTGCCACCAGCTTCTCTTCAGTGGCTGCAATGGCAGCCACAATTACAAATATATTCAAGTAGCAGTTAAAACAACAATCCATTCCTCAACATTGACATTATGCAGGAAGATCAAGAAACATATAATCACGAGAGTGAAGAGAAGGAGATAGACCTTCTTGAACTCGCCATGAAACTATGGGCACAACGAAAAAAACTTATAATTTGGAGTGTATGTGGCGCTATAGTAGGATTGATAATAGCATTCAGTATTCCAAAGGAATATACCACAGAAGTAAAATTGGCTCCTGAGATGAGTGATTCAAAGAGTTCGGGCAGTCTGTCTGGACTTGGGTCACTTGCCGGCATTTCGATGGGTACTTTCTCTGGTGCGGATGCTGTATATCCTCAGCTTTATCCGGATGTTGTGAGCTCAGTTCCGTTCACCACAAGTCTGTTTGATGTGGTGGTTCCAATGAAAGAAGATGGCGAAAAGGTTACGGTCAGTGAGTATATGGAGGAGGATACAAAGTCTCCGTGGTGGAGTGTCATATTGGGACTTCCGGGCAAGCTGATTGGTCTTCTGCATTCTTCAGATGAGGAAGTCGACAATGGAGGCAAGATAGACAATTTCCAACTCACACAAGATCAGAGCATGCTTGTGCAGGCACTGAACCATCGAATCTCAGCAAGTGTTGATCAGAAGACGAGTGTTATCACCATCACTGTGACAATGCAGGATCCCCTTGTGTCTGCAGTGCTTGCCGACACAGTGGTGTCAAGGCTCAGGGAATATATCACTGATTATAGGACAAATAAGTCGCGCAAGGATTTGGCCTATGCTGAGAAATTGAATGAGCAGGCAAGGCAAGATTATTACACAGCGCAGCAAAGATATGCTGATTATCTTGACAAGAATCAGGGACTTGCGTTACATTCTGCCCAAACTACACGCGACCGACTTCAAAATGAGGCAGACCTCGCTTTCAATCTATATAATCAAACTGCACAACAGGTTCAAAAGTGTAAGGCGAAGGTGCAGGAGACTACCCCGGTATATACGATTGTAACGCCGGCGACGGTTCCTGTTAAAGCATCGTCACCTAAGAAGGTGCTCATATTGGTTGGCTTTACATTCTTAGCGTTTGTGGCTTGTGCGGCATGGATTCTGTCGATTTCCCCATTGATTCAAGAGCAAAAGGCCAAGAGGAATGCCATACAATTACAAGGCAATGCTGAGGATAAAGACAACAAATGACAAGATGTCAAACCGAAAAATCTGTTTAATTATAATAAACATGGGAGTAGCCTCGGTTTTAGCCGGGGCTTCTTCACAAAATTTGGCTTCTGGTGATGATGTAATGTCCAGTCTTGTTAAGACTGTCAGAGGAAGTTATGCGGAATATGCATTGGATGAGCCGAAAGTTGAAAGTGTCCTTAACGACATATGCTCATTAGGTGCCCTTGATTTTGTCACAAGCATATATGATTCAACCGATTTTTATGCGTCAGGATATTGGGGAACAGATGGAAATTCATTCAAGTCTGACATTTACAGTGGTGAATTGCCGGCATATTCGAAAGATGATTTCATCAGACCGGTGAGGGGAGGGGAATTTACTTCTTTATTTGGATATCGGGAATCTTACCACAGGATGCATAAGGGTATAGATATATCAATCAATGAGGGAGACTCTGTAATGGCGGCCTTTCCGGGTGTTGTTGGTAAGATAGGTTATGAGCCGGGAGGTTATGGACATTTTGTGATCTTGGTGCATAGTGGAGGTGTTGAGACGCGTTATGCCCATTTAAGCCGCGTGACGGCTGTTTTGGGCGAGGAGGTGAGTGCAGGTCAGGGAATAGCTCTTGGAGGCAGCACAGGCAATTCTACAGGCCCTCACTTGCATTTTGAGATTCGCAAGTATGGAAAGGCAATGGACCCACTCACGTTGTTTGAAATGTAGAGTGTAGAATGTAGAATGAAAAATGGAAAATGTAGTTGGTTTCTACATTTTCCATTTTTCATTTTTCAATTCTCATTTTAAATTTACGCGTCGATGTTGGCGTAGGTGGCGTGAGCCTCGATAAATTCGCGGCGTGGACCCACTTCCTCGCCCATAAGGATTGAGAATGTGCGGTCAGCCTCAGAGGCATTGGTGAGTGTCACCTGTTTCAGCATGCGGTTCTCAGGGTCCATTGTGGTCTCCCAAAGTTGCTCCGGGTTCATCTCGCCAAGACCTTTGTAACGCTGAAGCACCATACGGTCGCGGTTGCCCTCGCAATACTTGTCGACGAAGCGCTGCACCTGCATCTCATCCCAGGCATATTCCTGGGTTTTCTTGTTCTTGGTGGCGCATTTGTAGAGCGGCGGTGTGGCGATATAGAGGTAGCCGTTGTCGATTATCGGGCGTATCTTGCGATAGAAGAAAGTCATGAGGAGGGTAGCGATGTGAGCGCCGTCGACATCGGCATCGGTCATGATTATGATCTTGTGGTAGCGGAGCTTTGTCATGTTGGGCTCGTTGGAATCCTCCTCAGTGCCGATAGTTACTCCGAGAGCCTTAAACATATTCACAATCTCATCGCTTTCAAACACCTTATGGTCGAGAGCCTTCTCCACGTTCAGGATCTTGCCGCGCAGTGGGAGGATTGCCTGATAATTGGGATTTCTGCCCTGTTTTGCTGATCCGCCTGCAGAGTCACCCTCGACGAGGAACAGCTCACAAGCGGCAGCGTCGCGGCTCTTGCAGTCGGCAAGTTTACCGGGGAGCCCGGCACCAGAGAGGGGAGACTTACGCTGCACCTTCATGCGGGCATTGTAGGCAGCCTGACGGGCCTGGGCAGCGAGCACAACCTTATCAACGATTACACGGGCCTGTTTCGGATTCTCCTCAAGGAAATTGCGGAGGGCCTCGCTGACAGCCACCTGCACGACGCCCGCCACTTCGTTGTTGCCGAGTTTGGTCTTGGTCTGTCCCTCAAACTGAGGCTCTGCAACCTTGACTGAAACCACGGCTGTGAGTCCGTTGAGGAAGTCTTCCTTAGAGAGCTCAATCTTGAGTTTGTCAAGGAGCTTGTTTTCCTCAGCATATTTCTTGAGGGTAAGGGTCAATCCACGGCGGAAACCCGTGAGGTGAGTTCCGCCCTCTATAGTGTTGATATTGTTGACGTAAGAGAAAATATTCTCACTGAATGAGGTGTTGTAGGTCATAGCCACCTCAACGGGGACGTCATTCTTCACCGTGTTGAGATGAATGATGTCGTTGATTAGCGATTCCTTGCCCTGGTCGATGTAGCGGACGAACTGCTTGAGGCCCTCGTCGCTGTGGAAAACATCCTTGCGGTATTCTCCATTCTCGTTCATCTCGCGCTCGTCGGTGAGTGTGAGGGTTATTCCGGCGTTAAGGAATGCGAGGTCGCGAAGACGGCTTGCGAGTGTCTCGTAGTCGTAGACAGTCTCAGTGAATATTGATGCGTCAGGATGGAAGAGGATTGTGGTGCCGGTGTGGTCGGTTTCGCCGATCACTGTTAGGTCGCAAGTCGGTTTTCCGAAAGCGTACTCCTGCATATGCACCTTGCCGTCGCGGTGGATTTCAGCACGCAGGTAGTCGCTGAGTGCGTTTACGCAGCTGACGCCGACGCCGTGAAGGCCGCCAGATACTTTATAAGAGCCCTTATCAAATTTACCGCCGGCGTGAAGCACGGTAAGCACCACCTCGAGGGCTGGTTTGTGCATTTTCTCGTGCATGTCGACGGGGATTCCACGGCCGTTGTCGACCACTTTAATTGAATTGTCGCTAAGAATTGTGACGTCGATGTGGTTAGCAAAGCCGGCGAGAGCCTCGTCGATTGAGTTGTCGACCACCTCATTTACGAGGTGGTGCAGTCCACGAGAAGAGATGTCGCCGATGTACATCGCGGGACGTTTGCGCACAGCCTCCAAGCCTTCAAGCACTTGGATGTTGTCGGCGCCATATTGACGCGCCCCATTTTCCTGCAGTTCTGTTTCTTCTGCCATATCTATCTTTATATCAATTGAATGCAAATTTTTGAAATTAGACTCGCCTAACACGGCTAATTTGATACAAAATTACAAAAAAAAGTTGGATTGACAAAATGGTTTTTCGTTTTTGGTTTTTCGTTGAGAGAATAATGATAAAATGCAAAATCATAAAAAACTTATCACCTTAATTATGCTTTAATGAAAAAAAGTGTTAATTTTGCGCCCAATAAAAAGCAATAGTGATGAAAAACCTGGTAATTGTCGAATCACCCGCGAAGGCCAAGACCATAGAGAAATTCCTTGGCAAAGACTTCACTGTCATGTCGAGTTACGGACATATCCGCGACCTTCAGAAGCATGGGTTGAGCATCGACATCAAGGATGGTTTCAAGCCTGAATACGAGATTCCGTACGATAAGAAAGAACTTGTCAAGAAACTCCGCAAGGCAGCGAAAGAGGCAGACACGGTGTGGCTTGCTTCCGATGAGGACCGCGAGGGTGAGGCAATTGCCTGGCATCTCGCGGAAGTGTTGGAACTTGACCCTTCCACCACGAAAAGAATCGTTTTCCATGAGATAACGAAACCAGCAATATTAAGTGCAATAGAGAATCCCCGCACGATAGACATAGACCGCGTCAACGCTCAGCAGGCACGCCGGGTGCTCGACCGCCTGGTGGGTTTTGAGCTTAGTCCGGTGCTCTGGAAGAAGATCAAGCCGTCGCTCTCAGCCGGAAGGGTGCAGAGTGTGGCTGTAAGGCTTATCTGCGAGCGCGAGAATGAGATTATGGACTTCGTTGCAGAACCTTATTTCCGTGTCACGGGCTTGTTAACTCCTGCTGATTCAGGACAACCAGTCAAGGCTGAGCTTTCACGCCGACTTGACGATTCCAAGGAGGCGAGAGCATTCCTTGAGTCGTGTGCAAATGCAGATTATAAGGTGACAGATGTGGCAGTCAAGCCATTGAAACGGTCACCGTTCCCGCCGTTTACCACTTCCACACTTCAGCAAGAGGCATCACGCAAGCTCGGTTTCTCCGTCAACCAGACTATGATGGTGGCACAGAAGCTTTATGAGGATGGAAAGATAACTTACATGCGTACCGACTCCACCAACCTTTCTGACCTTGCATTGCGCGACATATCCGGTAGGGTGAAGGATCTTCTTGGCGACCGCTATCTGAAAGTGCGTCATTACCACACCAATTCGAAGGGTGCTCAGGAGGCGCATGAGGCGATAAGACCTACTTACATCACCAACCGCACTATCGCCGGCACGCCACAGGAACAGAAACTGTATGACCTTATATGGCGTAGGACAGTTGCGTCGCAAATGGCAGATGCTGAAATTGAAAAGACAAATGTGGAGATCTCCATATCAACTTCTGCTGACACTTTTAAGGCTGAGGGAGAGGTTGTGAAATTTGACGGTTTCCTTAGCGTATGGAAGACAGAGAATGCCATTGACAAAGAATTTGTGGAGCTTCCTGCGCTGACTGTCGGGAATTCCCTTACTGCGGATGAGATAACTGCCACACAGCGTTTCTCGCAACCGCCGGCACGCTACACAGAGGCTACTCTTGTGAAGAAGATGGAAGACATAGGCATAGGGCGTCCGTCAACCTATGCTCCGACCATATCTACAATTCAGGCTCGCGACTATGTGAAACGTGGCGAAAAAGAGGGCTTAAAGCGCGATTTCGAGGTCTTGACGCTCAAGAAGGGTAAGATATCAACCAAGACTCAATCGGAGAATACGGGAAGCGAGAAAGGGCGTCTGGTGCCCACAGATGTAGGCATGGTGGTCAACAAATTCCTCACTGAATATTTCCCAGACATCCTCGACTATAATTTCACCGCCAAGGTTGAGGAGAAGTTTGATGATATTGCGGAGGGTAAACTCGGCTGGAGCAAGGAGCTCGAGGATTTCTATGGCGACTTCCATCCGGAGATTGAGAAGATCAAATCCCTGCGTATGGAGCGTAAGATAGGTGAGAGGTTGCTTGGCACAGATCCCGCCAGCGGGAAGCCGGTGTCTGTAAAGATTGGACGTTTCGGTCCGGTGGTGCAGATAGGGGATGCAGCCGACGAGGAGAAGCCTCTGTTTGCAAGTCTGCTTGCCGACCAAAGCGTGGCTACGATTACTCTTGAGGAGGCATTGAAGCTGTTTGAGCTTCCAAGGACTGTCGGGGAATATCAAGGAGAGAAGGTGACAGCCGCCATTGGTAGGTTTGGTCCATATGTCAAGTTTGGAAAATTGTTTGTGTCGATTCCAAAGACTTTGACTCCGCAAGGGATAACCATCGACGAGGCTATAGAACTCATCACAGCAAAGCAGGAGGCAGAGGCAAACAAACTCATCAAGGCGTTTGATGAGATGCCGGGCTTGGAAGTGCTCAACGGCAGGTATGGCCCTTACCTCGCTTATAAACCAGAGAAAGCAAGGAAAGCAGTCAACTATAAAATCCCGAAGAGCACTGACGCCGCTTCGCTCACTTTCGAGGAGGCAAAGAAATTGATGGAGCAGCAGGATGCAGCCCCCAAGAAAACGGTGCGCAGGGCGAAGAAATAGTATAAAATATCCCTCCATTCACTCGGCAAATGTAAAATATCCGATTCTCAACGCCCTTATTTGGGCTAAATTTAGATTTAAACCATTAATAATTAGGAGTATGTGAAGTTTATCAACATACTCCTTATTTTTGTTTGAAAAATTGTGTAGTGTGTTGCTTGTGAAATTTTATGGCAAAGTGAACGCAATTGATTGCCATTGTTCACTTTTTATTGAATGTTGCCAATTTTTTTGTATTTTTGCAGATGCAAGAAAACAGTAAGAGAGCACATGATAGAATTTGATGTAAAGAATGTTGAGATGCCGTCGCTCGACTTTGAGAGGGTAGGGCGGTGGCTTGAAGAGGTGGCTGCCTCGCACGATAAACGAGTCGGTAATATCAACTACCTGTTTTGCGATGATGAGGAGATTCTGAGGGTGAACCGGGAATTTCTTCACCATGATTATTACACCGACATCATAACCTTCGACTATACACACCGAGATAAGATTGGGGGAGACATCATCATTTCGTTGGATACAGTAAAAAGCAACTCAGAGGAATTTGGCTCAAGCTATAAAGACGAGCTTCTCCGTGTGATTGCACATGGTGTGCTTCATCTCTGTGGCATCGATGACAAGGGTCCCGGAGAACGAGAGATTATGGAGGAGAATGAGAATGAGGCGCTGAAGGCTTTCGGCCTAAAGCCTGAAGCCTAAATCCTAAAACCTAAAATATGAAATTTAACTATGATGTGATAGTTGTCGGGGCAGGCCATGCCGGATGCGAGGCGGCAGTGGCTGCCGCGCGTCTTGGCGCTGACACTCTGTTGATTACGTCAGATTTGAACCGTGTGGCACAGATGTCGTGTAACCCTGCGGTTGGTGGTATTGCGAAAGGACAGATTGTCAGGGAGATAGACGCGCTTGGCGGCCAGATGGGAATTATTGCCGATCAGACGGCAATCCAATTCAGGATGCTCAACCGCTCCAAGGGCCCGGCTGTGTGGTCGCCCCGTGTGCAGTCTGACAGGGAGAAGTTTATCTCCGCGTGGCGTCATGTGCTTGAGACAACTCCCAATCTGAATCTTTTCCAGGATATGGTCATCTCTCTTGAGTTTGAAGAGACCGATGAGGGAATGAAAATTGTCGGAGTAAAAACAGCATTGGGATTCAGTTTTAAGGCGAAGAAAGTTGTCCTCACAGCCGGTACATTCCTTAATGGGCTTATGCATTTTGGTGCCACGCAATTGCCTGGAGGTCGTATTGCCGAGCCTGCCTCAAAAGGATTGTCAGACCAATTGAAAGGCGTCGGTTTTCAGGTGCTGAGAATGAAGACCGGTACTCCGGCGCGTATCGACGGGCGGTCAATAGATTTCTCACTTGCCGAGCGTCAGGATGGCGATGACAAGGTGAGTGTGGTTGAAAATATCGATTCACATTCAGAGACAAGAGTACAGCTTGTGGAGCGTGATTTCCATAAGTTTTCATTCCTTCCTGAAGTAGGCAGAAATCTGCGTCCGCGCAGTTGCTATATAGTGCACACCAATCAAGAGGCGCACAAGATTCTTCAGGACAACCTCGATTCCTCACCGCTCTATAATGGTCAGATTAAGAGTATAGGACCTCGTTATTGTCCGAGTATAGAGACCAAGATAGTCACTTTCTCTGACAAGGAGAGCCATCAGCTTTTCCTTGAGCCGGAAGGGGAGGACACGAATGAATTTTACATTAATGGTTTCTCCAGTTCGCTGCCATGGGAGGTGCAGTTAGAGTCATTGCAGAAGGTTCCGGCATTGCGCGATGTGCATTTCTATCGTCCCGGGTATGCCATCGAATATGACTATTTTGACCCAACACAGCTGACACACGACCTTCAGACAAAACTTGTGGATGGTCTCTATTTTGCCGGCCAGGTAAATGGCACCACTGGATATGAGGAGGCGGCGGCGCAAGGCCTGATGGCTGGAATCAATGCGGCGAGAAGCGTGAAAGGTGAGGAGCCAGTTGTGCTTGGCAGGGATGAGGCTTATATCGGAGTCATGATAGATGATCTTGTCACCAAAGGTGTGGATGAGCCCTACCGTATGTTTACTTCGAGGGCAGAATACAGGATACTGCTCCGTCAGGACGATGCCGATATGCGCCTTACACCTATAGGTCATCAGATAGGTCTGGCCACAGAATCGCGCTACGAGGCGATGCTCAGGAAGAAAGAGGAGAGAGACTCTCTTATTGAATGGTGTGGCAATTTCACTGTAAAGATGGGAGAGAAGATAAACGGTATTCTTTCAGAACTGGGCACGTCGCCCATGACCTCCTCCATGCGATTGACGGAGTTGCTTAAGCGGCCACAATTAAATTTTGGAAATCTCGTTCCAATAATAGAGAGGCTTCGCAAACGCGTTGAAGAGATAGAGGAGTGCAGACGTCAGGAAATAGTCGAGGCTGCAGAGATATTGATAAAGTATGAGGGCTACATTAACCGGGAACGGGAACTTGCAGAGAAGTCGAGAAGACTTGAATATGTAAGGTTGCCAGATAAGATTGACTATAACAGCCTGCATGCATTGTCGACAGAGGCAAGACAGAAACTCACCGCCATCCGCCCCTCAACTATTGGTCAGGCGTCAAGAATTCCGGGTGTGTCACCGGCAGACATCAACATCCTTCTCGTGTTGCTCCACAGGTGAGGATAGCTATAAAAATTCTCATAACAGATTGAAAATTATAATAGATAGAAGATAATTGTTCCACGTGGAACAATTTGGGAATATAGGTTACACAACAATTAAATACAACAGATATGGAACTTGAAGAACTAAGATCGCTTATACGCGATGTGCCCGATTTCCCATCAAAGGGGATTATCTTCCGCGACCTCACCACTGTATTCAAAAACGGTGAGGCCCTCAGGGTAATGAGCAATGCTCTTGCCGACCTTTATAAGGATAAAGGTGTGACCAAGGTTGTTGGCATTGAATCACGCGGTTTCATCGGAGGTAGCATCCTCGCGTATGAGCTCGGAAGCGGATTCGTGCCGGCACGTAAGCCCGGCAAACTTCCCTCCGTCACCATCAAGAAGGCCTATGCTAAGGAATATGGCGTGGATACCATCGAACTCCACAGCGACGCCATAACGTCTGATGATGTGGTTATCCTGCATGACGACCTTTTGGCAACCGGCGGCACAATGGACGCTTGCTACGAACTTGTGAAAAGTATGAATCCAAAGAAGATTTACATCAATTTCATCGTGGAACTGACCGCATTGAACGGCAGAGAAAACCTTCCGAAAGACTGTGAGGTGACATCCCTGCTCAAATATTGATTTCCCGATTCCATCGGAAAATATCAATTTAATAAAAGAACAAAGGTTTGGCAAGAGAACAAGATAATCTCAGGAATCAAGACAAAGAAAAGACATCTATACTCCCCATGCTTCATATGCCGAAGCCTGGGAAGCCTATGCTTGTGGCAAAGCCTGAGGAAGTCAAGGATGCCATCAATGTGCTGCTCACAGATGCCGGCAGGGATATCAACAAGGGTGGCACGTTTGAGATTGAGATTAAGCCAGACAGAACTAAAGACGATATCTTCAACAATCGTCCCGGTGAACATCTGCGGGAGAAGATACTGAATCTTCCGGAAGCCCCGGGAGTCTATATGTATCTCGACAAACACGGCAAGGTGATATATGTTGGTAAGGCAAAGCGGCTGAAGAGGAGAGTGTCGTCATATTTCAACCGCCGCCATGACTCCATACGCACAAACCTTCTTGTGCGCAATATCTTGGATATGCGTTTCATTGTTGTGGCGTCGGAAGAGGATGCGCTGCATCTGGAGAACGCCATGATCAAGGCTTACCAACCCCACTATAATGTGCTCCTCAAGGATGACAAGTCGTATCCCTGGATAGTGGTAACCAAGGAACTTTATCCCAGGGTGTTCATGACCCGCGAGAAGGATATCGATGGGAAGTATTATGGGCCCTACAGCAACCAGCAGGCGGCGAAGGTGGTGCTTCAGCTTATCAGGGATGTCTACCCGTTGCGCAGTTGCAAGCATACCCTTGACGAGAAGGGGATAGCAAGGGGCAAGTTCAGCCTGTGTCTCGACTATCACATCAAGAAGTGCGGAGGAGCGTGCCGTGGACTGATTAATCCCGATGACTACGGGAAATATGTGAGCCAGGTGCGTCAGATTCTCAACGGCGAGACTGTGGTCTTGGAGAACTATCTGAAGGATGAGATGACGCGCCTCAGCGAGGAGTGGAAATTTGAGGAGGCGCAGCAGGTGAAGGAGAAATATGAGATTGTCAGGAAATACAATGCCAAATCTGTTGTGGGGGTAGCTGAGGGGGATGTCGACATGTTTGCCTACGATGAAAGCGGCAATTCCGCCTACGTCAACTTCATGCATCTCCATCACGGGGCGGTTGTGCAGAGTCTGAACATGGAGTTCCGGCGCAAGCTTGCTGAGACTCCGGAGGAGATCTTGTCGATGGCGATAGGTGAGATTTCGCGTCGGTTTAATCGGAAATTCACATCTGTGATTGTGCCGTTTTTGCCGGATGTGGAGTTTGAGGGTGTCACCTTTATAATACCCAAGAAGGGAGACAAGAAGAAGATTCTTGACATGGGTATGAAGAATGTTCGTCAATATATGGCAGACAAGGAGAAGATGGCTGAGAAACTCGACCCGGAGAAAGGTGTCGAGAAACTGATGGAGCAGATGAAGAAAGATTTCCGGCTGAATGTGCAGCCGCGCCATATAGAGTGTTTCGACAACTCGAATATTCAGGGCACAAATCCGGTGGCGAGTTGTGTTGTGTTCCGCAATGGAAAACCGTCGAAGAAGGATTATCGCCATTTTATCATCAAGACGGTTGTGGGTGCTGATGATTTTGCCTCGATGAAGGAGGTGCTCCACCGGCGATATTCGCGTATGGTGGCGGAGGGTGAGCCGTTGCCGCAGTTGGTGGTTGTCGACGGTGGCAAGGGGCAGCTCAGTGCGGCGGTAGAGGCTTTCGATGAGATGGGGATTAGGGGAGAGGTGGCTCTTGTAGGCATTGCCAAGAGACTTGAGGAGATCTATTTCCCTGGCGATCAGTTGCCGCTCTATATTGACAAGAAGAGCAGAAGCCTGCAAGTGATACAGGCATTGCGCGACGAGGCACACCGTTTCGGAATCACCCACCATCGTTTGCGCCGTTCAAAAGGCCAGGTGGTGAGTGAGCTCGACTCAATAAAGGGTATAGGTGATGTCACCGCCAAGACACTGATGAAAGATTTCAAGAGCGTGAAGCGCATTCGCGAGGCGTCACTCGAAGATCTCTCCGCCTCCATCGGCAAAGCGAAAGCCCAAACAGTCTTCACCCATTTCCATCCAACGCCAGAGCCTTAATCTCATATAAGATTGTTAGTTTTATACAAGTAAAAATTTTAGATTTTTAAGAAAAAGATTAACTTTGCATTCGCGCAGACGCCTTTAATTGTTATAAAGGTAGAATTATGAACCAAGACTTAATATAACCCAAGATATGAAAGACAGCAAGAAGAATAAGGGGTCGGGACCCCGAATGAAGAAGAAAGATCTTCAAGACAAGATACTCGCCTTTTTGGAGAAGGAAAACAAACAGGCGTTCAACTATAAGCAGGTGGCATTTGCCATCGGCGCCACTCATCCCGCCAACCGCAACGACGTGATAAACCTGCTCGATGAACTCGCCGGCGCCGACATCATCCAGGAGGTGGACTTGGGTAAATACAAGGCAATTGCCAACCGAGGCACTGAGAACGAGGGTATCTTCGTGCGCCGCAGCAACGGACGCAACAGCGTGCTTATCGACGACGAGCCAATCATGGTGGCAGAACGCAACTCCATGCACGCCCTCAACGGCGACAAGGTGCGCGTAGAGATCTCCGCCAACCGCAAGGGTCAGGAACCAGAGGCAAAGGTAATCGAGATAATTGAGCCGAAAGACCAGGTATTCATCGGTACGCTCCAGGTTGAGAAAAACTATGCCGCACTCGTCACCGACTCCAAGTTCCTCGCTGCAGATATCATCATTCCGCGCAGCAAACTCAAAGGGGGAAAGACCGGCGACAAGGCGATAGCCCGTATCACACAATGGCGCGACGAGGAGATGAATCCACGTGGCGAGGTGGTGGACATCCTTGGCAAGAAAGGGGAGAACACCGCCGAGATGCACGCCATACTTGCCGAGTTCGGTCTGCCATACAAATATCCCGAGAATGTGGAGAAGGCAGCCAACAAGATTGATGCCGGAATCACACCCGAGGAGGTGGCAAAGCGCGAGGATTTCCGTGGAGTGGTCACCTTCACCATCGACCCACGAGACGCGAAAGACTTCGACGACGCGCTCTCCATCCGCCAGCTTGCCAACGGCAACTGGGAGGTGGGCGTGCATATCGCCGACGTGACCCATTATGTAACCCCCAACTCCATCATAGACCGCGAGGCGCAGCAACGTGCCACGAGCGTCTACCTCGTAGACCGCACAATCCCGATGCTCCCGGAGCATCTCTCCAACGGCATCTGCTCCCTGCGTCCAGACGAGGAGAAACTCACCTTCTCCGCCATCTTCGAGATGGACTCAAAGGCAAACGTGCTCAACCGACGCATAGGTAGGACCGTGATAAAGTCGAACCGCCGCTTCACCTATGAGGAGGCACAAGACGTGATAGAGACCGGAAAGGGTGACTACGTGCGCGAGATACAGACACTCGACAAACTCGCCAAAGAGTTGCGCCGCCGCCGTTATGAGAACGGTGCCCTTGAGTTCGACCGTGCCGAGGTGAGGTTTGAGATTGACAAAGACGGCAAACCGACCAGCGTATATTTCAAAGAGTCTAAAGACGCCAACAAACTTATCGAGGAATTCATGCTTCTCGCCAACATGGCAGTGGCAGAAAGCATCGGCAAGGTGCCGAAAGGTAAGAAGGCGAAATCGTTTGTCTATCGCGTGCATGATAACCCCGACGCCGAGAAGATAAACAACTTCTCGCAGATTGCCTACCGTTTCGGCTACAAGATAAAGACAGAGGGCTCTGCCAAAGACGTCAACAAGAGCCTTAACCGAATGCTCAAAGACGTGAAAGGTAAAGGGGAGGAGAATATGCTTGCCATGCTTGCAATCAGGAGTATGGCGAAGGCGATATACACCACCGACAATGTGGGACACTATGGCTTGGCTGTAGACTACTACACCCACTTCACATCACCAATCCGCCGATATCCCGACATGATGGTTCACCGCCTTATCGCCAAATATGCCGAGGGGGCGAGGAGCGTCGACAAACTGAAACTCGAGGACCAGTGTAAGCATTCCTCCGACATGGAGCAGCTTGCCGCCAATGCAGAGCGGGCCTCCATACGCTATAAGCAGGTAGAGTTTATGCAGGACCGTCTCGGTGAGTTCTACGAAGGCGTCATCTCTGGCGTGACCGAATGGGGTCTCTATGTTGAGCTTAACGAGAACAAATGCGAGGGACTCGTGCCGGTGCGCGACCTTGCCGACGACTACTACGACTTCGACGAGAAGAACTATTGCCTTGTGGGTAGGAAACACCACAACAAATACACGTTGGGCGACCAGGTGAAGGTGCAGGTGGCACGTGCTGACCTCGACCGCAAGCAACTCGACTTCGCGCTAATCACCGACAAGGGAAATCCCAACAAGCCGCTTGGCGAGACCAAGAGCAAGAACCCTCGTCATAACCCCAACGACAAGAGTAAGAAACGCTCTCATGGTGGTAATAAGAGGCGTAAATAGTCGTGGAAACACCCGTCGGGTGTTACACTAAGTGGCAATAATTGGATTGCTTAACAAGATAAATGTGATGAAAAAAATTAAGATGATGCTTGGCGGTGTTGCCCTCATAGCCGGGGGTAACGCTGCCCTTGCTGCCGGTGACGACGTGATTGTAAGCACAGACGCATACACATGGAAAGGTGACACCATCTATCAGGATGAGTTTAAGGCCTGGGCAGTGAATCCCTACGAGGTGCGCTCCACCTACAAGGGCCGCCCCGGCTACTTCATGCCCATAGAACAGACCTGGACAAGGAAAAACGACCTCTCAACCTATCCGAAAGTGTCGGGAGGGAATCCGCTGATGGAGGCACTCTACAACATGAGCCTTGACGAGATGGTGAATGCCGTTGAGCCAGACACCACACTGCGCACCGGCAAGGAATGGGCAGGAGTGTGGACGCGCGATGTCAGTTACTCCATCATCCTCTCCATGGCTGCCCTCCAACCAGGGGCTTCCATGATTTCCCTTATGAAGAAAGTCAACGGTGAGGGACAGATTATCCAGGACACCGGCAGCGGTGGCGCATGGCCCATCTCCACCGACCGAATGGTGTGGACAATCGCCGCCTGGGAGATATATAAAGTGACTGGCGACAAGAAGTGGCTCGAGACGGTGTTTCCGATTGTAGAGCGTTCCCTTGCCAAAGATGACAAGACCATCTACAGCGACAACGGCCTGGTGAAGGGAGAGACCTCCTTCATTGACTGGCGCGAACAAAGCTATCCACGTTGGATGCAGACCGCCGACATCTCGCAGAGCGAGGCGATGGGCACCAACGTGATGTATGCAGCAGCCCTTAAATGTGCCTCTGAGATGGCTGACGTGTTAGGCAAGAAGAAAGAGGCTGCCGAATACGCTCAGAAAGCAGCCGACCTGTCAGCTGCCATCGACAAGACATTCTGGATGCCCGACAAGGGTTATTACGGAATGTACACCTACGGTCGCGACAACAAGATTCTGAATCCGCGTGGCGAGACCCTTGGTGAGTCGCTTTCAATCCTCTACGACATAGCGCCTGAGGAGTATCAGAAATCAATATCAGAGAATAACCCTGTGACCAAATTCGGTCCGGCTGTATTCTATCCCCAGATTGCCGACATCCCCAACTACCACAACAATGCCCTGTGGCCGTGGGTGGCTGCCTACTGGACACTCGCCCAGGCGAAGGTAGGCAACGAGGATGGAGTGCTTGAGGGAATCGGAAGCATAGTGCGTCCGGCGGCTCTCTTCACCACCAACAAGGAGAACCTAAACCTTGATAACGGCGACATCTTCACAGAACTCAACTCCTCGAATATGCTGTGGTGTCTTGCCGGGCAGTTGGCTTTGACAAACCAGATTCTTTACGGCATCCATTTTGAGAAAGATGGGCTGAGGATATCTCCCTTTGTGCCCGAAGTGTTGGATGGGGACCGGACACTCTCTGATTTCCCATATCGCGGCAACAAGATAAATGTCACGGTAAAGGGTTATGGCGACAAAGTGAAGGGGATTACCATCGATGGCAAAAGATATGACAAAGGTAACATAATCCCGGCAAAGATGCTTAAAGAGGGCACCTCCATTGTTGTGGAGATGGACAACGAGCCGATAGCGCCCATGAAGCTGAACCGTGTTGCCAACCTAAAGGCACCCCTCACGCCCATAGCATGGCTTTCCTATGACACATTGGGCAATTCGGGAGTTGCCGGAGAGAATCTTCTCGAATGGCACCCGATAGAATATATCGCAGAATATATCGTGCTGCGTGATGGCAAAGAGGTTGGCAGGACACACCAGACGTCATGGCCAGCCATTGAGCCTGGCGAATGGCAGGTGATAGGAGTGGCGGGCGACGGCACCCAGGGCTTTGCGTCAGAGCCACGCAGCAACCGCGAAAGAGGTTTCTTCCAGATGGAGGGTGAGAAGACTGCCATGTCGTCACCAGAAGTATCCTATAAGCCGGAGAAGCCCATTGAGGGTTACCGTGGCACCGGTTTTGCCGAGACTGACCACAGCAACGGCACCGTGTCGGCAAAGGTCAATGCAGGCGCGGAGGGTGTCTATACAGTGGCGTTCCGTTATGCCAATGGTAACGGACCAGTCAACACAGAGAACAAGGCGGCAATCCGCAGCCTGTATGTCGACGGCAAGGATGTGGGCACCATCGTGATGCCCCACCGAGGTGTCGGCAACTGGAACGACTGGGGGATGACCAACAGTGTTCGCGTAAACCTCACTCCCGGCGAGCATGAGGTGAGTCTTGTCTTCAATCCCGAGGATGAGAACATGAACCTCTCCACCAACCACGCCATCATCGATGGCGTCTTGGTTGAGAAAGTAGCTGAATAACGCATAAAATACGAAATAAAGGATAAAAAGAATGCACAAGAGGTGATTTTTTGTGCATTTTTTATGGAAATATTTCCGTAATTGGAATTTTTTACGTTACTTTGCAGCCGTAAAACTACGAAAAATCAATTTTTAACCATTCAACTTATTGAAATTATGGCAGATATTGCATCAAAAGTGAAGCAGATCATCGTCGACAAACTTACTGTTGATGAGAACGAAGTAACTCCAACTGCAGAGTTCAGCAAAGACCTCGGCGCAGATTCTCTTGACACTGTAGAGCTCATCATGGAGTTTGAGAAGGTGTTCAACATCACAATTCCTGACGAGGACGCTGAGAAGATCACAACTGTAGGTGACGCTATCAAATACATCGAGGAGCACCAGAAATAATAACCCCAATTTCCCGATATGGAATTAAAAAGAGTAGTAGTAACCGGACTCGGAGCGCTCACCCCAATAGGCAATGACGTCGAGACTACATGGGAAAATGCAGTAAACGGCGTGAGTGGAGCCGGTCCTATCACCCATTTCGATGCGTCGAAATTCAAGACACAGTTTGCCTGTGAGGTGAAGGATTTCAATCCTGCCGACCATTTCGACCGCAAGAAAGTGCGCACGCTCGACCTCTATTCACAGTATGCCCTTGTGGCAGCGAAGGAGGCCATCGATGATGCGAAGCTTGACGGTGATGACATCAACAAAGACCGCGTGGGTGTGATTTTTGCTGCCGGCATCGGCGGTCTGCACACCTTCGAGGAGGAAGCCGGCTACTACGCAGTGTATGGTGAGGAGCAGGGCCCTAAATACAATCCCTTCTTCATTCCTAAGATGATTGCCGACATCGCAGCCGGCCATATCTCAATCGACCATGGTTTCCATGGCCCGAACTATGGCACAGTGTCTGCTTGCGCATCGTCTAACAATGCGCTTGTCGACGCTTTCAACATTGTGCGTCTCGGCATGGCCGACGCCATTGTTGCCGGTGGTGCTGAGGCAGCCATCTTCCCGGCTGGTGTGGGTGGTTTCAACTCAATGAAGGCCCTCTCCACACGCAACGATGATCCCGCCGGGGCATCCCGTCCATTCTCCGGAAGCCGTGACGGTTTCGTGATTGGTGAGGGTGCGGCAGCCCTTGTCCTTGAGGAGCTGGAGCATGCCAAGGCTCGTGGAGCGCATATCTATGCAGAGGTTGCCGGTGGTGGCATGAGCGCCGATGCCTACCATATCACCGCCACTCACCCGGAGGGTCTTGGAGCGCGTCTCGTAATGGAGAACGCTCTTAAGGACGCTGAGATGAAGCCTGAGGATATTGACTATATCAATCTCCACGGCACATCAACACCTGTGGGCGACATCAGTGAGGCAAAGGCCATCAAGGATGTGTTTGGCGACAACGCTTATAAGATCAACCTCAGTTCAACAAAGTCGATGACTGGTCACCTTCTTGGTGCAGCCGGTGCTTTGGAGGCTATTTTCAGCGTGAAGACCATTACTGACGGCATCATTCCGCCCACCATCAACCACGAGGAGGGTGATGATGATCCGGAGGTTGACTACAATCTCAACTTCACATTCAACAATGCTGTGAAGAAAGATGTGAACGCTGTCCTCTCCAACACGTTCGGTTTTGGAGGTCACAACGCCGCCATCATCTTCAAAAAGTATAAGGAATAATCATCCAAAGATTCCCTATATCAAAGGCATCCGTAAGGGTGCCTTTTTCCATGTGTTCCCCTGACATAGCTCTAATAATTCTCTATGAGCCAATTGTCGAGACGACGGGTGTCTGGATTGAAGGCTGCTCCTATGAGGATTATCTGTTTATGCTCCTTTGTGAAGGGAAGGGCATATTCTTTTTCACGTATTTGCGCCATTGCCTCCTCAGCTGTGCCGTGGAGCTTGAACTCCATCACGTAGATATAACGGTCTGTCTTGACAACCATATCGATACGTCCGTCGGAGGTCTTGTATTCCGTGTGGGAGTAAAAGCCCATAAGTTTCATTATGAGGTACATTATGTTCTCGTAATGCATCTCCTTGTCCATAATTTGGTCATAAGGCACATCGGCAAGCAGCGACTGAAGCGTCCTCATGAAAGCCTCTGCATTCCCTTTCCTGACGTCCTTTACGAAATCTGTTATGATAGAAGCAGAATTGCCATTGTCGGAATAGTTCTTCAAGAGTTCGTAGGAGAATCCCTGCGACACCTCTTCATTGGGATAATCGAGTGTAAACTCATCAAACTCACGGTCATAGCTCTTTATTGTGAGATATCCACTCTGGGAAAGGATGGGTAACGGATTGTTGAGATACCTGTCGGAGCCAATGATGTCCATCATGGAACATGTGGAACCGCTCAATTGCGTGAGATCCCAGTCACGCTCCTTCAAAAGGTCCATGAGGAATCTTGGCGTTCCGGACTGAATCCAGTAGTTGTTGAACCTATCCTTATCGAAGGTTTTTAGAAGGCTAAAGGGGTTGTAGATACCCTCGCCTGACTCAGCAAAGAGATAGCCGTCATATTTTTTCTTCAGCAGCCCCCTGGTTTCCTCAATGGTCATCTCGTTAACCTCTGCAAGCTGTTGGATTCCTATTTGGAAATCCCTTGCCAGCTCAGACTCGCTTATGCCGCATATGGCATTGGTCTGGACATCGAGGGATATGTCGTTGATGTTGTTCAGCCCGCTGAATACGCTGACCCTGCTGAACTTGGATATTCCCGACAGCATACCAAAACGGATGTACTTGTCTTGTGACTTCATCACTGAATAGAACGCCTGGAGATGCTCACGCATCTTCTGATGCAGGTCTTCCTTCCCCTGCTCAATGTTCTGCAGCAGCGGCTGGTCGTATTCATCTATAAGAATTACCACCTGACGGCCTGTTTTCTCAAAGGCATTGATGATACAGTTGAAGAATCTTGTAGACACGTCAATGCCAGTCTCAGCCTTAGGCAGATCATACTGTCTTTCCCAAAGCGACATATAATTATGGAGTATCTCATCAAGTCTGTCAACGGATGTATAGTCCTGGCCGTTTAGGGCGAGATGAAACACGGGGTGTTCTTCCCATTTCCAGTCAGTGCCGGCAATGAAAAGTCCGTCAAAAAGTTCACGTTGACCACGGAACACAGCCTCTATGGTAGACAACAACAGACTCTTCCCGAACCGTCGCGGACGGCTCAGAAAATAATATTGTCCCTTTGATGCGAGATTGTATATATATTCAGTCTTGTCGACATATACATAATCACCTTTCCTTATTTTCTCGAAAGTCTGGATTCCGACAGGGTATTTGGGCTTAATCATAACGCTATGGTATTTCATACTGCAAAATAAACAATTTATTGGCAATAATGCAAACGATTGAACTCTAATGTGTCCCAGAAAGTTATTTAATTATCCAGCTTCTTGCAATGTTGGTTTGTTGTCTTGGTGTGGATTTTGTGGTGTGGAATATAATTGTTACTTTTGCGACTGATTAAAATTTTTAAGTTGAATTTATTGGTAAGGACTATGAAAAAGATATACTTGTTGATGTTGGCTGTGATGGCAATCGTGTTTGTAGGGTGCAGCAGCGATGACGATCCGGAGCCGAGGTCGGAGAGCGATGTGTATGGCGCGTGGATTGATGAGGATGGGAATTACTATTATTTTTGTTACCCCAATCTGTGCTATAAACTTGTGCCGGCACAGTCTTCTGATGAATATGCCGAGCTCTATTACGATTCCTATTTCTACGAGCCTGGCTATAATTTCCTGCTGTATATCAGTTCAGATGCACAGCCCGACATCTATGAGGTTACATCGCTCACCGAAATTGGCATGATCTGGGTGTGGGCAGACAATCTGCGAGAAGAAAAATATGACGATAAGTCGGCAAGCGAGATATTGGGCCAGATGATCAAAGAGGCACAGGCAGGATTCAAACTCGACTATTCCCGCACATTGACGTTTACAAAAATAAGCACCGACGACTTCAAGAAGGTGCTTGAAGACGCCGGTTACTCGTATATGGTTGATGAGTTGTGAGGTGAGAGTTAAAAGGTGAGAGTTGAGAGTTGAGAGTGAGGGATTCGGGGTTTAGAAGAATTTGATTGGGGAGCCGGTCATGGCAGCGAGCAGGTTGTTGGCAAGGCTGCTTGCTCCGATTCGGAAGAGGTCGTGGTTGAGCCATTCATCGCCAAGCACCTCCTTCACCACGGCATAATACTGCACAGCCTCCTCAGCCGTGCGAATTCCACCGGCAGCCTTAAATCCTACCTTTCGGCCAGTCTGCTCATAATATTCCTTGATGCACTGGCACATCACATAGGCAGCCTCGAGCGATGCCCCTGAGTAGATCTTGCCGGTAGAGGTCTTGATGAAGTCAGCCTCGCTCCACATTGCCAGCACAGACGCGTTTCTGATGGCTTCTGCCGTCTTTAAAGCCCCGGTCTCAAGAATTACCTTAAGGCGGGCGTTTTTTGCCGAGTGCTTCAATTCTATAATCTCGTCACACAAATCCTCATAGTTGCCATCAAGGTAATAGCCAAGGTTCATGACCACGTCAACCTCGTTGGCACCACCAGCCACTGCAAGAGCAACATCAGCCACCTTCACGGCAGTGAAAGTCTGGCTTGAGGGGAATCCGCCAGCCACCACAGCCACGTCAACACCCGTCACATCGAGAGTGGAGCTTACCACCTCGGCGAAATTGCTGTAGACGCAGAGTGCAGCCACATGCTCATACTGGGGATATTCCTCATCGAAATCATTCACGCGCTGGGTGAAAGCCTTTACGCTGCTCTCACTGTCTTCAGTGCTCAGCGTGGTGAGGTCGATTGAGCCGAACAAGAAATTATACACTTCAGGGGAGGCGTATTGCGGAGCCTTCTCCACTATCTTCTTCACTTCCTGCGCCACGACAGCGTCGTCGGTGACGACCTTGCTGTCGGCGAGAGCTTTCTGATATCTGTCCATATTTTTAAATTGAAAATTGAAAATTTAAAAATGAAATTAACGACTAACGACTCTATCCGGATTCTGGGCGAGGAACTGAGCCCACGACTTGGCTCCTTTCTCAGCCTTTGGTTTGCCGGTCTCATAGAAATGCGTCAGGGCGGCTGCGAGAGCGTCGGTCGCGTCGAGGAGATGAGGCATCTTGTCTTGCGGTATCTTGAGGATATATCTCAGCATATTCGCCACCTGCTCTTTGGAGGCAGACCCATTGCCGGTGACTGATTGCTTTATGGAGAGGGGAGCATATTCGGCAATGGGGATGTCGCGTGAGAGGGCGGCAGCCATAGCCACACCCTGGGCACGTCCCAACTTCAGCATCGACTGCACGTTTTTGCCAAAGAACGGGGCCTCGATGGCGAGCTCATCGGGAAGATATTGCTCCACGAGACCGGTGACGCGCTCATAGATTCGCGACAGACGTCGGTAATGGCTCTCCATCTTGCTGAGCTGGATCACACCCATCACCACCACCTCCGGGGTCTTGGCGTTGATGCCGAGCACACCATACCCCATCACGTTTGTGCCAGGGTCGATGCCCATTATTATGCGTTCGTATTGAAGTCCAGGTCTCTTGCTGTTATCCATGGAGATTGGTATTGTCATCATGTCATACTGACATTAGATTAACGTAACGGCCTCGAGTAATGTTGTGAAATATGCAGCGCTGGGTCCGAATTGAGCCATAAACGCGCCCGCGATATTGTGCAGATTGGAGTCTTCCCAGTTGTCGGCAGCGTCTTTATCCGGGAAATCCACCTGCAGGGCGATGCTCAGCCCATGGTCTGGACCGGGAATTTCCCCGCCAATCTCCACCACCTTCTGCATGCGGGTCGGGAGGGAGGCGTTAAGAGATGAGAGGGAGGCGTTGAGCCAGTCTTTAAACTGTGTCTCCACGTTGGGAGACATGACAAAAGTTATGTTGAGTGAATACATTTTATGATTTATCTTGTTTATACATTAGCAGTGCATCCGGCTGCATTGGCAAAATTAGAAGAAATCCACGAAACTGCCAAACCAACCATATTTTTTCAATATGGAATTATCATAAACCAAGAGCAATAAACGTTAATTAAAGAAACACACTATGAAGATAGCAATAGTAGGTTATGGCCGGATGGGTCATCTCATTGAGGAGATCGCCAAGGAACGCGGTCATAAGATTGTGTCAATAATCGATGCCGACAACACGTCAGACTTCAACACTCCGGAGTTTAAGAGTGCTGATGTTGCGATAGAGTTCACCACTCCCGGCACCGCCGTCGACAACATCCTTGCGGCTTTTGCGGCAAAGGTGCCGGTCATTGTGGGCACAACGGGCTGGACCAATTCCCTTCCCGACATCAAGGATATGTGTGAGAAAGGGAGTGGCACAATGATGTGGGCATCAAATTTCTCAATCGGAGTCAACCTATTCATGGCTTTCAACAGATATGTGGCAAAGGTGATGAACGATTTTCCGGAATATTCGCCGGCAATCACCGAGATTCACCACATCCATAAGCTTGACCATCCGTCGGGCACTGCCATCACGCTTGCCGAGGAGATAGTGGGCGATGTAGACAGAATCAACAAATGGGAAGAGCCGGAGCCCGACAAGGAATTGTCGAAACATTCGTTGCCGGTTGACCATGTCCGCGAGGGAGAGGTGCCGGGCACTCATATCATCTCGTGGGATTCTGACGTTGATACAATAACCCTGAAGCACGAGGCAAAGAGCCGTCGTGGGTTCGCTCTCGGCGCTGTAAAGGCAGCCGAATGGATTAAAGACAGGAAGGGTTTCTTCACAATGGGTGACATGCTCTCCGACGTGACCCATACCCAAGGACTTTTCGAATAATTTGACAACCAACAATGACCGATAACAACAGGCCTAACGGCAAAAATACATTCAATCCCGCCTCCCCGAAGGCAGACCCCACAAAGCAGGGTATGAAAACCCTCAAGGAGAGGATCTCAGAGACCAAGACCACCCGCTGGATACGCTTCGGGATTGTGTCTGTGTTGTTTTTCCTTTGGGTGATATGGATGGGAAATCCGTGGCTCGCCCTCATATGGCTGCTGCTAATCGACATCTACATCACCGGCTACATACCATGGACATGGTGGAAGAACACGAAGGGGGCGACACGCACCGTGATGGGGTGGGTGGATGCCATTGTATATGCCCTTGTGCTTGTGTATATCATATTTGCATTTATCGGTCAGAACTATAAGATTCCGTCGTCAAGTCTGGAGAAATCGCTACTTGTGGGCGACTATCTGTGGGTCAACAAGACCATCTATGGTCCGCGTGTGCCGCAGACGCCATTGCATTTCCCATTGGCTCAGCACACGATGCCCATCATCAACACCAAGAGCTACATAGAAAATCCTCAGCTCGACTATCATCGATTGCCGGGACTGCGCCAGATTGAGCGCGGTGATATTGTGGTGTTTAATTATCCCCAGGGCGACACGGTGACGCTGAAGATACAGAATCCTGACTATTATCAGATTTGCTATGACCTTCGCCGCAACGGCATTGAGAATCCCCGGGAATATATCGAGGCGAATCCACATCTGTTTGGAGAGATTGTGTGGCGACCGGTCGACCGCCGGGAGAACTATGTGAAGCGAGCCATCGGATTGCCCGGAGAGCGTCTTGAGATTCGCAATGACACCATATTCATCAATGGGGAGGCTATAGCCGAGCCGGAACATGTGCAGTATAACTATATCATCCCGGTCAACGGACCCATCTCTGAAGAGAAATGGAAAGAGATCGGTGTGCGTAGCGATGACCATGGGTCAGCCCCCATTGATGGCACTGGAGTGGGTTTCCGTTTCTATGATGTGCCACTGACGAAGGAGATGAAGGCGATTGTGGAAACGTGGCCCGAGGTGATCGGACCTTTGCAGAAAGAGAGCGAGAGTGGTTTCTACGACCTTTCCGGGATGTTCCCCCTCTACGCTGACTATGGCTGGACACGTCCCAATATGGGTGAGTTCTGGATTCCAGAACGTGGCGTAACCCTCCGTCTCACCCTTGACAATCTCCCAATCTATGAGCGTGCCATCCGTGTCTATGAGGGGAATGACCTTCAGGTGAAGGATGGAAAGATTTACATCAACGGCGAACAGACCGACTATTATACTTTCAAACTCGACTATTACTGGATGATGGGCGACAACCGCGACCGCTCAGCCGACTCCCGCTATTGGGGATTTGTGCCGGAAGACCATATCGTGGGCTCGCCGATGTTTATAATAGCCTCGTTTGATGAGGAGAAGGGTTTGTTTGACGGCAAGATACGCTTCAACCGTATCCTGCGTGATGCAAACCCCAACAAGGGGGGCTGGCAAATATAGAATGAAAGGAAGCCTGATGTCGATGGCTCTGACCCCATATTTGGCAAGTGCCCGCTGGTATGCGGAGTGGCTTCGGGGCGTGTCGTCAGGAATGTCTGACATGGAATCCAGAGGTATAGCCGACGAGTCTTGTGGCCTCAAAGGTAAGGATTTTGCCCGTTGCCGTATAGACGGTAATGGAGGAGAATTGTTGCTCACCATCCCTGTGGAAGGTGGGGCAACGAAGCTCAAACGTTTGGCGAATATCCCGGATTTGAGGATGTCTGAACATGGCAATTGGCGTCGCAATCATATGGGGGCATTGAACGCAGTCTACGGACGCGCCCCTTATTTCCAGCATATGATGCCGTTGTTGACCGATGTGTATGTGTGTGGCGAAACGTCGCTGAAGCGTTTCAACGGAATGATACACGATGCGTTGGTCGGTATGCTGGTCGGCAAAGATGGTCTGGGTGATATTCTGGCAGAGGTAAAAGTCAGTCAGAATGCAAAGGCTCGCGGCATGGAGTTGGCATCGGAGATTTCTCCCGCCATCTCCATAATAGATCCCTTGATGTGTTATGGCCGGGAAACCGTCATCTATCTTGCCCATCTCATAAACTCTTAACTCTAACCTCTAACCTCTCAACTCAAAAAATATGCTCAAACTAAGACATATGCCGGCAATCCTCTTCCTTGCCCTGCTTACGAGCGGCATCTCGCTGTCGTATGCCGACAACCCCAATATAAAGACGCTTCCTCTCAATCCGGAATTGAAAGTAAGAGCCTATAAGGGATACTATTATTTCGTAGATGAGTATGGCGATTCTGTTGTCATGACCATAATCCGCGACGTGTATGTCTATCCTCCGATGAAGTTTAAGAACAAGAAGCAGGAGGAGTTTTACTGGCGCACGGTGCGCGATGTTCGCAAGACGCTCCCATATGCCAAGCTAGCATTCTCCACCCTTTGCGAGACTTATGAATATATCCAGACAATACCAGACCCGAAGAAGCGTGAGAAACATCTGAAGCAACTTGAGAATGACATATTTGAGCAATACAAACCTGTTGTGAAGACCATGACGAAAAGTCAGGGCAAGGTTTTGCTGAAACTTATCAACCGTGAGACCGACCAAAGCTCCTATCATATTGTAAAGGCGTTTTTGGGCACATTCCGGGCAGGTTTCTGGCAAACCTTTGGCCGATTCTTTGGCATGAATATGAAGGCAGGGTTCAATCCTGCCAAGAATGATGAGGACGCCATCATCGACCGCATTGCCACCCTCATAGAGCAAGGGGCACTCTGACAACTTATTGAAGCTGATTATAGTCATTGGTGAGATTGTGGTAAGCGCTTGCGAAATGGATAAAATAATGCCGCCGGACAGATTCTTCTGCCCGGCGGCTGTGTGTTTTCAGTATTTTTTATCCCTCACTGGATTGTTGGTATTCAGTCAAGATTAGAGGCTGCTGATGTTGAAGTTTGCAAACTCGAGGTCGTTCTGAGCCTTCTGGAGCATGCTTGGGTCAAGGCTGATAGCCTTCTTGAGGTTGCTTACCACTGCGCTCTCATTGTTTGTGCGGGCAGCCACAACAGCGTCAAGATAATATGTGGTTGCGTCTGGGTTAGGCACTGCGTTGAGGATTGACTGGGCAGCTGAGTAATCCTTGGCAAGAATCTTGGCGAGTGCAGAGTTGTTGGTCTTGGCGTTGCCGAAAGCTGTGTTAGCCTTTGCAACCTCACCCTGAGTCAGATAGTAAACGCCGAGGGCGTCAGCAGTCTCAGACACGCCGGCTGCTGAGCCGAGAAGCTCATTTGCCTTGCTGTAGTTGCCGTTGAGGAGCTGAACGAGACCGAGGTTCATGTCAACTTCCTTAGATGTGGGATCAAGTTTCTTAGCCTGCTCGAAAGCGCTCTGTGCTGCAGCGTAGTCGCCAGCCTCATATTTGGTGAGACCGAGGTTGTTGAATGCGCGGTAGCTCTTTGGATAGAGCTCAGTAGCCTTCTGATAGATAGCCATCTTGCGTGCGTTGTCGTTGGTGAGGGTAGCAAGATAGAGAAGCTCGTCTTCAGAGAGCTGTGAAGGATCAGTGTTGAAGAGCTGTTCCATCTCAGCATCGCTCTTGCCAATCACGTTGATGGAAGCCTGGATGCGGGAATAACGGAGCTGGGGAAGAATCTGGTCAGCAAGCTCATCAAATACGCTTGAGAGGTTGCGGATCTCTTTCTCTCTCTGCTCTGGATCCTTATACATCTTGAGGACGCTGAGGATAAGGTCCTTGTCCTGGATGTTGCTCTTTGATACGAGTTCCTGGAAGCCCTCCCAGTCCTCGGGAGTGAATGAAGAAGTAAGCTCACCAAACTCAGTGACCTTGTCTTCCTTCAGTTGGTTTTCCATAAACTTGGTGGTGTTCTGCTCACGCTTCTCAGCAAGCTGAGTGTTGAAAGCGATGCTACCGTCGGGAGATGCATAAGAAGCGATGTTGATGCCCTCGATCTCCTGGTTGACAGCTGCATTTGCCTCTTCAAGACGCTTGTTGAGGTCGACATAGTCAGCAGCCTCAATCTGGTTCTTGCGGATATTTGCCTGGTTGATGAGGAAGCGGATATCTGCGCTATATTTCTCGTTGATCACTCTCTGGAATTTATCTGCTGCCAGAGCGGGAGTAACGGTTGCGGCAGATGCGAGTGTAGATGTGGCGATGATGCCCTCACCTACTTTTACGCGGGGAAGACCATAGAGCTTGCCGTTCTGGTCAACCTGGAAATCAAGGTAGAGGTTTGACTCTGCCATCTCAGGCTTGTACTCTGTGTTGAATGGAATCTGAACAGTGCCACCATTGTCATAGCTTACAACCTGGCCGTTGGCACGGACGTTCTCACCCTGGATGGTGACGGGTGTGCCCTGCACAGAGCCAGTGGCATACTCAAGGACTGGTGTGGCTGTCACCTTGGCATTCTTTACCATGAATTTGGCTGGAAGATTGCCTGTGATAGTGGCGGGCACATTCTGTCCAACAGTCTCCAATGGAGTTGGAGTGGTGTTGAAATAGTTGCTCTGGAACTCACCGAGCTTCTTGGAGCAGCTCGAAGTTCCCAATAGGGCAAAGCCCAGAGCAAGATAAAGAACTTTGTTGGTCATAACTTGTGATTGATATTAAGGGTTAAATCTAAAATTGTTTTATAATTCATGTGGGTGGAAGAACCCATGAAATTTCCTGCATGTAAGACACACTTCGGAAATATCGTGTAAAGATATACATTATTTGTGACATAATGCACATAAAAGGTAAAAAATCCGCTAAAAATCGTGTTTTTTATAAAAAATTGCAAAAAACTCACGGAAAATTTGCTTGGAATAAAAAAAGGTTGTAACTTTGCACTCGCAAAACGGAAGCGACACCAACCCCGTGATGCACACATAATGACTCCGTGGCTCAGTTGGTAGAGCAAATGACTCTTAATCATTGGGTCGTGGGTTCGAGCCCCACCGGGGTCACGTATAGGGTTATCGAAAGATAACCCTTTCTTTTTGTCCTTCAGTGACTTACAACCTTATTCGGGCCTCTTTCAATGCTGTTTGTAT
>CAZRUR010000020.1:0-31871 GCA_964603335.1 uncultured Sangeribacter sp. | reverse complement strand
ATAATCAGCAGTTGTCATTTGTTTCAAAAGCATCCAAATCTCTAAACAAGAGATACCTAAGTTCTGCAAAGTTAGTCATTTTTTACGACATATGAGCTATTTTCAACCCACTTTTATGTGAATAAAATGGCCTTGGGTAAACTCGTGTTTAACAAATGCCAACAAGTAACCTTAATAAAACACTGTAAATCAATTAGAATCTGCTCATCCATATCTCTTGTTTAGAGATATGTACAACTTTTTAGATCAATCAGAATCGCAACATTGAGCAGATATAGTTTTTCGGGACATGAGTCCTTTCAATGCAAATCCCTGTGGCTGAAAAAGGGATATGACTACTTGCTTGCCGACAACAGTTTCACGGATGCAGATGCCGTGGCAAAGCTGGGTGTAGGCAAGAATATGGTCGCGTCAATACGATTTTGGCTACGCGCATTCGGACTGACCAAGTCAGACTCACTTGAACCAATCTCTACCTACATATTCGATACAGAAAACGGTAAAGACCCATTTGCGGAGGACATAAATACGATTTGGCTTCTCCATTTTCTTTTGGTTGCTTCAGAAGTGGCGAGTTTGTATAACCTACTGTTTGTAGAATATCAAAGGGAAAAGAAAGACTTTTCAAAGTCAGAACTCCAGGCATTCATTAAACGGAAATGTGCCGTTCCGGAACAGAAGAATGTCTATAACGAAAATACTGTGCGCAAGGACATCGGAGTTTTGCTGAAAAATTATGTAGCACCATCTGACTTGAAAACAATTGAGGACTTTTCTGCATTGATGATTGGGCTTGGACTTATCATCAATAAGGGTAACGACACCTATTGCTTTAAAGTCTCCAATCCGGAAGATATTGCGCCTGAAATCATTTTGTTTGCCCTCATCAGAATGAGAGGAACAGATAAAACCGTCTCTTTCGATGTGCTTCAAAAATTGTCCTTGATTTTCGGGTTGCCCATGGTTTCTCTCATAGACATCATCCGTTCATTGGAAAAGATATTTCCCGGCACATTGGTTTTCTCAGATAACAGCGGTATAAAGAATGTGCAATTTATTGGGGAGATAGATGAATTTGAAGCTCTTAACCATTATTACGAACAACTATGAGCTACATTCCATCGGTAAATATAGAAATGAACACCGCTGATGATTTTCGGTATATAGTTACCGAAAATGCAAAGCTTGTTGCCGGCAATATCGTCAACAGTTTTAACAGTGGCCATCATTCTTTCTCCATAATAGGCACATACGGAACAGGCAAGTCAAGTTTCATATTGGCACTCGAAGATGACCTAACCAAAGGAAATAATCGGCTCATCAAACGTAGCGTACTCAGTCGTGTCAGCGGATTTGATTTTCTCAATATTGTTGGAGATTATGCACCCTTGAATAATCTTCTTGCAGTAAAACTTGGAAGCCATGAAGCAAACGCTCTCAATGAGCTGAGCCAATATTATCAATCACTCAGGAAACAGAATAAGTTTCTTGTGATAGTGATTGATGAATTTGGGAAGATACTTGAACATGCCGCCAAGACAAATCTGGAGAAAGAGTTGTATTTTCTCCAGAAACTATCCGAATTTGTCAACGTACCAAGCCGAAATATCATACTGATAACCACTCTCCATCAGAACTTCGGCAGTTACTCTTCCGGATTGACCGAAGTACAGCGAAACGAATGGCAAAAAGTCAAAGGCAGATTTCAAGAGATAGTTTTTGCTGAACCAGTCGAGCAACTGCTATCTTTGACGGCAAAAAGGCTTGAACAACGTCCGCGCCTTTCACAAGGAGAGGAAGTCTCGCTCAATTTATTATACGACCTCGGTCAAAGGAGTAAGATAGTGTCTCGCAATCTTGATTTTGAGACTGCAAAACTACTCTTTCCTCTTGACCCAATATCGGCAGTATGCCTGACACTGGCAATACATAAATATGGTCAAAATGAGCGCTCTCTATTCTCGTTTTTATCAGCTCAAGGCGAAGGGTCACTCAAGGCGTTCAAATCCACACCCTCTCTAACTTATAGTGTCGCATCAGTCTATGACTATCTGACTTATCACTTCTACACGGCGATAAACGAGACTAATTCCGATTCAATGGGCTGGCGTTCATTGTCTGTCGCTATCGAACGAATTGAGGCATCCAATTTGGAAACTGCTGTTATTAAGGACTGTCTGAAACTGATTAAGACCATTGGTCTAATCAATATGTTCTTCAACGGCGTGGTACTTGACAATGACTTCCTCATTACATACGGAGAAAATGCTTTGGGACTCACTAATGTCAAGAGTCTCATCGACATACTTGAAAGCCAGCAAGTAATACGCTTCGCCAAGTATAAGTCTCAATACATTCTGTTTGAAGGGACAAACATTGATATTGAGAACGAGCTATACAAGGCTGCTTCTATAGTTCCCACTCCGAATCTTAGCATCGAAGAAGTTGCACCATATATTAAGCAAAAGGCATCCATTGCATCGGCTTCATATTACAGAACGGGTACCCCGAGATACTTTGAATATCGCGTAGTGAATGAGCCTACAATCTTTGAGCCATCCGGTGACATTGACGGATATATACAACTTGTTTTTCCTCTCTCAGGAATTGAGTCAGAGGTAAAAGAAATGTCGGCTTCATCAAATTCCGGAGCAACTATATATGGTTATTTCAAAAATACGGATACAATTATCAAGCATCTGTATGAGATAAAGAAGCTGCAATATGTGATTGAGAATGTTGCATTTGATGATAGAGTAGCAAAGGTTGAACTTGAAAATCAGAAGAACTACGAGAGTCAGAAACTTAATGATGCGATAAACACATCCTTGACATCTGACAGCAACAGTGTTGTCTGGTATTTCAATGGCGAGATTGTTGAGATAAACTCAATCAGAGATTTCAACAAACTGTTATCTCATGTCTGCGATGTAGTATATTATAAGACACCTATAATCCGCAATGAGTTGTTTAACCGTCAGAAGTTAAGCTCGGCAATATCTCTTGCACGAGTAAACTTGCTTGATGCAATGCTCAACCATTCTGACGAAGCTGAATTTGGCATTCAGTCGTTCCCACCCGAAAAGACGATTTACTTCACTCTGTTCAGAGACTCGGGCATTCACCGCCAAGATGAAAATGGCAATTGGATTCTCGGTGCGCCAACTACTACGGAGTTGAAGACTCTATGGGAAGCGTCAACCAAGTTCATCAACAGCACAACTGACAAACCGCGAAAACTTTCTGAGTTGGCTAAGATATTGCGGTCTGCGCCATATAAGTTGAAACAAGGTGTCATAGACTTCTGGATTCCAATCTTCCTATTTATCAACCAACAAGACTTTGCCCTTTATAACGGCAACACGTTTGTCCTGACCATCAATAAGGAGGTATTTGAACTTATTCAGAAGCGCATCAACGATTTCTCTGTAAAAGCATTCAATGTTTCCGGAGTGAAATTGGAATTCTTCAAACGCTATCGCCAATTTCTTCGTAAGGACGACAGTGTTGGTATTTCTACTGATTCACTGCTGGAAACAGTAAAACCCTTCTTCCATTTCTACCGTAGCCTGAACAACTACGCCAAGATTACCCGAAAGTTTGACAGCGCATATACTGCGAAGTTCCGAGACGTATTGTCCTATGCACAGGATCCGGCCAAAACATTCTTTGAAGACCTTCCGGCAGCATTCGGGTACAAGGATTTGGAAAGCGAAGAGTTCGTTCAGCAATATCTTGACCTTATCCGCAGAGCTGTAAGAGAATTGAACACCTGTTATGATAATTTCATCGACAGGATTGAAGAAAAAATCATAGAGCATCTCGGCCTGCCACAAGAATTTGAGGATTATAAAGAGTTGCTTACATCTCGCTATCACAGCATAGACAAACGTATTCTCACACCGAAGACTCGTTCGTTCCTTGACCGAATAATCGCGCCATCAGAGACAAAACGAGAGTTCATAGAGAAACTTGCGATAGTGGTGAATGACAAACGTCTTGATGAGACAAAAGACTCTGATGAACCGCTGTTGATACAACAGATGCTTCACCTATTGAGTGAGCTAGAAAGACACTCCGCAATAGGCGAAACCGACTCTGAAGATGATTCAGAAGCATTCAACTTTGAGTTGGCCTCCAATCTGGGTTCTTTCTCAAAGTCTCAGACATATCGTTTGCCACGAAGCAAGTCAAAGGCAGCAGAGGACATCGTATTAAAGATTGAGTCTCTCATGTCTGACGATGAGGAGTTGAATATCTGTGTATTGCTTAAACTTCTAAACAACAAAGTGAAATGACTCAGGTAAGACACGTTTTGGGCATATCCGGAGGCAAAGATAGCGCAGCTCTGGCAATATACATGAAGGGGAAGTATCCCAATCTTCATGTGGAATACTACAATACAGATACCGGTTGTGAGCTTGCCGAGACAGACCTTTTGATAAATCGTTTGGAGTCTTATCTTGGTGGTATCAAACGGCTACGCGCGGCTGAAGACAGTCCGGAACCAACACCTTTCGAGCATTTTCTGAAAGCGAGTGGGAATTTCCTACCTTCACCCCAACAACGTTGGTGTACACAGAAAATGAAGCTCGCCGAGATGGAAAGGTTTGTCGGCGACACACCCACAATCTCATACGTTGGCATCCGTGGTGATGAAGACCGCGAAGGGTACGTCTCAACCAAGCCTAATATTCAAGCTATATTCCCATTCAGAAAGAACATCTGGAGTATAGATGTAATCCACACAATAGTTCACAAGAACAATATTGAACGGTTTACTGAAATATACCTGCGAATAGCCCCCGAAGAATTGCGACCGCAACTCAAAAAGATATTGGAGAGACCGCTCACTAAGGATTTCTTCTATGGAAAGAAAGCCAATGCTCTGATGGACATTGATGTCAAGCTATTCAATAAGGCGGTGTTTGAATATCTGAAAGGTACTGACTATCCAGTCGGCAAACTTGGCGAGTTCCCGCTGATTGACAACGATGACATCTTGGTAAGAGACGATATATTCCGCATTCTTGAAGATAGCGGTGTTGGAGTCCCTGCATATTATAAACCCATCGAATTCGAGGTGGATGGGAAAGTTGGCACCTATAATCGCAGTCGCTCAGGATGCTATTTCTGTTTCTTCCAGCAAAAGATAGAATGGATATGGCTCTACGAGCAGCATCCCGACCTCTTTGCAAAGGCAATGGAGTTTGAGAAAGACGGCTACACGTGGAATCAGAACGAGAGTCTTGCCGACCTGATAAAACCGGAACGAGTTCGCCAAATTAAACTTGATGCAATCAAGAAACAAGAAGCCAAGATGAAAGCCGGTAGTTCAAAGTTGGTTGACCTATTCGGCGACCCCGATGAAGATAACGACGCATTTTGCGCTAATTGCTTTATATAACTATGTTGAAGACCGATGTGACATGGCCTGAATCATTCAGGTATCAAACAAATTCAGAATGGGAGCCGGTAGGTTTCTTTTCCGAAGCACTGTGTAATGCCACATCCTTTGACCTAATGCTCGGCTTCTTCTCATCGTCAGCAATCAATGTCCTATCATACGGCTTCGCCTCCTTTATATATAATGGCGGCAAGATGCGTATGATTATCAACGACATTCTTAGCATCGACGATGTTTCAGCCATTTCAATGGCACACGAACCGGGCGAATTGCCATATTTCGACCTGCAGAACCTTGAACAGTTGAGTTATACACTCAACAAACGCGATAAACATTTTTTTGAATGCCTTGCATGGCTCATCCGCAACGAAAGGATAGAGTTGAAGATTGTGAGGATGGTCAACGGAAGCGGCATAGCGCATACCAAGTGTGGCACGTTTAGCGACGGCATTAACAAGATAGGCTTTGAAGGCTCTGTAAATTTTTCACTGTCTGCCCTTATACACAATAAAGAAAGCCTTAATGTTAATTGTGATTGGAATGGCCCGGCTGACGTTGGCAGAATAAACAGCATTCAGAAGTCATTTGATAGAGCATTCAAGGGAGAAGATACCGATGTTGAATTTGTGGATACTTCGGTTCTGAAAGGATATACCACAGCCAAAGCCAAAACAAAAGGGCTGGAGGAATTGCTTAATGATGAACTTGAATTGATCGAGTCTGCAACCGATACAAACATCCCTGACACTGTCAAAATTGCACTCCAAAAGACTAAGTCTAAAGTACAAAGGGCAATAGACAAAATTCGTAATATTGAGAAAGCCAAGGAGAATGAGCCCAGATTCCCATATCCATCCGGCCCACGTCCATATCAACAGCAAGCCTTTGAGAATTGGAAAGAGAATAAGCAGAAGGGGTTGTTCGCTATGGCGACTGGTACCGGTAAGACTCTGACATCACTCAACTGCCTTTTGGAGATTTATAAGAGCAAAGGGTATTATCGTGCTATTATTCTTGTGCCTACATTGACGTTGGTTGACCAATGGGAGGAAGAATGTAAGAAATTTAACCTCGGGCATATAGTAAAGGTATGCTCGAAAAATAAATCATGGAAGTCGGAACTTGATGCGATTAAGTTTCAAGAGGAGTTCAACTATTCCGAGCAGGAACCCTCATATATTATAATTGCAACTTACGCTTCATTTGCGCGAGATTCCATCTTCAAGGATTTAATTTCAATCAGCAGTAAGATTAACAAGAAGCTACTTCTGATTGCAGATGAGGCTCACAATATGGGTTCTCCGAGAATCTTGAATAGACTTGAGGGAGTAAAATATGTGCGACGAATAGGATTGTCTGCAACTCCTGAACGTCAATTTGACGACAGAGGAAACAGACAGTTGCGCAAATTCTTTGGTTGTGACAACTCCGAGAACTACACGTTTGAGTTTTCAATGAGAGAGGCTATTGACAAGGGGTATCTTTGCCGGTACAACTATTTTCCTCATCTTGTTAGACTTACAGATGAGGAGATGTCGGAATATATGAAAATTTCGCTTCAGCTCGCCAAATTTTACAACTACGACAACGAATCCTTCCCCGGGTCTGACGACATTCTTATGAGGTTACTCCTTAAACGCAAGCGTATTGTTCACAAGGCGGCGAACAAGCAGTTGATATTCCGCGAAATACTTCAAAGCTGGTATAACGAGCGAGGCTCGTTGAAGTACACTCTTGTGTATGTGCCTGAAGGGAACAAACCCGATAGTTTTGATGCTGATCTATATGATGAGGCGGAAAGTCTCTCAGATGATGATTACTCAGATTCACTGATTGACCAATATACTTCGATTGTGCAATCCATTAGTTCCACAACGACAGTGAAGAAATTCGTGTCCGGAACTGGTGACCGTAATCAGATTTTGGAAGATTTCGCATCAGGCAAACTTGAAGTTCTCACATCTATGAAATGTCTTGATGAAGGTGTTGATGTGCCTCGAAGTGAATTGGCAATCTTCTGTGCCAGCACCGGTAATCCACGTCAATTTATTCAACGTCGAGGACGTATCTTGCGCACGCATAAGGACAAGCATAGAGCAATTATCCATGACCTTGTTGTAGTGCCGGAAATTTCATTAGTTGCGGATAGTTATAAAATGGAGCGCAGTCTCCTTGCATCCGAACTAAAGCGTGTGCGAGACTTTGCGTTGCTCTCAGAAAATACTGATTTCGCATACGAGGAACTGTCTCCGGTTCTTGATTATTATGATTTATCTCTTTTCTAACCATGGCATACATTTCAAATAACGACAAAATGCTTCAGGCGGTTCTTCTGAATGACCGTCTTATGAAAGTTGGAGGCTATACAGCAGCCGACATCGGTTCATTGTATTCAGCCCTTGACTCAGACAACTACATTATCAACACAGTTGCTCAAATCATAAAACGCGTAGGAGAAGGAGCCTCTGAACGTGAATTGTGGAAAGAAGTCAACGACTATCTAAAGCGTAACGTATGATAATCAAAGAAATAAGAATAAAGAACTTCCGAAGCTACTATGGCGACAACAATCGCTTTGAGTTTTCGGATGGTCTCACTGTCATTATCGGTGATAATGGCGATGGTAAAACCACTTTCTTCGAGGCTCTGCAATGGTTGCTCAACACGATTGCTGACAAAGGTAGTCTCGACCAGGTGTCAGAAATGCGTAAGTCTCAGATGGAAGTCGGAGATGTTGAAGAAATCTCCGTTTACATGAAGTTCGACCATGATGGAGAGAAGTCAGTAGAGAAGTCCTTCACTATCAAAAAACTTGAAAACGGTGGTTTCAAGATTGGGCAACTGGTCTATCGAGGATACGAGACAAACGGCATCGAACGTGAGGTTGTCAATGGTAAGGCCCTCATAGAGCGTTGTTATGATGCATTCATACAGAAATTCAGTATGTTTAAGGGTGAATCTGAACTTAACGTGTTTGAGAACAAAACAGCCTTAAAAGATTTGGTTGACAAATTCTCTGATATTCGCAAGTTCGACGAGCTGGTAGAGATTACCGGTAATTTTGAAGAGAAGGCCAATAAAGCTTATCTTCAAGAGATGCGCTCTGATAAGAGAGTTGCTCAACGCGCAAGAGAACTTGAATCCGACATATCTCGTGTAGGTACCGAAATCAGTATAACCCGTAAAGACATCAAGGAAAAGAGAGACTCTATTGACACCTATAACAAGACTCTGTCTCAATTGGAAGATAATCAGGAGGCTTCTCAGCGTTATCGCGACATCAAAGAACGACTGAAAACTCAGGAAGACAAGCGCAACAAGTTGATGGCTCAAATTGGAGCTGTCAACTATAACCACGCACTCTTTGACAGAATGTGGATTCTTGCTCCGTTTAGTCCTATTTTGAAGATATTCCAAGAAAAAATATCGGCTCTAAGTAAGACAAAACGTACTATGGACCGGGAGTTTGAACGCACCAAAGCTATTGAGGTCGGCAAACTGGAAGCAGCAAAGGAAATGCTCGGAGCGCTCTCAAACGGAGCAACTGAACTGCCATGGTATCTTCCCAATCAGGAGACGATGGAAGAAATGATTCACGACCATATCTGTAAGGTCTGCGGACGAGAAGCTCCTGAGGATTCTGACGCATATGCCTTTATGGTTCACAAGTTGGAGGAATATCGTCGCCATACTGAAGCTAAGTTACAAAAGGAGTCTCAGAAGAAGGAAATTGAAGATCAGGAATTATTCCCTCATGACTTCATAGAGCAGCTGCACAATATGAGTGTATCTCTGAGTGGAACGCAAGAAGCCGCTGTTGCCGGTTATGCACAAGAGATAGCCGACCGCCAAGGACTTGTGGCGCGTTTTCAGGATGAGCTCAAAAAGACGAACCAAAAAATACAAGACCTCGTAGATGAAAAGACTCGTCTCCTCATCCAAGCCGGGAATATTTCTGAGTCCGCACTCGACAAACAATTCGACGACATCAAAGGCCTCTACACTTCGCATGAGAGGGCATCTATTCGACTATCTGAGTTGGAGACAGAACTGAAGTATCAGGAAAAGAGAATGGCCGACCTCAAAAAAGAACTTGATGAACTTGACCCTGAGAGTTCACAAGTAAAGGTTATGCGTGAGATCCACACTGCTCTTGAGGAGATTGCCAAGGCATTCTCACAAGCAAAGAAAGACAACCTGCATCGTTTCCTTTTGGAAATGGAAGAAAAGGCTAACGAGTATATGGTTCGCCTCAGCGCCAACGATTTTCATGGAGAGGTTCGCCTTATTCAAACGGCGAATGATTCAACTGAAATTAAGTTGCTGAGTTCGAATGGAACCGAAATAAAGAAGCCATCCGGTTCACAAAAGACCGTGATGTATATTTCCGTACTTTTCGCTATCTCCGATTTCACTCAGGAGAAACGTGATGAAGATTATCCCCTCATCTTTGACGCTGCCACATCTTCATTTGGAGACTCCAAGGAAGCGGATTTCTACAACGTCATAGACAAGATACAGAAACAGTGCATTATCGTAACTAAGGACTTCATCGAAAAGGGCAAACTGAATGAAAGCGCAATCGACGGCCTTACATGTAGTGTATATCGTATCAAGAAGGCTCCTAACTTCGACCAGTCCAACATGGCAACAATCAGAACTCTAATTGAAAAAATCCGCTAATCATGGAATCACTATACGAGCTTTGGGGCAAACGCAATCCCCAATGGGAAGAAAAGTACCAGGACTGCGTCATCAGTGTGTTCGCTGACTACGGTAAAGGCGTAAATAAATACAACGAGGTCAAAGGCAAAACATTTGGCGCAGGATTCGAGGTGTTTATCCTTGCTTTCTTCATTGGTCTATATCATGATCAGACAAAGCCACTTGTTGAGGATGCCTCGAAAAGAAAATCTTTCGGATGGGCAATCACTAACTGGGGTACACAAGAAAGTCGGCTTGGCCGAACTCAATATCCTCGCCTTCGCGAATATATGTTTGCCGCCCTCGTCGCCAAGACTGACATTGACCTTATCGCATTAGACAAAGGTGAAATCAAACCATCTAAAGTGGTTGACCAACTCATCGACAAGATGGAGCAATATGCCAACTTCGGCTTTGACTACATCAAAGAGAAACTTGAAGACGACCCCAACTATTTCTTCAAAGACACTGCTTTCATCCGAGTCTTCCTCTCATTTCTTCCTCACACCGAAGAGACTCAAACGGTAGAAGAAGATGATGAGATAGAAGAAATCTAATACAAATCGCCCGGTTGCTATTGCAGTCGGGCGATATTTTTCACATACCACAATCAGTAGTTGGCTCGTAACACAACACGCACATCATTATCTTTTACCCAGTCGCAAACTTCAATTGTGCCATCTCCGTTGAGGAAGTTGCTGAATATAGCCGTGAAGTCATCCGACATAGATGCATCAACTTGAAAAACAGTCCATTCTCTACCTTGTGAGTCAGTTCTTCTTCCAAGTGGACTGCAACCCTTGTTATACTTCATTCGTATTATAGGACCGGAATCACAGCGACACCCCACCACGAATTTTTTATCCCTGAAGCACATTAGATTTACCACGAACATTCTATATCCTAATTGCAAGCCTCCCCCCGGCCTCATCCTAACCGGTAAATATGGGTAATGTGCGTTTCCGCTTAACCCGGGAAGGTAACATCCGTTATAATAGGATTCAATGTATTGCTGTCCGATAAAAATGCAGACACCATCCTTTGACATAAGAAACGGGAACCCCTATGGAGGATTCCCGAAAAAGATGTAAATTTGCGGTGACCAAACCCAAATATTACATCGTTATGCGCAAAGGTAACAATAATTCCGGAACTCCGGTCTTCTCTGAAGTGATAAAATTGCTCGACCGGGCACAGATTGATTCAACGGCTCAAAAGATGGGCGCAAATCGGTACACCAAACGTTTGGACGCATACCAGCATCTTGTCATAATGCTATACGCAACTTTCGCCGGGTTGGGGTCATTGCGCGAGATAGTACTGGGATTCCTTTCAGCGGCAAGCCGCATGAATCATCTTGGTCTCAACTGGGACAGTCGCAATGCTATTGAGATCCAAATATGGGTGAGCCTGATAGCGTGGCTGTTGATGAGAGTGATACAGGAAAGCACAAAACGACATTGGAGCGTGTCAAATCTGATGACTGCGATGAGAATCCTCCTCAACTCCTATATGTCACTTTATGATTTTCTTGACTGTCCCGAACGGCAATGGCTGGAGCTCATCAAAAACCGTCCTGAGGATACCTCTCAATCCCTCTTCCCGGACATAGGGGGCCAAATTTTGAATCGAGATCATATTCACCTCCAACAGTATCGCACATCAGGCGAATCTTGAGTAGCTCAATATCCTCAAACTCTGCCAAGTGAAGCAAATCATTGTCAAATTCTCAATATTCCAATTTGACGGTACGTCCAATAGCCGCCAGCGAAATCACAGCTGCCATCAAGATGATAATTAATTTCCTCATAGTTCTAAAAATTAAAGAAACATCGTTTCTGCTGTTGAGGAAAAGATTGCATATTTCACAAACATTTAGTAATTTTGCGGTCTGAAACAGCAATTTAAAACAGCTGACAGCAACAGCAAATTAAAACAGCGATTTAGCTACATAATAATCACAATGATGACAGCTAACGAAATCAGAGAATCGTTTAAGTCTTTTTTTCGTGAAAGAGGACACCAGATTGTGCCTTCCGCACCAATGGTAATAAAGGATGACCCCACGTTGATGTTCACAAACGCGGGCATGAACCAATTCAAAGACATAATCCTCGGCAACCGTCCTGCCACCAACAAGCGTGTGGCAGACAGCCAGAAATGCCTCCGCGTATCCGGCAAACACAACGACCTTGAGGAGGTGGGACACGACACCTACCACCACACAATGTTTGAGATGCTCGGCAACTGGTCGTTTGGAGACTATTTCAAGAAAGAGGCAATCGACTGGGCATGGGAATATCTGGTTGACGTATTGAAACTTGACCCCAACCGCCTTTACGCTACTGTCTTTGAGGGGTATGCTCCCGAAGGACTGGAGCGCGACAATGAGGCAGCTTCTTATTGGGAGAAACATCTCCCCCTTTCCCACATAATCAATGGCAACCGTCATGACAATTTCTGGGAGATGGGCGATACAGGTCCCTGCGGACCTTGCAGTGAGATCCACATCGACCTACGCTCTGATGAGGAACGTGCCAAGGTAGACGGTGCCTCTCTCGTAAACAAAGATAATCCACAGGTAATCGAGATATGGAACCTTGTGTTCATGCAATATAACCGCAAGGCCGATGGTACTCTCGAGCCACTTCCGGCAAAGGTGATTGACACCGGCATGGGCTTCGAGCGTCTATGTATGGCTCTCCAAGGGAAGAAATCAAACTACGATACAGACGTATTCACTCCCCTCTTGGATGAGATTTCAAAACACACAGGTCTGAAATATGGTGAGGATCCGAAAGTAGACATCGCCATGCGAGTCGTGGCTGACCATCTGCGCACCATTTCCTTCTCAATTGCAGACTCACAGCTCCCTTCCAATGCAAAGGCAGGATACGTGATTCGCCGAATCCTCCGTCGTGCCGTGCGCTATGCCTACACCTTCCTCAACCGCAGGGAGGCTTTCATGTATCTCCTTGTTGACCGTCTCGTTGACCAGATGGGTGAATCTTACCCTGAGTTGAAAGCCCAGAAGGAGATTATCAAGAAAGTGATAAAGGAGGAGGAAGACTCATTCCTCCGCACTCTCGACAAGGGTATCACTCTGCTCGACTCCATCATGGAGAAGGCAAAAGCCGAGGGGAGCAAAACAATCTCCGGTAAGGATGCATTCACTCTGTATGATACCTTCGGGTTCCCTCTCGACCTTACAGAGCTTATCCTCCGTGAGAACGGTATGGATCTCAACAAGGAGGAATTTGACGCTGAGATGAAGAAGCAGAAAGAGCGTGCCCGCAATGCAGCCGCTGTTGAGACCGGTGACTGGGTTGTGGTGCGTGACGGTGAGCAGAGATTCGTAGGATATGATAAGACGGAGGCTGAGACAAGCATCCTGCGCTATCGCAAAGTGAAGCAGAAAGGTAAGGAATATTACCAGATAATACTTTCAGAGACTCCTTTCTATGCAGAGATGGGTGGTCAGGTTGGTGACCGTGGCACACTCACATCTGAGTCCGGTGAGGTGATAGAGATCTTCGACACCAAGCGTGAGAACAATATAGGTGTTCACCTAAGCCATAAACTGCCGTCTGATCCGTCGGAGTCTTTCGTGGCTAAGATTGATGAGGCAGCACGTGCGGCTACATCTGCCAACCACTCAGCCACCCACCTTCTCCACGAGGCTTTGCGTGAGGTGCTTGGCACACATGTGGAGCAGAAGGGATCGTTCGTGTCGCCGGAGGTACTCCGTTTCGACTTCTCACATTTCCAGAAGGTAACGTCTGAGGAGATAAGAAAGGTAGAGCATATCGTCAACTCCAGAATCCGTAAGGCTATGCCACTCGAGGAGGCACGAGAGATGCCTATTGAGGAGGCACGCAAGATGGGCGCCATGGCTCTCTTCGGCGAGAAATATGGCGACAAGGTGCGTGTGGTTAAGTATGGCACATCAGTCGAGCTGTGTGGTGGTACCCATGTTGCCAACTCCGGAAACATCGGTATGGTAAGAATCCTCTCTGAGAGCTCAATTGCCGCCGGTATTCGTCGTATTGAGGCTGTGACAGCAGCAGGCGTAGAGAATGTGCTCGATGAATTCCAGGACACCATCAAAGACATATCTTCATTCCTTGGGAATGCCTCCAACGTAAGGGGTGCTGTTGAGAAAGCCATCAAGGAGAATACCGACCTGCGCAAGCAGATAGAGGGATATGTTGAGGAGCGTGTAAAGAGTCTGTCGCTCGAGCTTATCTCCAACGCCAGGAATGTCGATGGAGTCAAGGTTTGTCACCTGCGTGGGCCAAGACTTCCGGAGGTTGTCAAGAATATCGCGTTCACAATCCGCAAGGAGTCGCCTGAACACACTGTATTCATCGGCACAACAGTTAGCGGAGACAACAAACCTTTGTTGACCCTTATGCTTACAGATGACCTTGTGAAGAGTGGTCATAATGCCTCAGCCATTATTCGCGAGGCAGCGAAGATGATCAAAGGTGGTGGCGGTGGTCAGCCATTCTTTGCCCAGGCTGGTGGTAAGGATGCCGACGGTCTTGCAGCCGCTGCCGATAAGGTGTTTGCGCTCCTTAACCTCTAAAATAGCCTTTTTGCCTAAAAACGGTCTGCAAGTGGGAAATTTGTTCTATATTTCCTTTTTGCAGACCTTTTTCATATCCCAGTTGTTACTTTTATGGGCTTGTATTGTCTATGTTAATAGACATGCCTCATGAAAAAATTGTAATCATATGATGAATATAAAGAATTTAGCATTCTCCTTCATGGCTGTTGCAGCTTCTTGCTCTGCTTTCGCTGAAAGTTATGTGGTAATAGGCAAGGAAGCCAAGGTGTTTGACGCGCCAAACGCCACTGGTTATGTCACCCTTAATACTAAAAATGAAGAGGTGGTGTTACAACCCGGAATGGTTTTCAAGGTTAATGACAGTGCCAATGGATGGTATGTGATAGAGTATTCCCCCGGTCTTCGCGGCTATCTGTCGGAGCAGGCAAAGGCAGCAACAACTGCCGCTCCCAAAGCCGGTACTTATACAGTCAGCAATTCCCCGTCGCGGAAACTCTCTGTTACCGGCAGTTCCGACAAATGGAGTGCCAATATTGGCGGCAAGCAATACTCAGGCAAGGCATTCGGCGATGTAGTCGTTTTCTTCAATGAGAATGGAACCCCCATCTACACCCTTACAGACCTCGGATCCGGTCCCATCGTCATGACCTACGACAACTCCGTCACCAAATTCTTCTGACAGAACTAATTCTGAGAGAGCTTCATCAAAAACAAAAGGCTGCAATAGAACATTTTTCGTTATTTTGCAGCCTTTTGTTCTTTTGTTAGAATTACCGATAGATGGTGAATTATTCGATTACCACATCGAAGTGTTCGAGGAAGTCTTTGGTCTTCTGGATATATTCTTTCATCACCACGTCGTCTTCCACAAACGGCACCTCCTTACGGTATGCCTCCATCACTTTCTCAATGAGCGGAGATGATTTCAATGGACGGCGGAAATCGATTCCCTGGGCGGCGTTCATAAGCTCAATGGCAGCGATAATCTTTAGGTTGTCGATTATCTTATGAAGCTTTATGGCTGAGTTTGCACCCATCGACACAAGGTCTTCCTGACCGTTGGAGCTTACAATTGAGTCGCAAGATGCTGGCCAAGCATACATCTTGTTCTGGCTAACAACTGACGCAGCAGCATACTGCGGAATCATGAATCCGGAATTCAAACCAGGCTTTGCTACCAAAAATTCAGGGAGTCCGCGAAGTCCATATATCAGCTGTGCCACACGACGCTCTGAGATGTTGCCGAGCTCATGAAGGGCTATTCCCATATAGTCAAACACAAGCGCTATCGGCTCACCATGGAAATTGCCACCGCTTACAACGAGATCCTCATCAGGGAATACTGTTGGATTATCAGTGACAGAATTGATTTCGGTGTGAAGCACCTCTGTGACATGATGCATGGCATCTTTCACTGCACCGTGAACCTGCGGTATACAGCGGAAGGAATACGGATCCTGAACATGCGCCTTCTCTCTCTTAATAATCTCACTTCCGGCAAGAATCTTACGGTAAATGGCTCCCGTCTCAACCTGTCCATTATGAGGACGTACTCTCTGAATACATTCCCAGAATGGCTCTATCCTTCCGTCAAAAGCCTCAAGGCTCATAGCCCCGAAGAGGTCGAAACAATTCACCATATGCCAGCCGTCGATAAGAGACTTAATTCCGTTTGCACTCATAAACTGGGTGCCGTTGAGCAAGGCAAGACCCTCTTTCGATTGAAGTTTGATTGGTTTCCAGCCAAAGATCTCGAGGATTTCACGTCCTGAATGACGTATCCCCTGCCAAACTACAGTGCCCTCACCAATCAAGGGAAGGAACAGGTTGGCGAGTGGAGCAAGGTCTCCGCTTGCACCAAGGGAGCCACGGTCATACACCTCCGGTATGATGTCATTGTTGTAGAAATCTATGATTCTCTCAACGGTCTGCACCTGCACTCCGCTGAATCCCATTGACAAGGCATGCGCCTTAAGAAGGAGCATTAGTTTGACCACTACCCTGTCAACTGGTGTACCCACGCTGCAAGAATGGCTCTTGACAAGGTTTTCCTGAAGTGTGTAAAGTTCATAATGAGAGATCTGCTTGTTACAGAGAGAACCAAAACCGGTTGTCACGCCATAGATAGGTGCACTGTCGGCTGTTGCCTTGCTGTCAAGGAAATCGCGGCAATGCTGGATTTTACTTTTGGCTTCTTCTGAAAGTGTCAGTTTGGCACCGTCTTTCAAGATTTTTTCAATCAGGTCATATGTCAGAAGGCTTGAGCCAATCGCATATGTTTCTAATTTTTCCATTTTATTTGTGTCGGTGGTATTAGGTTAGTATTATTCTTTAGTAATGTCATTTTGTCAAATTGTCATAATGACATAATGTCATTATGACAATTTGACATTTATTTATTCTGTGAGACAATCCGTCCGTCATGAATTGTGGTCTTCACGCAGTTCATGCCCACATAATAAGGCAATATGTGATAATTGTCACATCTGAGAATCAACACATCTCCCCTTTTACCTGGTTCGAGTGAGCCAATCTCATTAGCCATGCCAAGGGCTGCGGCGCCGTTGAGCGTAAGGGCGGTGATGGTCTCCTCAATGCTCATGTTCATATAAATGCAGGCGAGGGCAATGGTCAGCGGGATAGAGCCGGAGAAACAGCTGCCTGGATTGAGGTCGGTTGCAAGAGCCACAGCTGCTCCGGCATCAATAAACTTACGGGCTGGTGCATATGGTTCCTTCAGGGCAAAAGCTGTCAGCGGAAGCAATGTTGCCACCACACCGGCATCTGCCATCATCTGGATTCCATTGTCGCTGACATGCAGCAGATGGTCGGCTGATAAAGCACCCAACTCAGCACTAAGCTCGCCACCGCCGAGGGTTACAATCTCATCGGCATGAAGTTTGAGTGCATACCCCATCACCTCGGCGGCTTTCAGAAGTCTGCGTGAATCCTCAATCTCAAACACATTCTTCTCGCAGAACACATCGCAGCATTTCGCCTTACCCTTTGCCTTTGGTAGCATCTCATTTATTATAAGGTCTACATATTCAGAAGTGCGACCCTTATATTCCGATGGCACGGCGTGTGCTCCAAGGAAAGTGGCAACAACATCCGCTTTCTGGTCCGGACGGTTGGCAAGGTCTGAGATGGCGTCGAGCATCCTGATTTCTGTCTCGCTGTCAAGTCCATAACCGCTCTTTGCCTCAACGGTGGTGACTCCCATCTCGCTCATCCTGTCGATAAACCACTGGGCTTTGTCAACCAATTCTTCCTTAGTGGCTTTGCGAGTGGCATTAACGGTGGACTGTATTCCCCCGCCACGCTCCATTATCGACATATAGGAATCGCCTTTTAGTCTCCACTCAAACTCATCAGGACGGAATCCTCCGAAGATAAGATGTGTGTGGGAATCCACAAATCCCGGGAGCGAGACATTCCCATGGGCATCAATCCTTTCATAATGCTCATCAGGACGCACTGCCAGGCGTCCTTCCATAGGTCCGGCATAACTGATAGTGCCTTCTGTGATTATGATGCAACCATCAGGAATGATGGTGAGTTCACGCATTGAGTCACCCTTCCTGGCATCTTTGCCAAGGGGGGTGACTATCTTTGTGTTTTCTATTATCAGATTTTTCATAATCTTGACAGACAATCACTTATTTCTTGATGAGCTCAGCAAGGAATTCGTCATTGGCGATAAATGGCTCGGTAATCATAAATCCATTCTGAGCCTGAATGTCGTTCCATTCCTTGACAGTAGACATTGCATTCTCATTGCGTGCCCAGGAACGGCGTGCAACTCCACCCATAACGTCCCATAGCATTGCGTTCTTCAGAATCTCATCTACCCTTTCAGAACCATCGCACACCATACCGAATCCGCCGTTGATGGCCTTGCCAATGCCAACACCACCACCATTGTGGAGTGCCACAAGGCTCATGCCTCTCGCGCAGTTGCCGGCGAAACATTGCACAGCCATGTCTGCCATCACGTTGGAGCCGTCTTTTATGTTGGAGGTCTCGCGGAATGGGGAGTCTGTGCCGCTGACATCATGGTGGTCTCTGCCCAACATTATCGGACCTACCTCACCATTGCGCACCATCTCGTTAAACTTCAGGGCTATCTTCAGCCTGCCCATTGCATCCTGATAGAGGATACGTGCCTGTGTGCCGACAACGAGGGCATTCTTCTCAGCATCGCGAATCCAATTGTAGTTGTCGCGGTCTTGACCTCGACGGTTGGGGTCGATACATTCCATAGCGGCATGGTCGGTCTTCACAAGATCCTCATGTTTGCCGCTGAGACAAACCCAGCGGAATGGGCCGTAGCCATAGTCGAAAAGCATAGGACCCATGATGTCTTCCACATATGATGGCCAGATGAAGCCGTCTTTCTCATCGATGCCATTGCGTGAGATCTCTTTCACTCCGGCATCATATATGGCTTTCATAAATGAGTTGCCATAGTCAAAGAAGTATGTGCCTCTTCCTACGAGAGCCTTGATGGCGTTGAAATGACGCCTCAGCGACTCGTCAACCTTCCTTCTGAACTCGTCATGGTTCTCGTGCAGAAGCCTTGTGCGCTCCTCAAATGAGAGCCCTACCGGGCAGTAGCCCCCTTCATAGACTGCATGACAGGAGGTCTGGTCACTAAGCAGCTCCACATTCTTATTATTTTCAACCGCATATTCGAGAAGATCCACCACATTTCCGTGGTAAGCAATCGAGATCGGACGTTTTTCAGCCATGGCAGCCTCTGCAAGGGCGAATGCCTCCGGTATGGAGTCGGTCACTTCCTGCACCCATCCTTGGTTTTTACGTGTCTCGATGCGTGAGAGGTCAACCTCTGCGATGATGGCTGCGGCACCGGCAATCTCAGCTGCCTTCGGCTGTGCGCCACTCATGCCTCCAAGTCCGGAAGACACGAACAGGTGTCCGGCGAGGTCACCATCTTGTGGAACACCGAGTTTCATGCGCCCGGCGTTAAGCAGGGTGTTGAATGTACCATGCACGATGCCTTGTGGACCGATATACATCCATCCTCCGGCTGTCATCTGTCCGTAGTTGGCTACGCCCATCTGCATTGCCTCATGCCAGTCATGGAGATTGTCAAACATACCCACCATCATGGCGTTGGTGATAATCACTCTTGGAGCATCTTCCTTTGATGGGAAGAGACCGAGTGGATGTCCTGACTCTACCACGAGAGTCTGCTCATCGGTCAGTTCCTCAAGATATTTCTTTATAAGATTATATTGCAACCAGTTCTGGCATACTTGCCCGGTCTCGCCATATGTGACGAGTTCGTAAGGATAGAGGGCAATATCAAAGCAAAGGTTGTTGTCGATCATCACCTGGAATGCTTTTCCTGCAAGACATTTCCCTTTGTATTCGTCAATTGGTTTTGCCTTCAGGTCACCCTGTGGACGCCACCGATAGGCATATATCCTGCCCCTTGTGCGCAGTTCTTCCAAAAATTCGGGAGCCACCTTTTCGTGCAGTTCCTCTGGGAGATAACGTAAGGCATTTTTAAGTGCGGTGACTGTCTTGGCGTCTGTAAGGGAGTAGCCCCTGTCGGGAGCGCGCCTAATCCCTTCCTTAAACTCTGGATATTCAGGGAGTTCGGCGGAGAGAAGAATTCTGTTATGTTCCATGGTTTATCGGTTATCGCCGTGCATTTGCGGCTTTGTGTTGTTTCTTGGTGCAAAATTAGTCATTTCCCCAAAATTACCCAACTTGAGTCGTCAAAATTATCCGAGTTAAATCATCAAAAAATACTATTACCGTTTTAACTTAGTTATATATATATCAACCATTTCATATTTATGTGCGATAACACTAACCTATGCATATCAAAATATTTAAATATAAAAAACATCATTGAAATGAAAAAGATAGCTGCTATTTCGTGCCTTCTTGGAGCTGTAGGAGTCATTCCGCTCAGTGCTGTCGCTGATGAGGCGCGATTGCTTCGTTTCCCTTCTACAAACGGGAATGAGATTGTCTTTTCTTATGCCGGTGACCTCTACACCGTGCCGGTTTCCGGAGGCGATGCAAAAAGACTCACCAGCCATGTCGGTAATGAGATATTCCCCAGGTTTTCACCCGACGGAAAGAATATCGCCTTCACTGGATAATATGACGGTAATACTGAGGTATATCTGATTCCTAAGGAGGGTGGAGGGTCCAAACGTCTCACCTACTCATCGACATTAGGGCGCGATGACCTTGGCGACCGTATGGGTTCTATCTTGAGAATATGCATGGTGTCGATTGGAAAGCCATGAAAGAGAAATATGCCGCACTTCTTCCATATGTAAAGACTCGCCTTGACCTCAACTATGTTATCGGAGAGATGATTTCCGAATTGGCATGCGGACATGCCTACGTCAATCCCGGTGAGAAACCTGAGGCAAAGCGTGTCAGCATGGGATTGCTCGGAGCTGAGTTGAGCCGTGATGCAAAATCAGGCCACTATAAGATTGACCGTATTTTGCCGGGTGCCCCCTATCGCAAGGAATTGCGCTCACCATTCACAGAACCCGGATTGGATGTTGAGGCTGGTGACTATATTATAGCCATCAATGGTGTTGACACGAATACCACGGATAATATTTATTCCCTTTTGACAGGTAAGGCAGGGGTGCTCACCGAACTTACTGTCAGCAAATCTGCATCCGGCTCAAATCCGCGTAAGATAGTGTAGAGCCTATTGATGATGAGTCAATGCTTTATCATCACGAATGGGTAGAGAATAATGTTCGCAAGGTTGAGAAAGCCACAAATGGCAGGGTTGGTTATGTCTACATCCCAGACATGGGTCCTGAAGGGTTGAATGAGTTTGCCCGCTATTTCTATCCCCAGCTCGACAAGGAGGCGCTCATCATTGATGACCGTGCCAATGGCGGTGGAAATGTTTCACCTATGATCATTGAGCGCTTGCTGCGCAACCCTTATCGCATGACTATGAGTCGCACTTCATCCCGCACCAATACTGTTCCTGACGCTGCTGTTGCCGGTCCGAAGGTGCTTCTTGTAAATAAATATTCCGCATCTGATGGCGACCTGTTCCCATGGAGCTTTAAGGCAAATAAGATTGGTCCGGTGATTGGCACACGCACTTGGGGTGGCATCATCGGTATCTCGGGCTCACTCCCTTATATGGATGGCACTGACGTGCGTGTCCCGTTCTTCACCAACTATGACGCTGCCACAGGCCAATGGATTGTCGAGAACCACGGCGTGGATCCAGATATCCTGGTTGACAATGGCCCAATCAAGGAGCAGGCAGGAGAAGACCAGCAGCTCAACCGCGCCATTGAGTAAATCCTCATATTGCTCAAAGACCGCAAGCCTATTCTCGGGGTGCCGGCTCCCCGCACTCTCAAGGATCTCGGTGTCCAGGAATAATCCCATATAAGAAACAGTAGAGCCGATTTAAGGAATTCCTTAAATCGGCTCTACTGTTTGTCTGGAAGTCTCTGAGCTGGAAGATGCTTAGAGTGACATTATATGCGCACCATTAGCCCTTTGCTACAGACTCCTTGAATTCTGGGCATGGCTTGAATGCCGGGATGTTGTGCTTTGGTACGATGAGAACAGTGTTCTTTGAGATGTTGCGGGCTGTCTTCTCTGCACGCTCTTTTACGATGAAACTGCCGAAGCCTCGGAGATATACGTTCTCACCCTTTGAAAGGGAGTCTTTAATGGTGGTCATGAGACCTTCAACAACAGCAAGCACACTTGCCTTGTCAAGGCCAGTGGTTTTTGCTATTTCGTTTACGATTTCTGCTTTTGTCATTTCTTTAAGGTATTTGTTGGTTTTCAGACTGCAAAATTATAAAAAAACCTTAAATAAACCACCAAATTATTCCAACATTTTATTCTTAAAAGTTATTAATTGAATAAATCTTCATAAAATATGGCAAAGTAGAGTAGAAAAATACTTTTACCTGCAATTATTCAGATTTTATTTCTATTTTATGCCCCACAAAAATATTTTGAGCATAAATTTACCAAATAATTTTGATTTTATTTGGTTGGGATAGTAAAAACTATTATTTTTGCCACTGAAATGTTGGGCATACATATGTATGCCTATTGTTTCAGTGGCAAATTTCTTTTTTGCCATTATTGATTATAAATCCCAGGATGAACTAATCTTTATACCTTTCATATAATACCATAGATTTACATGGAACCGAACATGAATCTTAGCCTCAACCCCAACAAGGTTGTGGAGTTTCTTCAGAAGGAACCTTTCCAAATAAGGAAGGCTGACCTTATCCGTTTCGTCAAAGAGAACGGCATCAAAATGGTCAACTTTATGTATCCGGCTGATGACAACCGTCTCAAGACACTCAATTTCGTTATCAACTCTGAAAGCTATCTTGACTCTATCCTCACTTTCGGAGAGAGGGTAGACGGCTCAAGCCTCTTCCCTTTCATTGAGGCAGGAAACAGCGACCTTTACGTTATCCCACGTTTCTCCACTGCTTTTGTGGATCCATTTGCAGAGATTCCTACTCTCACAATGCTCGCATCTTTCTTCGACAAAGAGGGCCAGCCACTCCATTCCTCTCCTGAATACACACTGAGGAAGGCTTGTGAGGAATTCCACAACACAACCGGCATGGACTTCTATGCCATGGGTGAGCTGGAATATTATGTAATCTCTGAGGATACTGGCTTCTTCCACGCCTCCGACCAAAAAGGCTATCACGAGTCAGCTCCCTTTGCCAAGTTCAACGATTTCCGCACAGAGTGTATGAATCTTATCTCTCAGACTGGAGGTCAGATCAAGTATGGACACAACGAGGTTGGCAACTTCACTTTCGATGGCAAGATCTATGAGCAGAACGAGATAGAGTTCCTTCCTATTCCAGCAATTCAGGCTGCCGACAATCTGATGCTTGCCAAGTGGGTGATTCGCACACTCGGCGCCAAGAAAGGTTACGACGTAACCTTTGCCCCAAAGATTACTGTCGGGAAGGCTGGCAGCGGTCTGCATATCCATTTCAAGGTGATGGATGGCGACAACAATATGATGACACTCAACGGAGAGCTTAGCCCGATAGCCAAGAAGGCAATCGTAGGCATCCTTGAGCACGCTGACGCAATCACTGCTATGGGCAACAAGGTGCCTACAAGCTACTTCCGACTTGTGCCTCATCAGGAGGCTCCGACCTCAATCTGCTGGGGCGACCGCAACCGTTCTGTTTTGGTTCGTGTGCCGCTTGGTTGGACCGGCAGAAACGACATGTGCTCACAGGTTAATCCCCTTGAGGCTGACACAGTGACAGCACCTCCACAGAAACAGACTGCAGAGCTCCGCAGCGCCGACTGCTCAGCCGACATCTATCAGCTTATAGCGGCTATGGTTGTGGCTGCTCGCACCGGCTTCGAGATGGAGAATGCTCTTGAGCGCGCAGAGGAACTCTATGTCAACGTCAACATCCACAACGACGAGAACAAGGATAAGCTTGCCCAACTCAAGTCGCTTCCCGATTCATGCGCAGCTTCTGCCAAGGCTTTGGAAGAGCAGCGTGAGGTGTTTGAGGCTAAGGGTGTGTTCTCACCGCAGCTCATCGACGGCATCATTGGAAAACTGCAGGCATATCACGACTTAGATTTGCGTCAAAAGACTTCCAACAGCCACAACGAGATGATGAAGATCGTGCGCAAATACTGGCATTGCGGATAAGATTTTTCATTTACCACACACAACAAAATCTCCTCCAAGCCTAATCGCTTGGAGGAGATTTTGTTGTGATATATGCTCTATTGATTATTCAGCTGCTGCACGGTCTTCGTTGAGAAGACGGATCATCTCAAGAGCACTCTTCGGGATGCGTGTGCCGGGACCGAAGATGGCGGCAACGCCAGCCTTATAGAGGAAGTCATAGTCCTGTGCAGGAATCACACCACCGGCGGTGACCATGATGTCTGGGCGACCGAGTTTCTCAAGCTCTGCAATCACCTGCGGAATAAGGGTCTTATGACCTGCTGCGAGTGAAGAGACGCCGAGGATATGCACGTCGTTCTCCACAGCCTGACGGGCAGCCTCTGCCGGAGTCTGGAACAACGGACCCATATCGACGTCGAAGCCACAGTCGGCATAGCCGGTTGCAACAACTTTTGCGCCACGGTCATGTCCGTCCTGACCCATCTTGGCAATCATGATACGTGGCTGACGACCCTCACGTTTTGCAAAGTCTGCCACTGCCTTGCGGGCTTCCTCAAATTCGGGATCACCCTTCTCTTCACTGCTATACACGCCGGAAATTGTTTTGATTACAGCTTTGTAACGACCTACCACTGCCTCGCAGGCATCAGAAATCTCACCGAGGGTTGCCCTGAGACCGGCTGCCTTGACGGCAAGGTCAAGAAGATTACCCTTGGAGGGATCTTTCACACACTCTGTGATTGCCTCAAGAGCCTTCTTCACAGCTGCCTCGTCGCGGTGTGCCTTCAGGTCTTCAAGACGAGCGCACTGCTCTTTGCGAACCTCTGTGTTGTCAACCTCAAGGATATCGATAGGATCCTCATGATCAAGACGATATTTGTTGATGCCGACAATAGTCTGCTTCCCGGAGTCGATGCGGGCCTGAGTGCGCGCTGCTGCCTCCTCAATCTTCAGTTTTGGAAGACCAGTCTCGATTGCCTTTGCCATACCGCCAAGTTTCTCAATCTCCTGGATATGCTCCCAAGCCTTGTGGGCGATCTCATTGGTGAGCGCCTCTACATAGTAGGAGCCACCCCATGGGTCAACCTGCTTTGTGACGTAGGTCTCTTCCTGGATATAGATCTGAGTGTTACGTGCGATACGTGCTGAGAAGTCGGTCGGAAGTGCGATGGCCTCGTCAAGCGCGTTGGTGTGGAGTGACTGGGTGTGACCAAGCACAGCGCCCATAGCCTCTACACAGGTACGTCCCACATTGTTGAATGGGTCTTGCTCTGTAAGGCTCCATCCAGATGTCTGGGAGTGTGTGCGGAGCGCGAGCGACTTGGGGTTCTTTGGGTTAAACTGCTTCACAATCTTTGCCCAAAGCATACGGGCGGCACGCATCTTGGCAATCTCCATAAAGTAGTTCATTGAGATAGCCCAGAAGAATGACAAGCGTGGTGCAAATGAGTCGATATCCATACCGGCGTTGACACCTGCGCGGAGATACTCAAGACCGTCGGCGAGTGTATATGCAAGCTCAATGTCAGCGGTGGCTCCCGCCTCCTGCATGTGATAGCCGGAGATAGAGATTGAATTGAACTTAGGCATATTCTTTGAGGTATACTCAAAGATGTCGGCGATAATCTTCATTGAGAAGGCCGGTGGGTAGATATATGTGTTACGCACCATAAACTCCTTGAGGATGTCGTTCTGGATAGTGCCAGCCATCTCGTCGAGCTTGACACCCTGCTCAAGACCTGCGTTGATGTAGAAAGCAAGCACGGGGAGCACAGCGCCGTTCATTGTCATGGAGACTGACATCTTTCCCAAAGGAATACCGTCGAAGAGCACCTTCATGTCTTCAAGTGAGCAGATTGACACACCGGCCTTACCCACGTCACCTACTACGCGCTCATGGTTGGCGTCATAGCCACGGTGGGTCGGAAGGTCGAATGCCACTGAAAGACCTTTCTGACCGGATGCAAGGTTGCGGCGGTAGAAGGCGTTAGACTCTGCTGCTGTGGAGAAACCGGCATACTGACGGATTGTCCAGGGACGCAGAGGATACATCGCGCTATAAGGGCCTCTCAAAAATGGAGGTATACCTGACACGAAGTCAAGATGCTCCAGACCTTCAAGGTCTTTCTCTGTATATACCGGCTTTACGGGTATAAGTTCTGCTGTGATCCAGTCGGCCTCATTCTTGACCGACGCAGGGGCAGCATGACGTTCTTTGATTGCTGCCTGAATATCTATTTCTTTGAAATTGGGTCTCATGTCAGTTAAGAAGTTTGGCGTTGAATTTAACAAGTGTGTCAAGCACATTTACTCTCACGTGGATGAATTCCTCGATGCCTTGAGCCTTCAGGTCGTCCATGCAGGCGGGAGCACCGGCCACCACAAACATTGCGCGGCCATTGAGCTCCTGGTATGCCTCTGGTGCATATTCTGCATACTCGTCATCGCTTGAGCAGAGCACCACGATGTCGGCGCCTTTCTCTACAGCGGCGTCAACACCTTCCTTCACGCTCTGGAAGCCGATGTTGTCGATAATCTCATAGCCTGCACATCCGAAGAAGTTGCTCGAGAACTGTGCACGTGCAAGACGCATGGCAAGGTTGCCGATGGTGAGCATAAACACTTTCGGACGCTTGCTGCTGCGCTCAGTGTCAAGACGGAGCTGCTCAAACTGGCTTGCTGCTCGGTCGAAGATAAGATAATCCACAGCACCGTCGGCTGCCTCATTGTTGCCACATCCGCAACCACATCCACAGGCCTCAGTCTCAATCTTGTCGAGTGCCTTCTCGTTGAAGTTAGGATACTGGTTGGTGCCAAGAAGTATCTCCTTGCGGCGCGCAACGTCTGTGTGACGCTTAACGCCTGACTCATTCACCTTCTTCTGGACATCTCCACTCTTAAGAAGTGCATAGAAGCCACCATTGTCTTCCACTTCATTAAAGAGCTCCCAAGCCACCTTTGCGATAGAGGCTGTGAGTGTCTCAATGTAATAAGAACCACCGGCAGGGTCAACCACCTTGTTCAGGTGGCTCTCCTCGCGGAGAAGGAGCTGCTGGTTGCGGGCAATACGCTCGCTAAACTCATCGGGATTCTTATACTGAAGATCGAAAGGAAGAGTCTCGATAGAGTCAACGCCTGCAAGCGCGGCGCTCATGGTCTCTGTCTGTGAGCGGAGGAGGTTTACGTGTGCGTCATAGATTGTCTGGTTAAACTGGCTTGTCACAGCGTGAACCATCATCTTGCAGCATTCATCCTCAGCGCCATATGCCTTCACTATCTCTGCCCAAAGCATGCGGGCTGCGCGGAATTTGGCGAGCTCCATGAAATAGTTGGAGGAGATGCCCATGTTGAACTTGATTCTTGCGGCTGCCTCACAGGCAGTGAGACCCGCGTCGGTCAGAATGTTCATCCATTCAGCTCCCCATGCAAGTGCATAGCCGAGTTCCTGAGTGATATAGGCACCGGCATTGTTGAGCATCATGCTGTCTACTGCATAGCAGCGGAGGTTCTTCACGTCTTTTACTGCTGCATACATTGCCACAGCCTCTGCCTTGATTTCACGTGGGAACTCAAGTCCATGACGGAGAAGACGCTTGAAGGGATTGAAATCGATTGAGCCACGGAAGTCGTTCTCCAATCCGTTGCCCTTCAGATAATCCACAAGCAGCTTTGCCACCTCAACAGCCTTGCCGTTGCAGCATGAGATGTTGACCTCAATTTTCTTGAGGTCGATGCCATTGAGAATGGCTGCCACGTCTTCGGCAGTCACCTCTCTGCCAAGTTTGATGCCGATGGAATCGACTCCACGGTCGATGGCATGGATTGCCTCCTTGTTGATGTCTGCGGGAGTCGCGCCCTGAATTCGCTGACGGATCAGCCAGTCATTATTGTCGCGTGTGCCTCTAACGTAAGGGAATTGACCCGGAAGTGTGCCCATATGGGGTACATTCTTCAAGTCTTCACGACGATAGAAAGGCTGCACATTAAAGCCCTCGTTGGTGCGCCATACAAGTTTCTTGTTGAAATCAGCGCCCTTGAGGTCGACAGTTATCTTCGCCACCCAATCTTCTGTTGAGGTGGGAGAAAACATGTCAAAAAGTTTCTCGTTGTTTGCCATATTTATTATAGCTCTTTTATGATATAGATGTTATGAGTTTCCTGATATTTTGGGGTTATCGAGGTTTATCTATTTAGGTGATGCAAATTTAGCCAATAAGTTTTAATTAAAGAAATTTTTCCGTTATTTCTTACAAAAATTCACCATTTTTCACTATACGATGAGCTTTTTACCCTCGCAACGTAACACTTTTCCCGGAAAATCGTCTACGAGCTGAAGATTGTGGGTGGCCATAAGCACACTGTGCCCGGAGTCGGCAAGTTCGTGCAGAAGGCTCACAATCTGGTATCCTGTCTGGGGGTCAAGGTTGCCAGTGGGCTCATCGGCTATGATTAGTTCTGGCTTGTTGAGCAGTGAGCGCGCAATCACGATTCGCTGTTGCTCCCCTCCACTCAACTCATGGGGCATCTTGTAGCTCTTGTTTGCCATCCCTACAAGTGCAAGCACTTCCTCTATGCGCTCGTCCATCTCCTGACGGGAGCTCCATCCGGTGGCTCTCAACACAAACCGGAGATTCTCATTCACTGAGCGGTCTTGAAGCAACTGGAAATCCTGGAACACTATCCCTATCTTGCGGCGAAGATATGGCACCTTATTTTTCCTTATTGTCAGGAGATCGAAGTCGAGAACCCTCGCCTCATCTCCTTTTAATATAGGCACGTCGGCATACATCGTCTTCATAAGACTGCTCTTGCCGCTGCCTACACGTCCCACAAGATAGTGGAACTCTCCTTGCCCGAGGCTGAAGGTCACTCCCTGGAGCACACTCTTCTCAGCCCTCTCTATCTCTACATTCTTGTATTCTACAATGACACTCATGCTTTGATTCATGCCGTCCTTTTAATGTCTGCTCTGACGACATTAGGCGGTAAAATTAACAATATCTGCCAACTTTACCAACAAATTCTCCGTTAAAATGATAATGTAGCCGATAAATTTTCGCTTTGATGGACCACTTTATCTGAATTATGTGTAATTTTGCATAAAATCAGTGGCACTGAAAGGTAAGAAAACCCAAATTATGATAGACACCATTAAAAAATATTTTCCTCATCTTTCCGAAACCCAGGAGAGGCAGCTTGACGAGTTGACAAGACGATATCCCGAATGGAATGAGAAGATCAATGTCATTTCGCGTAAGGATATTGACAATGTGGAAATCAACCATCTGCTTCACTCCCTTGCCATTGCAAAATTCATTGAGTTTAAACCCGGAAGTGAGGTTCTTGACGTTGGATGTGGAGGCGGTTTGCCGGGCATCCCTCTTGCCATACTTTTCCCTGGCGTGCATTTCCATCTCATCGACCGAATAGGGAAAAAGATTAAGGTGGCCCAAGAGATTGCAAAGTCAATTGGTCTTAAGAACGTGACCTTTCAGCATGGCGACTCTGGAGAGTGTCACGACAAATTTGACTTTGTTGTGAGCCGTGCAGTGATGCATCAGCCAGACCTTGTGCGACTTGCCAAGAAAAACATCTCTTCCAAGCAGAGAAATGCCTTGCCAAACGGGGTTATTGCTTTGAAAGGGGGTGAACTTGCCGCAGAGATTTCTCCCATAAAAGCAAAGACGGAAATCATTGATATTGACAATTATTTTTCTGAGGATTTTTTCAAGACAAAGAAAATTGTCTACACTACAGTGTAATACAAGCTTTTCATCATTATATTATAAATCAGCAAATAAAATGAAAGTAGCCATATTCCAATTCAGCCTTTTTGGCATTAACACTTATGTGGTCTATGATCCGCAGACTCTATGTTGTGCAGTCATAGATCCCGGAATGATTGACGAATCTGAAGAGAAAGCCATCTCCGACTTCATAGAGAAACATAATCTAAAGGTTACCAACATCATCAACACGCACCTGCATATCGATCATATCGCCGGCAACAAGTATCTTCAGTTGAAATATAATGCGCCGGTCTTGGCACATCCTCTTGATGAGCCTTTGGGAAGCCGGGTGCAGCAACAAGCCATGATGTTCGGTATGAGGGAATCGATCCCTAACGTTGAGATTTCAGAATATCTGAAAGATGGTGACGAGATAAAGATTGGAGACGGTGTGCTTAAGGTCATTGCGGTGCCGGGACATTCTCAGGGAAGCGTGGCTCTCTACGATGCCGAGGATAAGTTTGTCATTGTAGGAGATGCCCTGTTTCAAGGCAGTATCGGACGCACTGACCTTCCCGGTGGCAATTATCGTCAACTGATTGAGAGCATCAGCAAGAATCTGCTGACCCTTCCCGACGACACTACTGTATTCCCCGGGCATGGACCATCTACCACCATCGGCGCAGAGAAACGCTCCAATCCGTATTTAGGGTGAAAGGCAAAAAGGCAAAAAAGGGGAAGTGGTTAGCCAACGTAGTAGCATTTCACTTGACCTATGGGGAGGCTTCCGACTACGAGCAACGGTATATGCTGTGAGTCTGTTGAGATCCACGCGTCGATATCGTCGCTCGATTTTTTCTTACCCTCTTGCGTAAACTTAAATTTTATATGGTAGGCTTCCCTTGTGGTTTTATCGCGCAGTTTGATGGTCTCTTTCCCTACACATCTCACTGTCAGTTGCTCCACTTTCTTCCCTGAGAACATTGTGGATTCCATTGTGTCACCCTTCAGCAAATTTGCGTAGTCGATTGTGCGTAGATAATAGAACACACTGAGCATGTCAAACACCTGCCCCTCCCCTTTCAGGGTCTTTTCTGTCACGTTTATTTTCCCCTCTTTGTCTTTACGGTGACGCTGGGAATGCCCCGTCACATTGCTCCCGCTGTAAGAGTAGGTGATATCGTCGCGGCTGTATTTCCCCTTTTCGTGTGCAATCTTGGAATAAGACAATGGCTTGAACCCGGATTTATTTATTGTCCCGAGCAACGTGTCTCTCACTTGATATATATTGTCTGCCCATGGTTTTGTTTTCCCCGTGAGTCTTAGGTTATAATGATTGCCACTGTTAGTGAGCTTTAAGGTGGCATCGCCAGCATCCTTGTGAATAAGACCCCATTTGTAAGAGATCACATATTGGAGAGTCTCATCTGCAAAATTGGTTGTCGCATTGCTGTTTAGGCAAACCATGAGCAGCCACAGTGGCAATATAATATGTTTAAGTATCTTCATTTCTAATTTGTTTTCCCTTTAGACAACGTTTTGCTCCTTTCGTTTATTATCAATCTTGATTATGCGAGCCTTGTCGCCAATCTTCTCATGTAGTTCCTCAAGGACTGGATGCATCATCTTGCATGGTCCACACCATGTGGCCAAGAAATCCACCAATACTGGTTTCTCTGATTTGATTATGTCTTCAAATTTTTCCATAGTAATAATTTCTCCTCACATCCGCAACTAAATATTGCATAAAAAAGCCAAATCTTTAAGCAACAA
>CAZRUR010000019.1:0-32291 GCA_964603335.1 uncultured Sangeribacter sp. | reverse complement strand
TGAATATAAGCGGATAGGCATACACTCAAATTCATGTATTTTTAGAACCTACCATTTGTGTTATTTGGAACAGATGATGCTTGATTAATGCCACCAAAATCCGGATTCATATTTTCTGTTGAGACATAATTGTTTCTGGTGAGTTTATCTGCATCAATTCGTTCCTTTACGAAAATTGTTACCTCACCCAAAGAAGATCTCTTCCATTCCTCCGTAAACTCCGGGAATCTCAGATTTGGAACATCAAACAATATATTTCCCTAATAAATAGAGGAACTATTATAAAAACAAGTAAAAATGAGAAAGAAAATTATTAGGGAAATCGCCGCTGCTTGGAAAGAAGATAAGCGGCTTTATGTGAAGCAATCCACGATGGCTGCTTACACATTGATGTTAGAGAACCATCTGTTGCCTTACTTTGGCGACATGACCGAACTTAGTGAACCAGCCGTTCAATCCTTCGTGCTTGAAAAACTTAACGCCGGGTTAAGTGTCAAGACCATCAAGGACATCCTTATCGTGCTGAAGATGATAATGAAGCACGGAGTTAAGAACAAGTGGATGGATCATGCTGAATGGGACATAAAGTATCCCACCACTGCACCTACGGAGATTGAGGTGCTGACAGTAGCCAACCACAAGAAAATCCTCGACCACATCAAGGCCAATTTCTCTTTCAAGGCTCTGGGTATCTACCTCTGCCTCACCACCGGACTCCGCATAGGTGAAATCTGCGCCCTACGCTGGGAAGACATCGACACGCAGACCGGGACGCTGCAAGTAAAGCGCACCATAGAGCGCATCTACATCCTCAACGGTGAGAAAAAGCACACCGAACTGGTAATCAACGACCCCAAAACGCCTAACTCCATTCGTGAGATACCTTTAAGTGCCGAAGTCCTCTCGCTCATCAAACCACTGATGAAAGTGGTCAATACCGGCTTCTACGTCATCTCAAACGACAGCAAGCCAATCGAGCCACGCACATACCGCACCTACTACAAGCGACTGATGAAATCACTCAACATTCCGGCTATCAAGTTCCACGGACTTCGCCACTCCTTCGCCACCCGGTGCATAGAGAGCAACTGCGACTACAAGACCGTCAGCGTCCTGTTAGGACACTCCGACATCTCCACCACTCTCAACCTCTACGTCCACCCTAACATGGAACAAAAGAAACGCTGCATCTCCAAGATGTTCAAATCCCTCGGCAAAATCTGAAAACATATTATTGAAATTCCTTCTCAACTGAAATGTTGAGGAGGTATTTTTTGCGTATTACAATAGGTTGATGTTTCTGTCTCGATTGCCTTGCGGAAAATCTTGGTTGTGAGGTGCAGGATATCCTTGACAAAATTGAGGAATTCAAAAACGAAGGTTGTAAACTATTTGAATGATGCAAGATAAGGTTTTCATATATGCAGATAACGCAGCCACATCGCCTTTAAACGAAAAGGCTTTGGAAGCAATGTTACCATTCCTAAGGAGTAATTTTGCCAATGCATCACAGCCATATGTCTTCTCTAATGAAGCGAGGAAAGCATTGAGATATTCTCGTGAAACAATTGCGGAATGCATAGGAGCCAAACCTGAAGAGATCTATTTTACGTCTGGAGGATCTGAAAGCAACAGTTGGGTTATTAATGGCGGAATTGAGTTTGAAACAGATATCATTACATCATCGATTGAACATCATTCTATATTACGGGCTGTTGAGCATGCAGGGAGGTTAGGATATAATGTAAAAATTCTCCCGGTAAACAGAAATGGTATTGTAGAATTACATACGCTAATCAATTCTTTAGATATTCCCGGAGCTTTGGTTAATCATATAGAAACTGATGAAATAGATTTGAATATAGAGAAATTTGATGAAAAACTATTCTATATTAATACAATTGGATGTGATGTGCGTGGCAAATTGACTGATGGCAATAAAATAGTTATTTTAAAAGGGAGTAATCTCAGAAAAGACACAACTAATACATTTGAACGGGAAGAATTTAGAAATAAGATAATTGCGGAATACTGTACTGAGACAGAGGATGGATTTAGATGTAATAGCGATCTTCCACCTATGTCACCAAGTGGTGCAAGTGGTTTGGCGCAAGGACGTTCTTCAGATGGTAAAAGAGACTGGAAAGATAAAAATGGGATTCCATTGGTTGAATATCTTTAGATGTGAGAGTTAAGCTGTCGGGGAGACCCTGCCTTTGGCAGGGGCACGGTAGAATACATCAGAGAGGGGCACTGAGGAGAGGGGTATGCCTGGAAATTACGGAATGCGCAAGGGGATTACGGCTACGCAGTGAGATATCGGGGAATTTTTGCGTTTATGGGAATTATAGTTTGGTATTTGGATATTTATTACTATATTTGCAGTCAAATATCAATATAATGAACCATGGCGGATGACGAATTGATTTTAAATAGGGATATACTTGAGTTGCTTGCCAAGCGGGTTAAGGAGTATCGGTTGGCAGCGAGGATTAGTCAGCGGGAGTTATCGCAGAAATCAGGTGTCGGCTACACTACGATAAGTCATTTTGAGCAAGGGAAGCACACTAATATATCGCTGAATAATTTCATATCGCTGCTTCGCTGCATTGGTATGGAGCGAAGGATGCTTGAATTGCTTCCGGAACTTCCCGTGCCACCAATGGCATTGCGAGAAATCAACAAACTGCTACCCAAACGCGTAAGGAGAAAGGAATTAAGATGATAGAGAGACTTGATGTATTTATGTGGGGCAATCGCATTGGCTCGCTCGTGTCATCAAAAAAAGGATACAGAGAGCAGATATTCTTTTATTTTGATGCAGAATATGTAAAGAAGGGAGTAAATGCTTTCCCATTGAGATCACCAATTACAGGGGTGGCCGCTCAAAGAGGTTTGCCGGTCTATTCTGAAGAGGGGAAGGAATTTGGTGGACTTCCATCCTTTATAACAGATTCTCTGCCAGACCATTGGGGGAATGTGGTGTTTGCAGAATGGGCGAAGTCGCGACATCTGCGGACGAGAGACTTATCTCCACTTGACCGGCTTGCCTACATAGGCAGGAGAGGGATGGGAGCATTGGAGTTTGTGCCACCCACCTCACCGGAAATGGAGAATCCGTTTAGGGTAGAGATCTCAGAACTTTCGAAGCTTGCACAGATGGCACTCGCGGAAGCGAAGAACTTTCGTGGCGTGATGAGTCCGGATTTCGTTATAGAGAGTTTGTTTAAAGTAGGAACATCAGCAGGAGGAAGAAGACCAAAGGCAGTGATTAATGTTAATCTTGAGAGCGGGGAGTGTTATTCCGGGCAAGTGCCGACTCCAGTAAAGGGGTTCACTCCGATGTTAATAAAGTTTGATGAACACAGCGACATACCGACGACAAGGATTGAATACAGTTACTATCTGATGGCCTTGGATGCAGGATTGAGGATGATGCCTTCAAGATTAGTAGAGGGAAAACAGGAGGTGCATTTCTTGACAGAGCGTTTTGACCGCATTGGGAACGAGAAAGTACATGTCCAGACACTTGCTGCCATGAATCCACTGTCGGATTCGTATGAGGATTTATTTGACGTGTCAGTAAGAATCCGGATTGGACCAGATGAACTCAAAATGTTGTTCTTGCAAATGGTGATGAATGTTTTGGGAGGAAATGTTGATGACCACAACAAGAATTTCAGTTTCATAATGGATAAGGAAGGTGTGTGGCATATCTCACCGGTATATGATTTTACATTCACAGTTGACACATCGGGGCCATTTTATGTCAACAGACATAGTATGACAATCAATGGGAAGAATGAACGCATAGCGAAAGAGGATTTATCGGAGATAGCATCAAGATATAACATTAAGGGAGCAAGCAATATGATAGCAAAAGCTGTGTCAGTTGTTAAGGACTACCGTAAATATGCAGAGCAAGCCGGGGTGACGGAAGAATGGATAAAGAAGATTGAGGAAGATATAGGGATGCGTATGGAAAATCTCGCCCAGAGGCTCAACTGCTGAACCTACGATTGTGAGGGAGAATATTGGGGGTGTTGATTGTTATAATATCAACACCCTCTTAATATTATGAGAGGAAGTTTTGATAAAATTTTAGCGGAAATTTGCATTTAATTTACCTTTGTTGTAATTTTACGGAATAAAGGTGTTTGCGAATTTCAATATTTTAATTGATGCTTCTATGACTATGAGACTATATCGGGTAATTGCCATATGGGTGATGGTGGTTGGATTTGGGTTTGGATTGGGGAATGCTGTGGATTCATTTGCCGGCTATCCGGATGCGCGGATGAGGGGGAACGGATGGAATGTTGCGGCAACGATATTGTTTGACTTTTGAATTGTTGAAGAGAGGGTTTTGACGTTATCGGGAATGCAATTTTTGTTTTTAATTTGTATTTCTGAACACTTTTCATTTACTTTGTAATCTGAAAAGAAAAGATTATGGAAAAGCCCAAATACCCTATCGGGATACAGACCTTCTCCGAAATCAGAGAGGAGAATTATACATATGTTGACAAGACGGAATTTATATATACTCTTGTCAGCAGAGGGAAATATTATTTTCTGAGCCGTCCTCGCCGGTTTGGGAAAAGTCTTCTGCTTTCCACCATCGACGCGCTCTTCAGTGGAAAGAGAGAACTTTTCAATGGCCTTGCCATTGCCGATAAAGAATGGAATTGGGTAAAGTATCCGGTCTTCCATTTTGACCTGAACGGGAAGCCATACGACAGTGCGGGACAACTCGACGACCTGCTGGCGGAATATGTGCGCCGTTGGGAGAAAGAGTATGGCTATCAAAATGAAAAAGCTCCCGTTGATGAGCGTTTCCGCACTTTGATTATCAAGGCATATGAAGTTACCGGCAAGAAAGTTGTCATACTCGTTGACGAGTATGACCAACCATTGCTAAACAACATAGAGACAAGCAGAACCGAACTGAGAGAAATATTCAGGGCAAAACTCCAGGCATTCTACTCCGTCTTGAAATCTTTTGACCAATATATAAAGTTTGGTATGCTGACCGGTGTCACCAAATTCAGCAAGTTAAGCGTGTTCAGCGGACTTAACAACCTGAACGATATCTCACTCGATGTTCAGACGAATGCCATCTGTGGAATAAGTGAGACAGAACTTGAGCGTGACTTCGCCGTGGGCATATCGCAGCTTGCAGAGGCTAATGATATGACTGTGGAAGAGACACGGGAGATGCTAAGAAAGGAATTTGACGGTTACCATTTCGCGGTTAGAGGTGAGGGAATCTACAATCCCTTCAGTCTTTTGAAGACATTCGACAAGGATACCTTCAGTCATTATTGGATAGAATCCGGCACACCATCCTTCCTTATAAGGATTCTGAAGGAAAAAGACTGGGACTTGGCAAAGATTCCCGGCTCCACATGCACGGAATCTGACATAAAAGGCTCCGACAGATACCTCACGAATCCAGTGCCCCTATTGTTCCAAAGCGGTTATCTGACAATAAAGGCTTATGACAAGGAATTCAAGGAATACACTCTTGACTATCCCAATATGGAAGTATCAGAAGGCTTTGCAACCGAACTGCTTAAAGATCTCACATCAAACAAAAATGTGGACACTCTAATCAAAAGGTTTGTTATGGATGTGCGAAAAGGAAATGCAGAGTCATTTATGAAGACTCTACAATCGCTGCTTGCAGACATTCCATACGACCAAATTCCCGACAAGGAAATACATTATGAGAATATGATATATCTTATAATGAAACTTATGGGATTCTACGTCAATACAGAATATCGGACTTCTGATGGTCGCATTGATATGGTTGTGAATACTGACCGCTACGTTTATGTCATGGAGCTCAAGCTTCACGGCACAGCAGAAGATGCCATTAATCAAATCAAAGAAAAGGATTATGCCCTGCCATTCGTAAAAGAAGGTAAGCAGACCATCTTTATAGGGGCGGCTTTCAGCGACGAGAAGCAACGTCTTGACAATTGGATAATACAACCTCAATAACACTACGAATATAATATAAAGGATATGAATGCGAAGGATTTTAAAAAGAGATTAGAGGATATGGTTTTGGAATATATCGCTGAGGAGGATGCCTACAGCGATGATGTGCAGCTTCAGATAAATACCCTCTCATGGGATATGGAGATTGCAGACCCAGACAATGACCTTCCCGACTGCGACTACTGGCCGATGATGGACCTGGTGAAAATGAGCGCGACAGAACCTGGGAAGTGGGAACCCGATAAGGCTGCCATCGAAGAGGTTGCTGCTGAATATGTCTTCACCGACTGACACGCCGGCACTTCCGGCCACTTGCCGGGACACAGAACAACATATCAAGGACTTTTGAGAGACAATTTATCAAAGACTTAAACCAACATTTAAACAGCTTATATAACAACATACAAAAATGGCTAACACATTAGTAAAGACCGACTTTAATTTTCCGGGACAGACAGCAGAGTATCACGGCAAGGTGCGCGATGTCTACACCATCAACGATGATGTCATGGTGATGGTAGCCACCGACCGCATCTCAGCATTTGACGTGATACTTCCTGAGGGAATACCCTACAAGGGCCAGGTTCTCAACCAGATTGCCGCCTACTTCCTTGACGCCTCGTCAGCAATCGTGCCCAACTGGAAACTCGCGGTGCCCGACCCAATGGTGACTGTAGGTTTGAAGGCAGAGTCATTTCCGGTAGAGATGATAATCCGTGGCTACCTCACCGGAAGTGCATGGCGTGAATATAAGAACGGCTGCCGTGAGCTTTGCGGCTTGAAGCTTCCAGACGGGATGCGTGAGAACGAGAAATTCCCTGAGCCAATCATCACTCCCACCACCAAGGCAGCCGAAGGTCATGACGAGAATATCTCACGCGAGGAGATCATAGCGCAAGGGCTTGTGAGCGAGGAAGACTACAAAGTGGTTGAGGACTATACCCGCAAACTCTTCGCCCTCGGCTCGAAGATGGCTGAGGAGAAAGGACTTATCCTCGTAGACACCAAGTATGAGTTTGGTAAGCGCGACGGCAAGGTGATTCTTATCGACGAGATCCACACTCCCGACTCATCACGCTATTTCTATGCCGACGGCTATCAGGAACGTTTTGAGAAGGGTGAGCCGCAGCGTCAGCTCAGCAAGGAGTTTGTGCGCCAATGGCTTATCGACCATGACTTTATGGGAAAGGAAGGGCAGAAAGTTCCAGAGATGACCCCTGAATTCATCGAAAGTGTGTCAGACCGCTATATCGAGCTTTTTGAGCACATCACCGGTCAGAAATTTGTGAAAGCTGAGGATTCCAACCTCGCCAAGAGAATAAGCGGGAATGTGACAAAATGTCTTGCTGAGCTATAAAGGGACATCAGGACATGGGGACATCAGGACATGAGGACATAAGGACATTTGGATAAATTTATTTTTTGCGGAAGCGGCCGAAGAGATAATCGGTCGCTTCTTTCATTTCCTGGAATTTGCCTGCTTTCATTATAAACACATAGACAAGGGCTCCCGCGAGGATCTGGAGTGCAAAAGTCACGATGGCGTGGAATGGGAGATTTATCAGCAATGCGCACACCACGAACATCGCCAAGGAAGCAAGGGCAAAAGGAATCAGGTCGCCAATCATCTGTCTCAAAGGGTAACCAATAGAACGCGAGGCCATACATGCCACTATGGCATATGTCAACACAGATGCTGCAAACTGTCCCCACACGAGCATGACGATGCTTCGGGAGAAGATGGTGCACACAATTGCAATGGCAATCGAAGCATCTTTTACCACCTCAATGATAAAGAGTTTCTTGCCATAGCCATGCGAAAGCATATAGTTGCCATAGAGCGATGTCATCACCAGAAATATACCCCTGATGTTGAGAATCTGGAAAAGTATAATGGCAGAATCCCACTTGTTGCCGAAGAGAGTGTGGAAAAGTGGCTCGCCGACAACAGTAAGCCCCAACATGGCAGGGAACAGTACAAATGCGGTCATCCGGTTGATTTTCTTAACGTAACGTCTGAAATTGTCAGGCTCGTTCTGCACTTTCGAGAGCAGCGGGACAAATGAAGATGTCAGCACCTGTGAGAGCGATGATGTACCCATCTTGCTCCACTTGTCAGCCTGGGAATACACGCCGAGTTGACGCAGGTTGTAGAAGACACCAATCACGAAAGAGTAGATGTTCTGAAACGCCATATTAAGCATAGAGGAGGAGAACACGCTCAGACCGATGCGCCAAATCTGGCGGAAAGAGTTGAGTTTCATCCAGCAAGATGGCAGCCAATGCCCAGTGAGCCAAAGCAGTCCGGTCTTGATTCCGGCGAGCGCCACCGATTGCCACACTAGTGCCCACGCCCCGAATCCCCTCAACGCAAGAATAATGCCGAGGGCACCACCCACAATCTGCGCTATGAGATTGGATACGGCTATCATCTTGACATCCATTCGCTTCATGAGTTGGTTGGTTTGCACTATCGCCAAGGCATTAAGCACAAACGTGAGAAACATTGCCCTGGAAAGGGGGATTAGGCGTTGGTCATCCTGGAACAAGCCTGCAATCGCGGGAGCACAAAACCACAAAATCCAATATATTCCGATGCTGACAATCATATTGAACCAGAACACCGTGGAGTAATCCTCCTGCGTAGGATCTTTTTTCTGAAGGAGTGCGGCACCGAAACCGCTGTCGGCAAAAATAATGGCAAAGGTCTGGAAAATCGCCACGGCACCCACCAGACCGAAATCTTCCTGAGTAAGCACATTAGCGAGCACAATCCCCACGACACCATACAGCACTTGCGAGGCAAGGCGGTCGATAGTGTTCCATTTCAGAGTCCGCGCAGTGCGGAGTTTGAGTGGGGGTTCGGGCATTAGTTGTTGGTTGTTAGTTGTTGTCGGGTTCGAAGTCGTCGAAGATTATTGTGTCGGCAGGGCGTCCGTCTGGCAATGGGAAAAGCTTTCCACCGCCAGATTTCTTGATCTTGGGGTCGCCTTTATAATATATCTTTGTGGAGCCGATGCCTCTGACATTCAGATTAGAGACAGCCCAGCAACCAATAGAGCCGGCGCCCAATATCTTGCACTGCACATCCTGCGCCTCCAGCCGGTCGGCAGATATGATACCGGTGCCCACCATTTTCAAGAGAGCAGTGACGGCAGAGCCAGACACGTTGACTGTGCCATTGCCTGTGTTGAGTGTGGCTGACAGTTTATTGGTTTTCAAGTTATCCACAGCCACGGTGCCGTTTCCTACCTGCAAAGCCTTAAACTCAGCACACGGAGCAGGATTCTCAACCAACACAGAGGAAGAAGAGGAATTCTCCACCTCTGTGAGGAAATCGGAGTAGACATACAACGTAGGGAGGTCCGGATGGCCCACATCCTCAGTAGACACCTGGATGCGGAGCGTGCCGTCTGATTTAGGCGTGATTATAAAGGCATCGGCAAACTCCTTTGCACCACGATACTGCACAAACCCAGTAGAATCTGAGAGACAACGATACACCACGTTCACATTGTCGAGCACCTTAAGTTTGTCAAACTGGCCGACTTCAACCTTATAGTTCTGCACGTCTTGCGCTTGGGCAACAAGAGAAAAGAAGACAGACAATAATAGAAATATCCTTTTCATTTTACTTTTTTTTCTTTATATAACGAGAATAGTTGCCGATTAGCCAAAATACTTTTCTTCTATTTCACTGAAAATATGTTCAAGTTCGTCAGCAGTCTCTGCGCGGAGCATCCTAATGCGGGTCTGTCGGAAATCGGGCAGCCCCTTGAAGAGCGGTGTGGCGGCAAGATGACGTCGGATGTGCAGGATTCCCCGATACTCGTCAATGCGGTCGATACTCTCCTTAATCTGACGGCGCAAGAGATTGAATTTCATCTCATCAGGGAGCGGCGACCATTTCCCCTTGGCAAGATACTCATTGACATCATGGAAAATCCATGTCGCTCCTATGGCACCCCTTCCAATCATGACACCGTCGACTCCATAATCGTCAAAAGCCTTTGCAGCTGCCTCAGGAGTGGTGATGTCGCCATTTCCAATTACGGGAATAACCATACGCTGATCGTTTTTCAACTCCCCAATCAAGGTCCAGTCGGCATTTCCGGTATACATCTGCGACCGTGCGCGCCCATGCACGGTCAGGGCAGCGATTCCACAATCCTGTAGGCGCGGGCCCAAGTCGGTGATAATCTTATTCTCACAATCCCAGCCAAGACGAGTCTTGACAGTGACCGGTATGTTGACGGCCTTCACGACAGCCTCCGTTATGGCAAGCATCTTGGGGATATCCCTGAGCATACCCGCCCCGGCACCCTTGCCAGCCACTTTCTTCACCGGGCAACCGAAATTGACGTCGAGTATGTCTGGTTGAGCCTCCTCCACCATCTTTGCGGCATCGACCATGGCCTCCAGGTCACGTCCGTAGATTTGGATAGCCACGGGACGCTCGCGGTCATCAATGGTGAGTTTGCGTGTGGTGGAGGCGATGTTCCTGACCAACGCCTCGGCGGAGACAAACTCCGTGTAGACCATCTTGGCACCCTGCTCACGGCATATCAGACGGAACGAGGGGTCGGTGACATCCTCCATCGGCGCCAGCATCACAGGGCGCTCTCCTAAATCAATATTTCCTATTTTCATGGTTAGATTATTGTGAGGGAGCCACATTTGTCGGCGACGAGGAGCTCAGCCACCTCACGCACCTGGGCGGGGGTGACCTCCATGATGAGAGACGCCATCGACGATATGTCGTGGACATCGTCAAAATACATAAGGCTCTTCGCCAGCGACATCGCCCGGTTTTCGATATGGTCGGAGCTTACCAGGAGCTGTCCGCAATACTGACGCTTCATCTTCTCGAAAGTGGCATCGGGAATCTGCGACTGTGCAAGACGGTCGAGCTCGTTGTCGATCAGCCGTCTGCATTTGCCCACTGTGGAAGGGTCAGAACCGAAATATATGAGCAGCAGACCGCTGTCGCTCATAAGGCTGACATTGCTGTCGACAGTATAGACATATCCACGCTTCTCTCTCAATTCACGGTTAAGGCGAGAATTCATGCAGGGACCACCCAAATAATTGTTGAGCAGGAAGAGCGCATAGCGACGAGGGTCCCGACGCCCGAACACCCTTGAGCCTACAATGGTGTTTGCCTGATGGTTCCCACGGTCTTCCCGAAGGTCGAACACCTTTACCGGAGGTGGCAACTGACGGCCATGCGCATCAGAAGGGAAATGCAACGCACCGAAATGTTTCTCCACAATACGCAGCAATTTCTGCGGCTCCATGGAAGAGGCGCAATACATCACCATATTCGAGGGAGTATAGAATTTATCAAGGAAATTTCGGCAATCGCTGCTTGACAGATCGCGGATGCTCTCGTGGGTGCCCAGAATGTTGTGGGCGAGTCCGGAGCCGGCATAGGCAAGTTCCTCAAACTCATCATATACGGAATCTGATGGGCTATCGAGATAACTGTTGATTTCCTCAGCAATCACCTCCCTTTCGCGGTCGATTTCCTCAGTGGGGAAACGGCTTGACATCACCAGGTCGGACAGCAGTTCCACAGCCCTCTCCTCATAGCCTGCCGGGGCGTTGGTATAGACCATAGTCTCCTCCTTTGAGGTGTAGGCGTTCAACTCACCGCCCACCACCTCCATGCGGCTTGAGATCTGCCATCCGCGACGCTTATCGGTGCCTTTGAAGATGGTGTGCTCCACAAAATGGGCAAGTCCGTAATGGGAGTCATCCTCATCACGGCTTCCGGCATTGACCACAAATCCTATATAGCTCACAAGCCCCTCACGATGCCAATTCACCACCCTGAGTCCATTGCTGAGAGTAAAGATTGAGTATGATTGATTCATAATCTTTTTCGATTTTCGGACAGCAAAATTACAAAAATTTTCTCTAATTTTGCATTTGTCTTTCCATCATCGACAATCTTTATCAAAAATCGACTATCCATATCATAAAATGAGCCGTTATCACATATTCCTCCTCCTTATCATACTGACAACCCTGTCAAATATCACCAGTTGCGGACGGTCGTCAGCAGAGTCTGTCTCCCAGACGTCTTTGCCCCAAAAGTCGCTGTCGCGACTTAACGCCACCGTCAGGAATGCCCAAGAATATTCTCAAAAGAAGACCCTATTCCTTGACTCGTTGAAATCACAGCTTACCGACGTGGCGGAGGATTCAAGGTGGGCGCTTTTGGTTGACCTTTCCACGCAATACCGCCAATTTGACACCGACTCAGCCATCAGGTATGCTCGTCTGGCAGCCGCCAATATCCCGGCATCAGCGCCAGAGCACTCCAGAGTGAAGGGTACGCTTGCCGTTGCGAATGCCTACAGCACCTCCGGACTTTTCTTTCCGGCAATCCAAATCATCGACTCCATCAGGGGGAACATCCACTCCATGGAAAGCAAGATAGAATTTTGGAAAGCAAGACGCATCCTTTATTCATATATGCTCGCATTTGTGCAAAACAGAGGGGATTATGCCGGACTGTTTAAGAAAAACTATATGGAATGCGACGACAGCCTGCTGCGCCATCTTCCCAAAACCGACTCATTCTATACTTTCATCCATTCCGAACGCCTTGTATCTGACGGAAAATGGGACGAGGCCAAACGGACACTGCAGTCAATCCTTGACACCAATCCAATTGAGAGCAACATATATGGAATGGCAGTGTACCAGCTTGCAGAGGTCCACAAAAACCAGGGCGACTTCAGCCGATATGCGGAATGTCTGGCGCTCTCGGCAGAAAGTGACATCAAGGGCTGCGTGAGAGAGGGAGTGGCGTTGCCAACACTCGCCAATTGGCTCTACAGCCAGGGCGATTTTGAAGACGCCTTCAATTTCATCAACTTTGCTCTCGAGGAAGCAAACAGCGGCAACATCCGAATGCGCACCGCCACTATCATGCCGATGATGCCAATCATCGACCGCACCTACCGCAACACCATCGACTCCTCGAAAGACATGATGATGGGTTCCCTGATTGTCACGCTTTCCCTCCTCCTGATTATGGCTATTCTCACGGCGTGGCTTATCAAGACTCTCCACCACAACAAGAACAACGAGCGGCGCCTTGCGGAATCATCCCACACACTTGAGGCTTATGTGGGCAACTTCATCGGCCTCTGCTCCAACTATGCCACACGCCTTGAGCAACTCGCCAAACTCGTGAAGCGCAAGCTCGCCGCCGGGCAGGCCGACGAGCTGCAGAAGCTTGTGGGCACCGGCAGATTTGTCGAGGAGGACAATGAGGAATTCTACCGACTCATCGACAAGGCCATACTCGACATCTTCCCCGACTTTGTTAAAAGCATCAACACCCTGCTCGCCCCCGACAAGAAAATATCACTTAAGCAAGGGGAAACCCTGACACCGGAACTGCGAATATATGCCTTCATCAGATTGGGTGTGGACCAAGGGGCAAAGATAGCACAGATTCTGCAGTATTCGGTCAACACGGTCTATTCCTACCGCAACCGCATGCGCAACCGTGCCATAGACCGGGACACATTTGACGATGACGTGCGAAACCTGGGCCGGTCTTCTGACATATTTGAGCCTGCAATATCTTGATCACAATCTTTATATCATCTATATTTAATTTCCATATCTTACTGATTATCTGCAATCTATTACTATATTATCTATATTGGCATCTGCATTTTATTGATAATGCTTGCGGATGCACTCATAAGTGACTAATTTTGCACCGTTGACGTTTGAGATATCATCATTCCCAAGGGTGCATACCCCAAGAAACGCAATACGTTATCGACACAGACAAGAAATCAAAGGATAAAAAAGATATGGTTAAAGAGTTATCACAATGGTGTATTGATTTTGACTGCTATAATGAATTAGACTAAATAATAGTTTATGTTAGGTTTGTAGAATAAATTTGATTTGCAAAATTAGGGCTCTTGGGAAAGAGTCCTTTTTTTTAACATTGCAACATCTATCTGCCACATTGTTATACAGACAAGATGCCGGAAACCTATGATAACCATATTGCCCCACCCACCGCAACGGGTCAGCACCGTTTTATCCAATGGTGTCAGACAGCCATGTCTCCGTATGTATTTAGTGTTGGTGGCAATAATCATTGGAAGCCTTTGTGGAGCAGCCGCCTATGCTTTCAAATGGTTCTTAGGTTAGTGGACTCTTTATTCCCCATGTGAAGGGAGACACGATAAACTGGTGGATAATCGGCGCGCCGGTGACCGGGATATTGCTGACCGGCATCTTCAACCGCTACGTGATTCACGACAATCCAACTCACGGCACCGGACGGCTCATCAATGACCTCGCCAACCACAACTACCGACTACGGGGAGACCTCACCTACTCCCCCCATAATAGCAAGCACCATCACCCTGGGCATGGGAGGGACATCTGGTTCAGAGGGACCGATAGCCATACACCGGAGCCGCAAACGGCGACTCCTGCGGCAAAAGAACCCGACCCGCAATCAACAACTGCATAAAAAAGGGCAGCCGACTCGAAAGCCACTGCCTCTTTTCATAAAATAAGCAAAGGTGTTTTATTATTTTATGGATAACTCCAAATTATGGACGACGCTTTTGCTCACTAAACCGTCTTATTTTTCAAGACGTGCGTTCTCACGGGCAATGTATGCGTCGATGTCAAGGCCGTTGCCAAGCTGGAACACTGGATAAGCATCCTTAATCTGCTGGTAGCAGTCAAGGGCCTTGTCATATTTCTTCTGCTCATCATAGACGTTTGCCTCTTTCAGAAGCACACGCGGCACAATCTGGGAATTATTGTTGGCCTCACGGATAGCCTTCTGGAAATAGCTGATGGCCTCATCATATTTCTTGAGGTTGACGTAGCAGTCGCCCACAAGAACGAGGGTGTTTGCGTTGAGCACATCATCATCAGAAGAGAAGCGCTTCAGATATTCAGCAGCCTCCTCATATTTGCCCTCATTGTAGAGAGCCTGACCAGCGCTGAGGGCAGCCAATTTGCCGGCCTTATCTCCCTTATACTTGTCAGCCACTTCCTTATATTTGGCAGCAGCCAAAGAGTCGTTGCCAAAGACTTCTGTCTCCACCTTGTTGTAAGCGTCGTAGGCAGCCTCCTTGTGAGGCTTGTTGTAAAGGAACAGATAGCCGAGCACGAGGGCAGCCACAACGATGATTGCGCCTACACTCCACACTATGATTTTCTTATTGTTGGCGATTTTGTCGCCCGCAGCGGTAAGATGCGAGTTCATCTTGTCAATCGCCGTCTCATCCTGTTGCTTTTGGTTCTGGGATGCCATTGTTTTGTTTTAATTGTTTCAGTCTGTTATGTTGACTTTGTTATTTTTTCAGATTTCAAGACGCGAAATTACTCATTTTTTTGCTCATTCGCAATTTTTTCACTCTTTTTTTATTTTTAAGCCATATTTTATAGTAATTTCGCGTTAAATTTATGTAAGGAACCCCAAGAAATAAGAGAACTCTTCCCAACCCACACCTACCATGGCATCTAAACAGTCACTCTCAATCGACCAACGGATCTCACTGCGTCTCTCAGCGCAGCAGCTGCGCTTTGTCAAGCTTCTTGAGTGCACTGCCCTGGAACTGGAGGAAGCCGTAGACCGTGAGCTCGAAGACAACCCTGCCCTGACTGTGGAGGATGCCACTACCCCCGACGCTGACGACACTCCCCTGTATTACCGCTATGCCAACAACCGGACAAGCGATGAATTTGCCGACTATGACTTCTCACCCGCCGACACCGGGATGTCGCTTTACGATTATCTCAAATCCCAACTTGCCGAGAAAGAGCTCCCGGAGAATGTAAGGAAAGCAGCATTATATATTATAGGTAGCCTTGACAACAACGGGTATCTCCGCCGTCCACTCGCAAATCTTGTCAACGACATGGATTTCCGCGAGGGGATCAGCGTCACCTTGCAGGATGCAGAGACGGCACTTCAGGTGATTTCCGACCTTGAGCCCTACGGCGTGGGAGCACGCGATCTCCGTGAATGCCTTCTAATCCAACTCCAGCATCTTCCCGACTCCACGGAGCGGAACGATGCCATCCGAATCATCGACGAGCAATTTGAGGAATTCTCACTGAAACACACCCACCGCATAATCTCAGCCCTAAAGATAGGGAAAGAGCGGGTGAGGAAGGCAATAAACTTGATTGTCAGCCTGAATCCAAAGCCAGGGGCTTCTTTCTCTTCTGAACAAGACGCCGCGAACATAATCATCCCCGACCTCATTGTCAGCAATGAAGACGGCAGGCTCACCGTCTCCACTGCAAGCAACATACCGGAACTTGCGATTGACCACACATTCTCCGAACTTGCAGAATCAATGGAGGATAAGCCCGAAAATCAGGAGAATGGCAACCAGGAAGAGAATGGCAAGCCCTTGCCGAGGAAAGGCTCAGAGTTTATCATAACCAGATTTAACGACGCCCGCGATTTCATAGCCATCCTGAAGCAAAGGCAGCAGACACTGCTCACGGTGATGTCGGCAATCATGACCATCCAGAAGGATTATTTCCAGACCCAGGACGTCTATCGCATGAAACCCATGATGCTGAAAGACGTGGCAGCAGTCTCCGGTCTTGACCTGTCAGTAATCTCCCGAGCCACCAACAATAAATATGTCGCGACCCCGTGGGGCATATTCCCTCTCCGCTTTTTCTTCAGCGACTCTATCGGCGAGGAAAGCGAGAAAGATGGTGAAGACATGGATCCGCTCACCAACCGAAAGATCGAGGCAGAGATCAAGGCCCTTGTGGACAGCGAGGACAAACTTCACCCCCTCAGCGACGAGAAGATAAGGCAGGTGATGGAAGAAAAAGGGTATGACGTGTCGCGAAGGACTGTGGCAAAATATCGCGACCGAATAGGCATACCTGTGGCACGCCTGCGTAAGGAACTGTAAAATCTCCCTACATAAATTTCCACTAACACTTGCAGCGAGTCAAGTATTTTTATTACTTTTGCAAACCAAATCGCCGGCATGTGGGTCTTTCGCGCAAAGAGCCATAATACGTCCGGGAAACATTCAAGCAATCAAGACATAATGAAACGAATCATCTACATCATCACCTTAGGATTCATCCTTACGTTGACAAATTTCCAAGCCAAAGCGGTCACCGACAAAGAGATGGAGCAGGCAAGGACCATAGCGACAAAGGCATATCTGCGCTATGCCAACGACGGCTCAGGATATCTCGACGAAGTGAAGGCCACCACTATGGCAGAGTTGGAGAAGAATCTCAAGCCAAAAGAGAAAGAAAACCTGAAGGCTTTCAAGGCAATCCCCGTGCCTAAAGACTATAAATCGTGGGATAAGCAGAAACTTGTAGACTATTGGGGCGTCAAGGCATTCGCCACGCCAGGTCTTGTGGAGAAAGGACGCATAGGCCGCATACGTGCCAAGAAAAACATTAATGCGATGACCATCGCCGCTCCAGTAAAAGAAACTCCAAAGGAGACCGCGGCAGCCACGTCAAAACCGGCTGCCGCCGAGACTACTCCGGCAGCGGAACCCCAAGCAGCCACTGAGACCCCTAAAGTCGATGCCACACCCGACATTGCAGCAGCCACCGACACTGCCGTTGTCAGTCCGATTGAGCAGGCAGAGACATCGGTCGATGCGATGCCCCAGATTGAGGATGAGCCAATCGTGGCAAAAGCCGACAACCATACTTGGGTCTACGTCTTGATTCTATGCATCCTTGTGGCTGTGGTGTGTGCACTGGTGGTCTTCGCCTCAAACGTGATGAGGAAAAACGAGGAGACACAGTCGAGGAGGGAACCCTTGAAGTTCACCCCCGAAGAGGCGAGCAACAACAATGCACTGCGCGAGAAATTTGCCGCCACCCTCACTACCAAGAATGAGGAAATCAAGGCGCTCTCAAAAAAGATTGAGAGTCTTAACGGACAGAACGCCACACTGAAAGCCAACCTTGAGAGCCTTACGGCAGAGATTGCCTCACTGCGCAACAGGCTGAGCACGCAGCAAACCCAGGCAACCGACAGCAATGCCGTGACTTCCTCTCAGGCTGTGTCCGCCACAGCCGAGGCAGCACAACGCAAGGCCCCGGCGACGTCGCTGCGCACCATCTATCTTGGCAGGGCAAATGCCAAGGGGATATTTGTCAGGGCAGACCGCAACCTAAACCCCGGCAACTCTATCTACCGACTTGACACCACTGACGGCTATGCCGGCTCTTTCCGAGTGGCAAACGACCCGACCGTGTGGGAGATGGCGCTCCTCACGCCCACAGAATCATTGGCGGGAGCCTGCGTCATAGCCAATCCCGACAATGCCGGAGGGATGACAAGGATAGTCAACGACTCCGCCGGCACGGCAGTGCTTGAAGGGGGATGCTGGCGAGTGATCCGCAAGGCAAAGGTGCATTTCGAATAAGCCCAGACATCCTCGCAAGAGGCTAATAACACTCCCCATCGGCAACTTTTCGCAAAAATATTTTGGAGATAAGGGAAAAATCATTAACTTTGCACCCGAAATTGAGAAGACACTTAATAGAGTCTCTAAGGAAGAGGCCCTGATGGCGGAATTGGTAGACGCGTTGGTCTCAAACACCAATGGAGCGATCCGTGCCGGTTCGAGCCCGGCTTAGGGCACAAAGCAAAGCCTGCGAACAAAATCGCAGGCTTTGTTGTTTTATCTTTTATCTTTGGACTTGCAAAATAAGGAGCCTTTTCCCTTCGCAATATGCAATAAAAAGACAGAGAAGACTTGCTTGTAATGTTAAATCTGTACATATTTAAGTTAAATATGTTAAAAATGTTAAATTTGGTGTTATGTAACACTTTTTTTCTGCTTTGAATTGATAGAAATAAAAAAATGTTATTAACTTTGCACCGTTTTTGATAGCAAAAAAATTGTTTTATTATTTTAAATTTTAAAAGAGATGAAAAAAGTAATTCTTTCACTTGCTGTTCTTTTCAGCGTAGCTATGGTTAGCTGTGGTGGCAATAAGGCTGCTGAGGCTGCTGTTGATTCTGAGCCTGTAGAGGTTGCTGTAGTAGAGGAAGTTGTTGACACAACTCTTAATGACTCTACAGTTGCTGAAACTGTTGTAGCCGCTGCTGCTGAGGCTGTTGAGGCTCCTGCTGAGTAATTACAGCAAGTAAATAAGACAAAAAGCAAATTTGACCGGTGTTCTCCATGAGAACATCGGTCAATCTTTTTTTAGGTTATAGGTTACAGGTTATAGGTTATGGGTTATAGGTTATGGGTTGGGATTTTGAATTTTACATTTTAAGTTGTAACTTTGCAGTTGGATTCAACACCATAAAAATTGGCTGAAAAAAATATGAATAAGAATCAAAAGATAATACTCTACGGAGGTGCCGCAGCCCTTGTGTGTCTCGTGGCGCTCGTGATTGTGCTTATCATCTCCAACGCCAAACGCACAGAGCAGGTGAACCAAGCTCGCGAAGAGACAGAGAACCTGCGTCTTGCCAACGACCGGCTGCTTCTCACCAACGAGTTTAACCAATTGAATGCCGACTTCAACCAATATGAAGACCAGCAGAGATATCTGAAGAATGACTCCCTCGTGCAGAAATATAATGAGGCTCGTCTGAAAGTGGAGGGGTTGCTCACCGAACTCAACCAAGAGAAACAGAGCAACGCCGCCAACCGCAAGCGCATCAAAGAGCTTGAGAGCGAGATAGCAACCCTCAAAGGGATCGTAAAGCATTATCTTGAGGAGATAAAACGTCTCGGTGAAGAGAATGAGGGGCTGCGTCAGGAAATTCAGCAGGTGACACAAAGGAATCAGCAACTGTCATCCCAGGTGACACAGGCCACCAGCAAGAACGAGGAGCTCACCCAGACCGTCAAGCTCGCCAAGAAACTCAATATTACCGGGCTTTCATTCCAGGCCTACAACAAGAAAGGGAAGGTGGAGAAAAACATAACCAAGGCACGCCAGCTTGGCGTCAGCTTCATCGTGAGCCCCAACAACACAGCATCTCCGGGCATGAAAGATTTCTACGTGCGCATACTGTCGCCGGAAGGATCACTACTCGGCAGCGGCGGCTCATTCGAGATTGACGGAAGCACTGTGCAGTCTACTGCCCACCGACAGATGGAGTATGCCAACGAAGAACTGAGCGTAAGCGTATATTGGGATGTCAACACCACCCTTACGCCAGGCGACTATACCGTAGAGGTGTTTGCTGATGGCTACCGATTGGCATCACGCCATTTCACCATGAAGAAATAAACGGTCCCCAGTGACCGCCAAGCACTACACTCGCGGGAGAGGCCTTGAAACAAGTCCCTTCCGCGTTTTTCCATTCAAGGAGCGTCAGCATATCGCCGGGGGTCATCTCTGTTGACAGACATTCCCCTCCCCTATGCTGAGCCACACCTCGCATATCCTCTATGTCAAGACTGCCTATAGGCTTGGCCTCATCATAGCCATGACTATTCTGTATAGGGGTATCTGACGGATGCTTAAGATCTGTCCCTTCCCATCCTGGCAAAGAATTCCATGCATCCATACCGCCAAAATGCAGGTCAATCCTCTCTTTGACATCATGTCTCTTCCAATAAAGCGGTGCAAGATGATTTCTGCCTGCCACCCATCTCATCATCCCCTTTATCACAAAGGCAGGCACTAAGGGTGTGAGTCTATAGAACCAAGGGAGGGAGTCGGCAAGACGTTTGAAATAATGGGTTGCCGTCTCTCCGCTGCGGAAATGCAGCAAGTCGTCGAGACGGTCGGAATCCTCAAACCAAATGCCATGGAAATTCTGTGTGGCAAACCAGCGCACATCAAACACCTTCTCCGGAGGTGGGCAATGAAGTGCCTTCATAAGCATAGCCTCAAACTCATAGTTGGTGAGTCGGTAAGATGCTCCTCCCCCAACATTATAGAACCGGCACCAGAAATCATCCGGCACCCAATCCTCACACACATTGGCAAGCAGCCTGCCAGAGTCTTCGGCTGTCACCCACTCAATCACGCCTCTCACGGGCACATGGAAAGCAAGAGGGTCGGTGGCTTTGCTGAGCAATGCTTCCGAGAGGATGGCGGTCTGCCGAAGAGACACCCATTTCTTAAGACCGGAATCACTGAGTATCCTTTCAGCATCAATCTTGGAACTTGCATAGGCATCTTTCTTGGCCGGAAACAATACGTCGCCCACTCGTCCCCAATGATTGGGGACATAGTGGTCGCCATATTGTGCTACTGAGCCTATATACACCACGCCAACTTTGTCGCTGTCTTTTCGCGCCTTGACAGCCTCCACGATATGGCGCATCGACTGAGTGTTGACCCTGTAGGTTTTCTCCGGATAATAGTCGGCGGCGGGCGACACCATTCCCCCTACATGGAGCACAAAGTCAGCGTCGTCAACACCTTTCTTTATGTCTTCCGGGTTCATCAGGTCGCCCCACACCACCTTTACACCTTTCTCAATAAAAGGCTTAAGTTTCTTTTGGTTTTTCTTTCCGGGGCGTGCCAGCACAATCAGGTCAAAGCGGTCAAGCCGCCCCATGAACTCCTTCATGGCAGCCATCCCCATCACGCCGGTAGCCCCGGTCAAAAACACACGTCTCTTTTTATTCATCTTACGATAAGTTTGCGGGAGGCAGAGCCGCTGCGGAGGAGGTAGATGCCGGGAGCTACGGATACAGAGCCATTGCCATTGATGGTAGCCACTGACTTGCCATCTGCAGCATAGACCGTCACACCGGTTGGAGCGTAGTCCACTACAATCTTCCCGTCAAGGGCATATGCCCTCAAGTCATCTGATGAAGAGTCGGAGACTATCTCATCAATGCCGGTGGTGACATTCAGATTGCCAATCACAACATAGCAGTTGGCAGGAACAGTGACTGTCTTTGCAGAAGCACTGAACGACGGCTCACTCTGATAGCTCTTCGACAGAATCTGATAGGCGGAATCATCAGAACTTCCGAAACTTACAGCCACAGTTATCTCCTTGTCATAGTTGGGATTGATAACCGTAAACAATTCCTTGTCACCATATTTTGACACCAAAGTCCTGCCGTTTGCCCAGTTTGCGACACCGCAACTGTTCTCAAAAGAAGCCTCCTCAGAGAAAAGGTCGGTGTTGCTGTTGCGGATTCCAATCATCTCGCTATAGGAGTCGTAAAGGCCACGACGGTCGGCAGAATCATAAAGATTCCATCTTACGGTCTTGGGGTCGGTGTTGTTGCCACCGTCACTGTTCTTGGTGTTGTCGTAGTTGCCAAGCTCGGAGAACTGCCATATCATATGCGCACCCGGGGCAAGAATCATCTGCGCGGCAGTGGAGCCGAGTCGTGCCATCGACGGGGCAAGCTTACCCTTAATCTCAGTCACGCCATACTGGTTCTGCTTGTAGGCGAGACGCTGCTCGTCGTGACTCTCAAGATAAGAGACAGTTGAGCCCCACAGACGACTGCCATTCTTCGGAGCAAACATACCGTTCAATCCGGAATCTGAGGAATAGCCCATGGCAAACTGGCAACCGGCATCATTGAAATTAGCCCAGTTAAGCTGACCGGTCTCTGCCATCGCGTTCTCTTCCTGCGCTGTGGCAAGGTTCTCGTTGATGAAATAACCGTTGGGGTTAACCTCCTCCATCACTTTCTGCAACTCCCTCATACGGTCGATTCGCGTCTGGTTGTAGGCGTTGGTGGCGTCGTCACCATTGTTGGCATAAGAGTCATTGTCGCCAAGACCTTTAACAAGGTCGAAGCGGAAACCGTCGAACTTATATTCAGTCATCCAATAGCGGATAACGTCAGCCCACTGCTCCTGCACCATCGGGAAACCTTGGTTCCAGTCGTTGAGCACGCTGTAGGCGTGAGGGGCATCAGGGTTATAGAATGGATTTGCACCCAGCTGATACATCTGATACCAAGGGTGAAGGCCATCGCTCTGGTTGAACACCATGTCGAGGATCACGGCAATGCCATTCTGGTGGCAAAGGTCAATAAATTCCTTGTAATCATCGGGAGTGCCGTAAGCCTTGTCGGGAGCGAAGTAGAAATTGGGATTATAGCCCCAAGAGATGTTGCCGTTGAATTCCATAATCGGGAGCACCTCAATGGCGTTCACGCCCAAAGTCTTCAGGTAAGGAATCTTTTCGATGGCGAGGCGCACGATGCCGTTGCCGTCAGCCTTACCCTCTGTGCCGGTGAAGTCGCGGAATAGCAACTCATATATAATAAGGTCGGAGGGAGCCACACCCTTGAAGTCAGTCACCTGCCAGTCATAGTCGTTGATGGAACCCTGATAGATTGCGAGAGGCACGTTTTGCACCTTATCCGTTGGGTATTCCGGCAAATTGGGGAAGACATCTGTGGAGAGATACTTGTCGTTATATGGGTCGAGCACAAGACGTGCGTATGGGTCGCCAACCTGCAGCGAGCCATCCACGAGGAAATAGTAGCCATACATGGTGTCGTTGTCAAGGCCGTTGACAGTTACCCAGAAATAGCGCATATCGTTGACATCGGTATAGTTCATCACATAGTCGTTGCTCACCTCATAGCCGTTCCATGCACCGACAATGATGACGCTCTCCTTCTCCGGAGCGCCAAGACAGAACGTTACGCTGCCATCAGAATTCTTCACCGGACCCATCTTCGGTGTGCCGCCGGGATAGGCAGCCTCCTTGGAGTCTTCAGCATAGCAATAGTTTTCCACAACCGACACCTCCTCATCGCCGGCCTTGGCAGTGGCTTTCACCGTGTAGTTGCCAGCCTCTGGGAAGGTGTAGTCTACGGTCAGGAGGTTTGAGCCAGACACAGAGCCAATCTCCTTGTCGTTGACAGTCAAAGTGATGTCGGCATCTTTGGTGGTGCCAACCTTGAAGGTGACATTGGCTGTTGAGGGAGTGATAAGGTTGCCCGACAAACCAGTCTGGATAGAAATCTGAAGACCAGAATCAACCACGTCAAGGAAAATGTCGGCGTTGCCTGTCCCCTTTCCTTCCTTGCTGCAGTCGGCACTGCGGAACACGAAGGCAAGTTTGGTGACAGTCTCCGTAGGACTCGTGATTCCGTAATAAGTGCGGATATCGCCGATGTAGAGCTGCCATAGGTTCTCGCTCACATATGTGAGCTCATACTTTGTGGAGTTGTCGCCCCAGGTGGGAGCATACTTCCAGTCTGTTCCACCATTTATGCACACACCAGTGTGGGCATAGACCTTGTCGGTGGAACCAAGACCCATCAGACCCTTGTTGCCTTGATCGGCATGGAAGAAGATCGTCACATCCTGTGAGTCTTCCTGAAGTGGGGATGGATCAGACGTAACCTGCGCCGATAATCCCAATACAGACGCCACCATCAGCAGTAACGTCATCATGTAAGTTTTCATCATATAAGTATTTATTTAGTTGTTGGTTATTATTAGTTGTTTCTGAGTGCTCTGAGTATACTGACTTCTCTCAACTCTCTTCATCGGGGACGTAGGTTTCCTCACGCATGTGGGTGTATTCCTCCCAGTCGGCATCTTCCTCAGCGTCGATGACAATCGGCATTGTGGGCAATGGCTCCAATGCTTTGTTGAAGACTATAGAGAAAATCTTGAGATTCTTTGTGTAGAACACCCAGTCGCGCTTACCGTCGCCAGTGTAGATGCCGGTCATCACTGCCACCTGGTCTTTCTTGAAGGCTGCCAGCAGTGCGTCAGTTGCCTCCTCCATTATCTTGGCCTCCTCATCTTCCGGCATACCGTCGGGGAGGGCGTTATAGTTCCAGGTGACATCGATGCGGTATTTATACTTTCCACTTTCGCGGAAATCGTCTATCTTGTCGCGTCCGGTGACTATCACCGTATTGCCATTCTCCCCCTCAGCGGGATATGACCACCATTTGTCGGTATATTTCATTGCCTAATGAACTGTTACAAGGGTTGCGCCGAAGCCGTATTCTCGGAAAGAGGCATCCTGGAGCTCTGCCTTCGGATACTCCTTCTTCAGCAACTCGAGGACTGCCTTTCTCAGCACTCCCTCACCCTTGCCGTGGATAAACACCAGCTTCTGCCCTATCCGCTGGCTATTTGCCTTCATGTGTTTCCTCACAGTGGCGAGCTGCATCTCAAGCATATCTTTCGGCTCCATACCAACAAGGGAATCGGTCAGTTCACCGATATGGAGGTCCACCTCAATCAACGGCAACACCTTATGAGGATTGGCAGCCGGATCAGCCGGACGCTTCTTCTTTCCGGCATCCACCTTGATTTTCTTCGACAACTCCTTAGCCACATCCTTATCTGTGGGAGCTGACGTCATAGCCTCCTTTATTTCTCCGGCATTTACTTCCAACGGTTTTGCGGCTACGCCGTCAGTCACCAACGGCACCTCCAGCACGGCATTGTCGAAATACATCCCGGCACGGAAACAATGGAACTTATGGAACTTGGTGAGGTCAAGTTTACGAGACACGCTTACAGGAGCCTGAAGGGTGAATGTCTTGTCTTTTTTATATGCGACACACTGGAAAGCCACCTTCTCATATTCCGGCAAGATCTCATGGGTGAGCGATGCGAGGTCGATGAGCTCATTCGGGGCGACAGTGCCGTTATAGACCAACGTCCACCCCCTCTCCTCCGCGCTGCGGCGCATGAATGTGAAGTCAAGGAAATAGTTGGAGTCGTTGACAAGCACAGCGGCAAACTTCGACTTGTCGAGTTGCTTCACATTGCTCGGCTCAAAGGCGAGCACAATGTTCATCTTGTCGCCATGGGCAGTCTCCTCCACCGGCAGCTCCTGACTTGCCTCCTTTGCCTTCTCCCCTTCTTTTGCCTGACTTACCTGACTTGCCTGCTTCCTCCCCTCATCGAATGCCTTCTGGTCGAACATCTTGGCTGCACCTTTCACAGCAGCCTCGTGTCCTGCCGGAAGCACCACCACCAATTCGCGTGTCAGTACGGGAGTCTCAAAACCATTATCGTCAACATAAGCCAACTGACCCTCTAACCTTGTTATCTTGCCCCCTCCAATACTGTTGAGGAAGCGCACTGTATCTCCTACTTTCATTCTAAGTTCAATTTTTGCTGGAATTCCTTATCCACACTCTCCTCCTTCGCCTCGTAGGCGTCGACGATGCGCTGCACAAGCGGATGGCGCACGATGTCTTTCTTTCCATACTCGATAATCCCTATACCATCAACGCCCCTTAAAATCCTGAGGGCCTGCAGCAGTCCGCTCTGCACTGTGCGCGGAAGGTCAATCTGTGTTGCGTCGCCGGTTATAATCATGCGGCTGTTGATACCAAGTCGCGTCAGGAACATCTTCATCTGATGCTTGGTGGTGTTTTGCGCCTCGTCGAGTATGATCACCGCATCGTTGAGCGTGCGTCCGCGCATGAATGCGAGGGGGGCTATCTGTATGGTATCAGCCTCCATATACTCCTTGAGTTTCAATTGGGGGAGCATATCCTCGAGGGCATCGTATAGAGGGCGCAGGTATGGGTCGATCTTATCCTTCATATCTCCGGGGAGGAATCCGAGTTTCTCGCCAGCCTCCACAGCCGGACGCGAGAGGATTATGCGCTTGCATGCCTTATTCTTCAGTGCAGCCACCGCCAGGGCTATCGCGATGTAGGTCTTGCCGGTACCTGCCGGACCCAGGGCGAATGTAAGGTCGTTTTCCGCGAAACTCCTCACCATCTTAGCCTGGTTGGCATTACGCGGAGAAATGGGGCGCCCGCTCTGACCGAAGATAATCACCCCATCGGTGTTGACTGGCTTCGGTGGCTCTCCCTTTATGATGTCGATGATAACGTCCTCGCTGAGTTTGTTGTAGGTGGAGGCATAATTCTCCACCTCCTTAATCTTCTTCTCAAACTCAGCGGTCTCACCCTCTTCCCCGATAACCTTTATCACGTTGCCACGTGCTGCCATACGCAACTTCGGGAAAAGGTTGCGTATAAGGTTTATATTATTGTTGTTGACCCCATAAAACGTCTGTGGGTCAACCTTGTCTATTATAACTATTCTCTCATTCATTCTATCTCAAATCTCCAATCCACTCAACTCTTAACTCTCCACTCTGCCCTCTTAACTCAACCCACGCTTCCCTCAAGCGTGATCTGGAGCAGTTTCTGAGCCTCCACGGCAAACTCCATCGGCAGTTTGTTCATCACCTCCTTGGCATAACCATTGACAATCAAAGCTACAGCCTCCTCAGTGGGTATTCCGCGCTGACGGCAGTAGAAAAGCTGCTCCTCATTAATCTTGGAGGTGGTTGCCTCATGCTCCACAGTTGACGAGGAGTTGCGCACGTCGATATAAGGGAACGTGTGTGCGCCACACTCGCTGCCCATCAGCAGCGAGTCGCACTGCGTATAGTTTCTGCAATTGGAGGCATCCGGGACAACCCTCACCAGACCCCTGTAGGAGTTCTGGCTCTTACCGGCAGAGATACCCTTGCTGACAATTGTGCTCCGTGAGTTCTTCCCCACATGAATCATCTTCGTGCCGGTGTCTGCCTGCTGATAGTTGTTGGTGACAGCCACGGAATAGAACTCCCCGACACTCTCGTCACCCTTCAATATGCAGGAGGGGTATTTCCATGTAATCGCGGAACCGGTCTCAACCTGGGTCCATGAAATCTTGGAGCGGTGACCACGGCAAAGACCACGCTTGGTGACGAAGTTATAAATTCCGCCCTTACCCTCCTTGTCGCCGGCATACCAGTTCTGGACAGTGCTGTATTTCACCTCGCTGCGTTCCTCGCAGATAATCTCCACGATGGCGGCATGAAGCTGGTTCTCATCACGCATGGGGGCGGTGCAACCCTCGAGATAACTTACATAGGCATCGTCGTCGGCAACTATCAGTGTGCGCTCAAATTGCCCCGTGCCGGAGGCATTGATACGGAAATAGGTGCTGAGTTCCATCGGGCACCTCACCCCCTTGGGGATATAGACGAAGGAGCCGTCGGAGAACACTGCCGAGTTGAGGGCGGCATAGAAATTGTCGCGATAACTGACCACCGTGCCGAGATATTTCCTCACGAGGTCGGGATAGTCTTTCACTGCCTCCGAGAAGGAGCAGAAGATCACGCCGAGTTCGGCAAGTTTCTCGCGGTGGGTGGTCTTGACGCTCACTGAGTCCATCACGGCGTCGACAGCCACTCCGGCAAGCTGCTTCTGTTCCTCAAGAGATATGCCGAGTTTGTTGAAGGTCTTCACCAGTTCGGGATCCACCTCGTCCATACTCTTCTTGAGTTCCTTTTTCTTGGGAGCGGCATAGTAGGAGATGGCCTGGAAGTCAATCTCAGGGATATTGAGGTGCGCCCAGTTGGGCATAGGGAGTGTAAGCCAATAGCGGTAGGCCTTCAGGCGGAACTCGAGCAGCCATTCCGGCTCCCCTTTCACCTTAGATATATAGCGGATCACATCCTCATTGAGACCTGGCGGCACGATATCGGTGTCGATATCGGAAGTGAAACCATACTTATATTCCGAATCAGTGGCTTTTTTCAGCAGATCCTCATTCTCTGAATTATCCTCATTCATCTGTAAATAGTCTTTTTCCATAACCTTACAACAAACACAAACGCCCACAAGTTAAGGGCTGCCTATATTTTACGGCAAAAATAGTCAAAAACTCCCAATCCCACAAATTTCAATCTCCACGACAGTATCAAAATAAGAATCACAGGATGTCACTTACTACTAATTTTACATTCTCAATTTTCAATTTTCAATTTTCTTATGGCTTCAGTAAAAATTAAATTCAGACCTTCAGCCCAGGAAAACCAGCTGGGCACGATATACTATCAGATTATCCACCGCCGGGTCGTAAAACAAATGCTTACCTCCTATAGAGTATTCCCTTCTGAATGGAACACATCGCGTTCCATCGTGGTTATGTCGCCCTCCGTGGAAAGGAAACCAATCACCAAAGATATCCGCGACAATATTCGCCAAGACCTGAAGCGCATAAACAGGATCATCCATAAATTGGATGAGGATGGAAACGAATATAGCTGCGAGGATGTTATCGATACCTACAATGCGTATATGTCACAGTATTCTGTATTCAACTACACGAAGCAGCAGATAGACCGTCTGAAGAGCGACGGGAAGATCCGCACCGCTGAGACATACATTGCAACCCTCAACAGTTTCAGGAATTTCCGTAACGACAAAGACATTATGCTCGACAATCTTACAAGCAACGTCATGGAGAGTTATGAGGCATGGCAACGAGGAAAGGGGAATTCCTACAACACCATCTCTTTCTATACACGCATACTGAGGGCTGTCTACCGCCGTGCTATCGAGGAGGGTGTCATAACCGACCGCTCCCCATTCCGTCACGTCTACACTGGTGTGGAGAAGACTGTAAAGAGAGCAATTTCCATCTCGCTCGTCAGAGATATCCGGTTGCTGAGCCTGTCTGCAACGCCCAAGATTGAGTTTGCAAGAGATATGTTTATCCTCTCGTTCTATCTCCGTGGGATGAGCTTCATCGACATGGCTTTTCTGAAGAAGACAGATCTCCGCAACGGGTATCTTACATATCGCCGGCACAAGACGGGGCAACGGCTCGTGATTGCCTGGACTCCTGAGATGCAGGCTTTAGTTGACAAATACCCCGCAAACCCCACACACTATCTTCTTCCCATTCTCAAGAAGAAAGATGTCAACGAAAGGTGCTTCTACAAGAAGATATCAGAAAGCATCAATAAAAATCTCAAGAAGATAGGGGATATGGTTGGCATCAAAATGCCGTTGACTATGTATTGCGCGCGCCACAGCTGGGCAAGTGCCGCCAGGGAGAAGGGGATCCCAATCAGCGTAATCAGCGAGGGGATGGGCCACGACTCCGAGCTCACAACCCAAATCTACCTGGCATCTTTAGACACCACCGCCGTAGACAAAGCCAACGCCCTCATCCTCGAGTCAGTCTGACCCTCCCGGGAAGCGATTTGGCTCTAATGCATCATAATGATACATAATTGTTGTAACTTTGGGGAAATTTAGGAATTGTTATGGCAAAGGAACCAAGATACCCCATTGGAGAACAGTCTTTTTCCTCAATAATTGAGGAAGGCTATCTTTATGTAGATAAGACACGATTCATTGAAAAAATAATATCTGAGGGCAAGTATTATTTTCTCAGACGCCCTCGCCGCTTCGGGAAAAGCCTCTTCCTTTCGACATTGAAGTGTTTCTTCGAAGGAAGACGTGAGCTTTTCAAAGGTCTCTATGCCGACAATATGGACTGGAACTGGGAGCCATACCCAGTGTTTCACATTGCCCTCAACACCATGGATTACTCCAAACCCGGTAAACTTGAAGTGCTTTTCAACTCTTTTCTCTCTGAATGGGAAAAGAAATATGAACTTACAACAAATGAGTCGGATATTTCAGTGCGTTTCCGAAATATTATCAAACATGCTTATGAGGTGACCGGCAAGAAGGTAGTAATCCTTGTTGACGAATACGACAATCCATTGGTTGACACCCTCGACAATAAGGAACTTTTTGGGGGCAGTCGCAAACTTCCGTGGCGGGGCTACCCAAAAAATCATTTGAAACAACCAGTTTAATAAGAATTTTTCAATCGACAAAGAAAAAATATCCTTCATTTTACATTTATGTGAAATATTTGATGTATCTTTGCGTTATAATAAAAAACAAGGCATTATGAGTGAAGTTGAGCTACTACTTTTGGATCAAACAGAGAACTGTACGGTTTACACAATACAGTTTCTTTCAGACGATATGAATGAGTTTGAGAAATTCGTTGCAAAATTTCAAGCAGACGGAGAACTTAACAAAGATTTCCGTATCATTGCTAAGTTCATTGATCAGATTCTTGACTTCGGTGCATTGGAAAGATATTTCCGACCCGAAGGCAAGATGAAAGATTCTGTAGTGGCACTTCCTACTTTGAGATCCAAACTACGTCTATATGGTTTACGCCTTTCTGACCGTATCCTGATTCTTGGTAATGGAGGACAGAAGAAAACGCGCACCTATGATGAAGATGATGCATTGAAGGGATATGTATTGACATTACAGCGTTTTGAAGAACTACTCAAAGAAGGAGTTGCCAATGGCAGTGTGATAATTACAGAAAGTGAGATAGAAACAGACAAAACTTTTGAGTTATGAAAAGGGCAAGAACATCTTTACGTGAGCTTCTTGGTGATATAAAGCCGGAAGAGCGGGCTGAGGCTCGGCTTTCGTTTCAGATTTCCAATCGCCTAGACGCGCTGATGCAGGAAAAGGGACTATCGAAAAAGCAGCTTGCCGATGCCATCGGAAAGCGTCCAAGCGAGATTACAAGATGGCTGAGTGGAGAGCATAACTTTACTATCTCTACACTCGCCATGCTCTCGACTTTCTTCGGGCAACCAGTCATAACTGTAGGATAATAAGCAACATATTCCATCAACAGCTAACAAAGTTATATGAAGAAGTTTCCTATAATTGTTTTTTTTGCATTTCTCTTGTTATGTAATTGCTCTACACGGCACGAGAATGGGAACTCTACCCCTATATCATTTGCTGAATGGGAGGGCGTGACGCTCATTGACTCCTTAGGCGTGTATCAATATAAAGACACCTTATATTTCTATAATGAACTTTCGGACTTCATCTTCAAAATTCCTGATGGTTTCACGCCTCATGTAGGGAGCAACTGGGGTATGGACGGCGTACATTTGCTAAATGCAGACAGCACCATGCGCATAGACATTATATTTATCGACCGAGGCATTACTCCTTATGAAGGAGAACTGATAACTCACGAGGAAATCTTGTCTAATACCGCCTGTGATAATAGTGATATTCGTATGGCTTATGACCTATACGAAAACGGTTATCTTAAAGTCGGATATACCGAAGACTTTACACCACTCATTGAAAAGGCGAACGCGATTTTTGATGATGCAGACGGTATGGTAAATGCACACTTACAAATAGTGAGATTTACTTATCAGGACACCCTCGCCAAACAAGCATTTAATATTAACTTGGATTACATTAAGCCCTGGCCTAATAATATCTTCAAATGAGACGCTTGTTTATATCCATAATCTCCTTGACATTCTCGCTTATTGTTTTCGCCGATATGTCAAGCCGCGGCAAATCATCTGATTTGCCCGGATATGGACATGGGAAATATGAGTTCCTTATCCCATTACTGATACTTGTTGCCTTAGGTGGAGTTTTTCTATATTTTTGGAGCAAAGACTTCCTTACCAAACACAAAGATTTTGGGAAGGAGGTAAAATCAAAAATATC
>CAZRUR010000018.1:0-35854 GCA_964603335.1 uncultured Sangeribacter sp. | reverse complement strand
CATATACAAATATGTCAATCAAAAAATTATCGGCGAGGTGCTGTCAAACTACCGACAAAATGTCAAAAAATTGGGATATGACTTTCAAAATTAAAAATAAATTACTACCTTTGCTAAAATTAACTAACAGACATTGCCTAACATGAAAGACTTAAAAATGTATATCGACGGAAAATTCGTCGACAGCAAATCAGGAAAGTGGATTGACGTCATCAATCCATCTACAGAGGAAGTAATTGCCCGTCAGCCGGAAGGAACAAAAGAAGACGTGGAGGAAGCTCTCGATGCAGCCCGCAGGGCTCAGAAAGAATGGGAGAAGACCCCGGCTATACAGCGTGCCCAATATCTGATCAAAATGGCAGAGGGTATTCGCGAGCGCAGAAATGAGTTCATCGAAATCATTATGCGCGAGCAGGGCAAGACCCGCTCATGGGCCACCATAGAGGTGGATGCCACTATCAGCTATTTCGACTATATGGCAACCTTCGCACGCCACATCGAAGGCGAAATAATTCCAAGCGACAATCCCGGAGAAACCATATTCCTTTCCAAAAAACCTATCGGTGTGGTTGCCGGAATCCTTCCCTGGAATTTCCCGTTCTTCCTCATAGCCCGCAAGGCTGGGGCAGCCCTTATAGCAGGATGCTCAATCGTGCTTAAACCTTCTCAACTTACTCCGGAAAACTGCTGTGTGTTTGCAGAAGTTGTTGACAAGACGGGTCTTCCGGCTGGTCTCTTCAATGTGGTCACAGGCAAAGGGAGCGTAGTGGGCCACGAACTTGCAGCAAGTCCGAAAATTGACATCGTAAGCGTGACGGGTTCTGTAGGAGCCGGCGAAAGCATTATGAAGGATGCCGCCACCAACATCACCAAAGTGTCGCTTGAGCTCGGCGGCAAAGCGCCGGTCATCGTGTTCCCGGACGCCGACCTTGACCTTGCTGCCCAGGCCATCCTCGACAGCCGCATCGGCAACAACGGACAAATCTGCAACAATGCAGAGCGTCTCTACGTGCATAAGGATGTTAAGGATGCATTGACAAAGAAACTTGTGGAGAAATTCGAAGCCGTTAAAGTAGGTGACCCCTTCTCTGCTGACGATATCGACATGGGTCCACTGGTGGAAAAACGTGCTCTCGAAAGTGTTGAGGCCAAAGTTGAAAAGGCGATTAAGCAAGGTGCCAAGGTGCTTTGCGGAGGACACCGCATCGGAGATAAGGGTTATTTCTATGCTGCCACCCTGCTCGACGACTGCCGTCAGGACATGGACATTGCGCATGAGGAAACATTCGGGCCTGTGCTCCCCATCATCGTATGGGATAATCTTGACCAGGTGATTGCGTGGGCCAACGACTGCGAATATGGCCTTGCGTCATCTGTATTCACAAACGATATCAACAATGCCGCCCGCTGTGTGCACGAACTCGAATTCGGCGAGACTTACATCAATAGGTTCCATTTCGAGGCAATCCAGGGCTTCCATGCCGGAGTTAAGAAGAGTGGCATCGGTGGAGCCGACGGCAAACATGGCGTGGAGGAATATCTGCGCACACACGTCACTTATTTACAGACACACTAATCAAATATGATCCCTTTTACCCATCTTCACGTACACTCTCAATACAGCCTTCTCGACGGCAAGGCTTCTATCCCTGAACTTGTCGACAAGGCAATTGCCGACGGCATGCGCGGCATCGCATTGACCGACCATGGCAACATGTATGGAATTAAGGAATTCTATAATTATGTCAACAAGAAAAATTCCGGCAAACCTGATGAGGAGAAATTCAAGCCTATCATCGGATGTGAGATGTATGTGGCTAAGGGGAAAATGACCGAGCACAAGGATAAGAGCGACAATGGCTATCATCTTATTGTGCTTGCGAAAAACAACAAGGGATATCACAATCTGATTAAGCTTGTAAGCAAGGCGTTTACCGACGGCATGTATTACAAGCCACGTACAGACCGCGAACAATTGGCCCTTCACCACGAGGGGCTGATTGTTTGCTCTGCCTGTCTAGGTGGGGAGGTGCCGCAGTTCATAATCCACGATGACCTTCAGGCTGCCGAGGAGAGGATTTTATGGTATAAGGATACTTTTGGCGATGACTATTATCTTGAGCTTCAGCGCCATCAGACATTCAAGGAGAACTCTAACCGTGAGGTCTACCCTCTTCAGGTCAAGGTGAATGAGGTGTTGATGCAGATGGCGAAGAAGCATGGCATTAAGGTTGTTGCCACCAACGATGTTCACTTCACCAATGAGGACGATGCTGAGGCTCATGACAGGCTTATCTGCGTGTCGATGCAGAAAAGGTTTTATGAGCCTCGTATGCACTACACAAAGCAGGAATGGCTTAAGTCTACTGAGGAGATGAACAAGATTTTTGCCGACGTGCCTGAAGCACTTGAGTCTACTTCTGAAATCCTTGATAAGATTGAGTTCTATTCCATCGACCATGGACCCATCATGCCCAACTTCGAGATTCCAAAGGAATTTGGCACTGAGGAAGAGTATCGCCAACGACTCACTGAGGAAGACCTCTTCAATGAGTTTACACGCGATGAGAACGGGAATGTGGTGCTTTCGCAGGAGGAGGCTGAGAAGAAAATAAAGCGGTTGGGTGGCTACGACAAGCTATACCGCATAAAATTTGAGGCTGACTATCTTGAGAAACTGACGTGGGAGGGTGCCAAGGAACGTTATGGTGACCCACTCCCGGCGGAAGTTGCTGAGCGCCTCAAGTTTGAGCTGTATATCATGAAGACCATGGGTTTCCCTGGTTACTTCCTGATTGTGCAGGATTTCATCAACGCTGCTAAGAAGAACCTGGGAGTTAGCGTTGGTCCCGGACGTGGTTCCGCCGCCGGCTCTGCTGCCGCATACTGCCTGGGAATCACCCAGATTGACCCGATAAAATACGACCTGCTTTTCGAGCGTTTCCTCAACCCTGACCGTATCTCACTCCCTGATATCGATGTTGACTTCGATGATGACGGACGCTACGTCGTTCTCGACTATGTGACAAAGAAATATGGCGAGGAGAAGGTGGCACATATCATCACATATCAGACAATGGCTACCAAGTCAGCCATAAAGGATGTGGCAAAGGTTATGGAACTTCCATTGGCGGAATCTAACCGTCTTGCTCGCCTTGTGCCTGACAAACTACCGGAAGTAAACGGTAAGGCTCCTAAAGTGAATTTCAAGAACTGTCTTGCCTATAACAAGGAATTTGAGGCTGAGACACACAATGAGAATCCACTTGTCAGGGAGGTAATGAAATATGCCGGACAACTTGAAGGTAACGTCCGGGGTACCGGTGTCCATGCATGCGGTGTGATTATAGGACGTGACGACATAACTGACTGGGTGCCTATCAACGTGTCGACAGATGCCGATGGCTCAAAAGTAATCTCCACGCAGTATGAGGGAAGCGTGATTGAGGAGACAGGACTCATCAAGATGGACTTCCTCGGACTTAAGACACTCTCCATTATAAAAGAGGCTTTGGAGAATATCAAACAGACGCGTGGAATAGATCTCGACATCGAGCACATTCCGCTTGATGACCCCGCCACATTCAAACTGTATTGCGACGGAAGAACCACTTCCACATTCCAGTTTGAGTCTGCAGGTATGCAGAACTCCCTTCGAGACCTTCAGCCCTCCAAGTTTGAAGACCTTATAGCGATGAACGCACTTTATCGCCCGGGACCTATGGACTATATCCCCTCTTTCATCAAGCGTAAGCATGGAGAGGAACCCATCTCCTACGATATCCCCATCATGGAGAAGTATCTTCAGGAGACCTATGGCATAACAGTCTATCAGGAACAGGTGATGCTCCTTTCCCGACTGCTTGCCAACTTCACCCGAGGTGAGAGCGACATGCTTCGCAAGGCTATGGGTAAGAAGCAGATTGACAAGATGGCTAAGTTGAAGGTCAAGTTTATGGCTGAGGGTCAGAAGAACGGACATAAGGCAGAGGTGTTGGAGAAAATATGGGCTGATTGGGAGAAATTCGCCTCCTATGCCTTCAACAAGAGTCATGCCACATGCTACACTTGGGTGGCATATCAGACCGCATATCTTAAGGCCAACTACCCTGCGGAGTATATGGCAGGTGTGCTAAGCCGTAACCTCGGGGCTGCGGATAAGATCAAGAAAATTATGGATGAGTGTGTCCGCATGGGTATCGATGTGAAGGGCCCCGACATCAACGAGTCGATTGAAAAATTCGGTGTCAACAAGAAAGGACAGATCCGTTTTGGTCTTGGAGCTGTGAAAGGTGTGGGCACAAATGCTGTTACTGCCATCATCAATGAGCGTAAGGAAAACGGACCCTTCAAGAATATATATGATTTTGTGGAGAGAGTCAATCTCAGTGCCTGCAACCGCGCAGCAATAGAGAACCTTGCGATGGCAGGGTCTTTCGATTCATTGGGTTATATGCGGGAGATCTTTGTTGAGCCGATGTTCGACTCCACATATACCGATATGTTGGTGAAATACGGTCAGACAATCCAGAACGACAAGGGCACTCTTCAGGCAAGTCTTTTCGGTGATCTGGAACCGATAGATACCGCCAAGCCCCCTATACCACAAGTCACTCCTTGGGATAATCTCAAACTGCTGAACAAGGAAAAGGAACTTGTCACCATCTATCTTTCCGCCCATCCCCTCGACCCATATGAAATGGAATTGACATATGGGTGCAACTGCACATGTGCTGAATTTGAGGAGAAAAAGGTGATTGGCGCAAAACTCACCTTGGGAGGTATGATCACGAGTATTGTCTCCAAGACAAGCCGTAAGGGTTTCCAATTTGGAGTGATGACGGTGGAAGATAAGTCAGGGGCTGTAGAATTTATGATTTCCTCAAAAGATATTGAATTTTACCAATCAAAATATCATGCCGGTGACATTGTCTACTTGTCGGTCAGTGTGACTGCTGGGAAATATGATCCTAACCGTCTGAATGTCAACATAGATGAGATTCAGTCATTGAAAAACCTTCAGGGCACTAAAGCCAATGGCATCTCCATCTATATGGACCAGCATTTCAAGGCCCAAGACTTCTTCAGCGAGCTCATGGCGTTTGAGGACGGTGAGCGTAAGGGAGATCTCTTCATAGAGATTTATAATCCTGAGACCCACCAGATTATTAAGGTGCATTCACGTAAGAAATTCTCAATCTCAAAGAAGTTGATAAATTTCCTTGATGAATGGGGATTGAAATACAATGTGCTCACAATGTAAAGAAGAGGTGCATAAAAATTTGCCAGTATCAGAATTTATTCCTACTTTTGGGCAAAATTTCACAAAAATATAAAACCTTAAATTTATTTTTATGGCACTACAATTTACAGACCAGACTGCCCGTGAGGCTATTGAGTCAGGGAAAGTGGTAGTTATCGACTTCTGGGCCACTTGGTGTGGACCCTGCATCAAACTCAGTCCCATCGTGGAGGAACTTGCTGAGAAATATGCCGACAAGGCTGTGATTGGCAAAGTCAATATCGACGAGAATGATGTGATAGCCGGTGAGAACCGTGTCCGCAACATCCCGACTGTTCTCTTTTTCAAGGATGGCGAACTCAAAGACCGCAGTGTAGGTCTCGTAAAACTTTCTGACCTCGAGGATAAACTTGCAAAGCTTCTCTAAGAAGTCTTACATATTCTTATATGCAGCCCTGAAATTAATTTCGATTTCAGGGCTGTTTTCATATGTGTCAGCAAACATAATATTATCAGTTGATCCTACTTTCAGGAGTAGTGAATTAAAAAAGTTTGATAATTGAAAAAATCCATCTAAGTGATGACAAAAAACGAGCCCCACAATCAGCGTTAAGATTGTGGGGCTTTGCTTTGAGAATATGAATTATGGTTTATGCTTTCTTGGATTCCTTTGCAGCTGATTCCTCATCAGATTTTGTCTCTTTCTCAGCTGATTCTTTGTCCTCCTCATCTTCGGTAAACTTTGTCATGCCAGTCTCAAGAAGGATATTATACCATATGAAGAGTTTCTTGATGTCATTGTCATAAACCCTGTCTTTATCAAAGTCAGGAATCACTGCCTCAAACTCCTCCCTGAGTTTGCCGTCGGCGATAAGTTGCTTCACGTCGATAGCCTTACCATCATTGTGCGCGTAGACAAGGTCCAGAATCTCACCAAGCGGCTTGTCGCCTGAATCGGTGTACATCGCGATGTCGCCAAGCGACACTACCTTATCACGGCTATGAGCCGGAAAACGCTTTTTGGTTTTCAAATCCTCTACCAGAAGCATTCTGTTGCCTTGCGACACGATACGGAACAAGCCCGGTTTACCTGTAATCGCCAATATTTCTCTGAGCATATCTCTATGTTTTTTATGGTTAAGTATGCGTAGGTAATCAATCCGGCATACATTTGATTTCAAACGATTGCGACTCCTCATCCGCGCCGGCAAGATGAATCACCTTGCCAAGCATTGCAGACGTATCGTCATTCACCACCATTACCATTTTCTCTTTTGGCAATAGCGACAACTCTCCCCTTTGCGACTCCATCCTTTTCCTCACCTCAGTCTCCGTCATGCCGTTACGCTTAATTACTCTACGTAACCGGACATCTTCTGGAGCATCCACAACCCAAATCCTGCTGCATAGCTTGTCAAGTCCACTGGTAGCCATTATGGCAGACTCAACAAACATCTTTCCGCTCCTATTTCGCGCTATTCTTGCAATGTCGTTTCTTACTGCCTCATGCACCACCCTGTTGACATTCTCCCGATCCTCTTCAGACGAGAAAATCTTTTCCGAGACATAAGGCTTATTGAGACTCCCATCCGACAAATAGCACGTCTCCCCAAGAATATCCATAAGCCTAAGGCGAGCCATCTCGTCGGCAACCATAAGCACCGACGCCTCACGGTCGCAGTCATAGACGGTATAGCCATTGCATCTCAAGATTCTTGACACAACGCTTTTCCCCGCCCCGATATTCCCGGCAATGCCTATTATCTCACATCCAGAAACTACGTCATTCCTTCCGTCGCTAATCATGACCGCGTGGCTTTTTCACTCCTTGACTATGGTGTATTCCACACTGTCAGTCTTCAAAGACAGATTGCAGAAACGGTCTGGATATCTGACGACCTCAACTGGCAGCTTATCGCCAGACGAGCTGCTGATTTCGTGATAGTCAACCTGAATCTCTATGCTGGCATCATCATCGTCGCCAAGACGGCTCATGGCTACATAATACTCCACCGGCACTTTTGATGGGAACAGAAGCAGGCTTTCTCCATGAGGCACGTTTATGGGCGTGATGGTGACCATCGATTGTTTCTTAACCAATGGCTCAATAGGAACTGTCACATTTACGGAGGAGGGCACTATCCTGACACCAGCGATCTTGACTATGGAAACTTCCTGAGTTGTAGTCTCCGAGACATCCTTTAGATCCAACAGATGGGTGACTACCTTATTGATGGTGTCAGTGATGTTTTGCTCGCCATAGACATAAACACTTGATGGAACTGCCTTGACTGTCCCTTCGAGAATGCTGCCAAGATCCGGGATAATCTTAGAATTAACCACCACAGGCACACGTTTCCCTTTGTTGGTCGTGTAGACAAGTTTCAGGGAATCAAGGGAAACAGATGTGATTTGTGCGCTTGTCCCGAAAGTGACTTTCAAGGCAGCCATTATGTCTTCCCGAGAAAAGCGTAGGATCCCTTTTGAGGCATAATCTTTGAATTTTATCTGCATCGACGGATGGCGCATAAAACCGCTGCGCCATAGATTGGTGCCCTTGTCCCTGACATTGACATGAATCTTCTCGGGTACATCTGAGATAAATGTCACTGTGTCTGGCACATTTGTAAGCTGCACCCTTACGTTGAAATTCTGTTGGGCACTGTCGTTTAATGCAAGAATAAGCCAAAACAAGGCACTTATGGCCACAAAAATCAAGAACACGACTGCATTATGGAAACCGGATGTTGACCGCAACCGTTTCCATTTTGAGCGTGCCTCTTCAATTTTTTGATCCATAGCGCCTTATTTTAGGGAATCGTGAGTTTTATACCCCTTTATTATCTTCTTTCCTGCTGGGGAAGAGCCAATGGATAGACGGATGCCTTGTCAACCTTGATTGTCACATCAGGTGCAATCTCAATTGTCATTGTGTCGTCTTGCAGGTCGCGGATTTTGCCATGGATCCCACCGGCGGTCACAACCTTGTCGCCTTTCTGCATCGCCTCTCGTGCTTTCTTGATATCTTTCTGCTTCTTCGACTGCGGACGAATCATGAAAAAGTAGAAGATGGCGATCATCGCTACAATCATGATGATGCCACTGATTCCTCCGCCCTGGGCCTGTTCCTGAAGTAGGATCATTGTGTTAAGAATTCCCATTTGAATTTAAGTTTATCGTTGTTAATTTTTTGATCTCACAAAATTAATAACTTCCCATTTATCCGGGAAATTATTTCCGAATAAAAAATATTATTGCGGCAATTTCTTCATTATTTTACCCTCCTCGCTCAGGCGGTTGCTGATGGAATAGAGCAAACCATTTACGAATGCACCGCTCTTTGATGTGCTGTAGGCCTTGGCAATCTCGATATATTCGTTGATACTCACCACGAGCGGTATCTTCGGAAAATTGCATATCTCTGAAAGGGCGGTCATCGTCACAATCACATCCATGAATGCAAGACGCTCGCTGTCCCATTTCTCCGACAGAATAGAATCGTCGATATATCTGCGGTAGACATCCTTGTTTCTTACAACGTCTGAGAAAAGGCGCTTCCCGAAATCTGCATCCTCCTCATCCTTATACATTGGAAGCACTGCATGCCCTCCACCACGCTCCGCATTCTCCTCATATCTCTTGAATGTCTTTAGAAGGAAGGTGCCGATGATGTCAAGGTCATCATTCCAATACACTGACTTTGTCTCCAGAGTGTCGAGGAAATCCTCATTGTTGAAGATGATATGCTTGAAGACATTTCTCCAGAACTCACAATCTGTGTGATAGTCAGTGGCTGGGAAATTCATGTAGTCATAATAAATCTCTGAGTCCATGATCTCCTTAAGTAAGGATTCCATCATGCGGCGGTCATCATTTGTCCAGAAAATCTTGTTCTGCTCAACATAATTGTCAACCTCCTCGTCATTTCGGATGGATTCCACAAGGGCATTCTCCACAAACCGCATGTTTGGATTAAGGTCTTCCTGTGATGGCACATACTTGTTTCTGTTCTCATCAATCTGGGCCTCGCGGAGATTGGTGAGTTCAACAGGAAGAAGGAGAAGACGGAAATAGAGTTCACGCGCCTTCTGCATACTCAAGGCAAGTGTGCGCAATGCGTCGTCTATATTGTCGCGCGATGCATAAAACTGAGTGAAAGTCTCCTTGATCATGTCGCGCATACGCTCCACGCCCCTGATCGTGTAATTCTCGCGCTGGGTGAGTGCTGAATTCAAAGCCGGATACGTCATGATGATCATGTCGAAGATTTTCTCCCATATCTTGTCATCTTCAGCCTCATTTGCATTGACATCCTTGATGAAATTCTTGTAGAGACCACTCTCTTTGACAATATCGGCAAGCTGGTCGGCTATATTCTCGAATGGGAACGGCTCGTGGCGATATTTCATCTGCACTGATTTCAATTTATCGTCTGCGAGAATCTTCTTGATGAACCGTGTGTCGGCGAGCGGCCGGTGTCCGCCACGTTTTTCTATCCTTTCTGAAATCTTCACCATCAGCATAAGGATGTCAAGGTAAAGATTATACGCAAAACGCTTTTCCTTGGTGGGTGCGGTAGGTTGCGATTCCAACATAAACTGGTTGTCGGTCAATAGGTAAGAATAAAGCAATTGGACAACCTTTATTCTTATCAACACACGATTTATCATAACTCTTTATGGTCGTTCTTGATGATTTTTCAATTAATGATGTCTTCCAGAGGGCATGACATCTGCATTTTCACTGCAAAATTAGCCTAAAAGAGGCTAACAGCCAAATTTCAGAATTAAATAATATCAAATTTCATCTGTCTTGGCTCTCATTTGTTGCTGAATCCGGCTGACAAACGTTGGCGAACCGCCTCGTAAAGCATCACTCCGGCAGCCACTGAGACGTTGAGCGAGCCGATATTGCCTAAGATTGGTATAGCCGCCAACATGTCGCAAACTCGTAGCACTTCCGGCGACAGTCCCGTGTCTTCAGCTCCCATTACTATGGCTACCGGCACTGTGAAGTCTGCCTCTGTGTATGACTGAGCACCCTTCTCAGATGCCCCGACAATGAGATAACCGCTATCCTTCAGTTTGCGCACTGCGGAAAGTGTATCTTTCTCACGACATACCGGCACATAGAACAGTGCCCCGGCAGATGCCTTGACTGCATCTGAAGTGGCTGTGGCACTCCCGTGTTCCGGAATCACGATGAAGTCAACGCTGGAGCAATCCGCGCTCCTGGCTATGGCTCCGAAATTACGTGCATCTGTAACCCCGTCAAGCACCAATGCCAATGGCGTCTTTCCATCCTCGTATAATTGCGGAATCACATTGTCGAGCCTATGATAACCCACAGGTGACAATATGGCAATCGCACCCTGATGGTTCTTCATCGTTATGCGGTTCAGTTTTTCCAACGGCACTCTCTGCACCGGGATGTCATATTCCCTCGTCTTTGCAAGCAATTCCTTGGCAAGGTCACCTCCTATCTCACGGCGCACCAACACTTTGTCTACGGTCTTACCTGATTCTATTGCCTCAAGGATAGCCCTGATGCCAAATATATAGTCGCTTCTTTCCATTTCTAACTTATATTTCAATTTAAACGATTTCTCAATCATCCCCAAGCAGTGTGCGGGCATTCAATAAGGCAGCCTCGTTGACGCTGCTCCCTGAGAGCATACCAGCCAATTCCCTCACTCTCTCCTCTTTGTCAAGCAGCCTGACATGAGACACTGTCCTCTCCTCATTGTCGGTCTTATACACCTTAAAATGACTGTTGCCCTTGGCAGCCACCTGCGGAAGATGAGTGATGGCAAGCACCTGCATCTCGTTACCCATGCTTCTCATCATGGAGCCCATCTTGTCGGCAATCTCTCCGGAGACTCCGGTGTCTACCTCATCGAAAATCACCGTAGGGAGGTTCATACATTTTGCCATGATTGACTTTATGCTCAGCATAAGTCGTGCAATCTCACCACCCGACGCTACCTTCGACATTGCCTGAAGTGGATGATTCTTGTTGAAACTGCAAAGGAAGTCAACAGTATCCTGTCCCTCCGGGGTCAATTTACCGGCTGTGAATTCCACCTCAAATTTCAGATTTGGCAACCCCAGTGGAATTGCAGTCTCTGTCAGTTTCTCTGCAAATTCCTTGGCGCTCTTCTTCCTCGATTCTGTCAACAAGTCTGCCTTAGCCTTCAACTCTTTCCCAAATACCTTTGCCTCTTTCTCCAAGTCGGCGATGTCTACATCTCCGTTGTCAATGGCATCGAGTTTCTGGTGAAGGTCGTTGTGGAGCTCAATCAGTTCTTTCTCATCTGCCACTTTGAAACGCTTGATGGCATCATATATCTGGTTCATCCTTGCCGTCACCTTTGCAAGACGCGCAGGGTCGGAGTCTACCTTGTCAAGATAATCACAAATGGTCTCTGAGATATCTTTCAATTCGATGCGCAGGTTATCTATTCTGTGCATAAGCTCCGCTCCCCCATCTTCCTCAAAAAGGTCAAGTTTTACCTGTTGAAGCGAGTCTATGACTCCAGCGAGATATGAGTTGATATTGTTCTCTCCCCCATCGAGATAATTATACGCCACGCCAAGATCTTCCCTTATCTGGTCGGCATCGCTCAGCATGTCAAACTCTTGTTCTATAGCTTTCAACTCACCCTCTTTTGGCCTGATCTTGTCGAGTTGCTCAAGTTGGAAAACAATAAAGTCACGGTTCTCCCTATTTTTCTCAATCCTCTCCTTAATCCTTTTGATTTTCCCACGAAGAGCGACATAGCGGGCGAAATCATTGCGATATTGCGTCAATAGTTGTGAATTCCCGGCATATGAATCGATGATGGCAAGATGACTTGAACTCTGCGACATAAGGATATTGCTGTGCTGGGAATGTATGTCTACGAGGTTGCCGGTGATGGCTGAGAGTGTTGGCAATGTCACTGGTGTGTCATTCACGAAAGCCCTTGATCTCCCTGAAGGGGAAATCTCCCTTCGGGCTATCAGCTCACTCTCGTTCCATTCAAGACCATTGACATCAAACACATTTTTCAAGGCCGGGTCGGGAGTGGTGAATGTAGCCTCAATAACAGATTTCCTTGTCTTGTCGGCAATCGCCTTGGTATCTGCCCTTTCTCCCAAAAGCAGTGAAAGGGCTCCAAGCATAATCGACTTTCCGGCTCCGGTCTCTCCAGTCACTATTGTGAACCCTGGAGTAAACCTTAGGCTTACATCGTCAATTAATGCGTAGTTCTTTATTATAAGGCTTTCAAGCATATGGCTCTTCGTTTATATTAGCAGATTTTGTCAGTTGGTTTCATCCGGCTTTTTTATCTTCCCAACGCGGTCGGTGTCTGCAGGATAGATTGGCTGAAGCAGGTCGTACACCTCGTCTCGTTCCGATTGAGGAGCTTTCGAATAGATGTTGACAAGCTCATCAAGTTTTGAGTCGCGAAACATGGATAGTGCCACCGACATTGGAGCATTCTTATAGACAGTGCCTATTGCCTTTATCGCCTCAGTTATCGCCGCACGCCCTTTGTCAGGACTCGTCACCATTTCATCAAGACCCTTGCGATGGTATTGATACATCATGTCGCGTATCATGCCCGTGTTGCTGTCAGTAAACGAACTCAATACGGCACTCCTGTTCTTGGTGTCTTCAAAGGCACGCCAACCCACCTCCCCGCTCGATTGTGCCATCTGCACTATCGAAGCAGCACGGTCGAAATACGGTTGTCCACCGTTGGGGGAGAAACTGTCGAAGTCAAGGGCAAGGAAAAGATAGGCGTAGAAATTAAGTATGCCGGTGAGATTGCTGTCCCATGTGGTAGTGTTGAAGACCAATGGGTCGCCTTCACGATAGTCAAACTCTACCTTTGTGTCTTTGAAGTTCAGTAGCGTCGTGGTATACGTGCTGTTGTAGACCGGGCGCGACTGCTGCACTTGCAAATCTCCCTTTATGCGGTCGTCGGTATACTCCTTAACCGTGAGGAAAAAGCGGCATTCGATTCTCTCATTTGGCGAGAAAACTGCATTTGTAAACTTATTCTCGTTGAAATATTCGGTGATGCTCTCCTTCAGCGCGTCAAACACGCTCTTGTTGGTGCCTTCAATCGACTGTGTGTTGACCTCTACGGTGCACTGCAGTTCCTGGGCTTGGGTATCAGGAGAATAAATGCCTGCAGCCGCAAACATAGAAGCGGCAAAAAGCAATCTTTTGGTTTTGTCTCTCATACCCATAATAACGTGTCGATATATGCTGATATTGAAGATTTAAGACTTTTTAGCAACTCACGCTCTCCCTATTATCGTGTCGATGATATCTTTTGCCACAAGATGCTTTGACTTTGCGGCGAACGGGACCTTGCATCCCTTTGCCGATATCATTGTAATCTTATTGGTGTCTTTCATGAATCCAGCCTCTGGGTCCTTGAGGGAGTTGAGCACAATCCAGTCGAGATTCTTCCTTCTCAGTTTGCCCACTGCGTTCTCCAGCTCATTGTCTGTCTCGAGCGCAAACCCCACCATAACCTGGCCTTCCTTTTTCCTTTCACCAAGGGTGGCGGCTATGTCTGGATTTCTCACGAGTTTGATTGTCATATCTTCCACACCCTCGCGCTTTATCTTCTTCTCTGCCACCACTGCGGGAGCATAGTCGGCAACAGCCGCCGAGAGGATGATTATGTCGCTGTCATCATTATTTGCAAGGCAGCAGGCAAGCATCTCCTTAGCAGAGGTGACGTCAAGTCGCCTGATGTTCCCGGGTGGGGTTGGAAGTGACACGGGCCCTGACACAAGAGTTACCTCTGCACCTCTCGAGGCACATTCCTCAGCAATGCAGAATCCCATCTTTCCGCTGGAATAGTTTCCGATGAATCTTACCGGGTCGATATTCTCATATGTGGGACCGGCGGTGACGAGCACTCTCTTCCCTGCCATGGTTTGTGTCTTGGCGAAATATGCCTCAATGTGTTCTACAATTTTTTCAGGTTCCTCCATTCTCCCTTTCCCGATAAGTCCACTTGCGAGTTCACCGGACTCAGGCTCAATCATGATGTCGCCGTGCTCTTTGAGCAGGCGAATGTTTGATTGGGTGGAGGGATGTTTCCACATGTCAAGGTCCATAGCCGGGGCCACCATCACCTGTTCTTTCGCTGAGAGATAGGTGGTAATCAACATATTGTCGGCAATTCCGTTTGCCATTTTCCCTATGGTGCAAGCGGTGGCAGGGGCTATGACCATAAGATCTGCCCATAGCCCTAAGTCTACATGGCTGTGCCATTCCCCGGTGTTGGCGGCGAAAAACTCACTGACAACGGGTTTCCCACTCAATGCGGCGAGCGTGGCAGGAGTGATGAATTCCTTCCCATTGGGTGTGATCACAACCTGCACCTCGGCTCCTTTCTTTATGAGAAGCCTAAGCAGATAGGCTGACTTATAGGCGGCTATCCCACCGGAGATGCCAAGTACAATATGTTTCCCTTTTAGCATATAATTACTTATTGTGCTGATATTTATATTTGAGCTGGCAAAGCACGTCCTTGGTGTTCTTGGGGAAGTCTCCCTGCATCACCCAGTCGAAGAATGAAGGCTCCTTGCGAAGCACCTCCTTCACCGGTTTACCTTTATGCTTTCCGAAATTGAAGATTGGCACATCGTTGTCGTCAAGCACAATGCGTGCCGCGAGGTCAAGGTTTCTGCCTATAGTCGAGAATTTGGCGAGAAAATCCACATCATTCTTCAGTTCGGAATATTTCTTGAGCTGTCCGAGCAGCACTTCATATGTGGCCTGCGTGTCAGCCATGGAGCTGTGGGCATCCTCCAGGTTGGCGCCGCAATAGAATTTGTAGGCTGCCACGAGGGTGCGCTGCTCCATCTTATGGAATATGTTCTGAACATCGATGAAGCGTCGGCCTGCTATGTCAAAATTAATGCCGCATCTGCCAAACTCCTCCATTAAAACGGGCACGTCAAACTTATTGCTGTTATAGCCGGCGATGTCGCAACCGTCGAAGATCTCAAGCAACGATTTTGCCACCTGACGGAATGTAGGCTCATTCTTGACATCCTCATCTGTGATATGATGCACGGCTGTGCTTGCCGCCGGAATCGGCATTTCCGGATTCAGGCGACGGTTCTTCTTCTCTTCCTTGCCGTCGGGATAGATCTTGATATATGAAATCTCCACGATTCTGTCGTGGGTGACATTCGTGCCGGTGGTCTCCAGGTCGAAGAAGATTATTGGTCTTTCAAGATTAAGTTTTATTTCCTGTTCCATTGCTTACGATTATTCAATAACTTGCATTGGCATCTGGATGGTGACAAGGTTCTCATTGGGCTGCTGCTCTACTGGCTCAAACACACCGGGACGGGCTGGGTCTGAGAGACGGACATACACAATGTCGCCATCAATGTTGCCGATAATTTCAAGGGTGAATTGTGAGTTGAAACCAATCGTCATGTCGTTGCCCTGATACTCACACATTACTCTCTCCTCAGCCGATGTGCCGTAGTCAAGATCCTGGGCTGCCAGCAGCATGCTCCCTTGGGTTATCTGTAGTTTCACAAGGTTTGATGCCTTGCTTGCGAAGATTGCCACACGGCGCATGGCGTTGAGGAAGGATGTGCGGTCTACGGTAAGCGTGAATGGATTGGATGCTGGTATCACACGGTTATAGTTCGGATAGTTGCCCTTGATGAAACGGCATGTAAGTGTGAAGTTGGCGAGCTCAAATTTTGCTCCCTTCTCCCCTATTGTCACCTTCACGTTCTCCTCCTCTTTCGGAAGCACTCCGCGCAGAATCGATGCTGGTTTTGCCGGCATGATGAATCCTCTTTCCACTCCCGGATTCACGTTAGTGTTGACATATCTTACGAGTTTGTGGGTGTCGCTTGCAACGAAGGTGATGTCACAATCGTGGATGTCCCAATAGATGCCGGTCATCATAGGGCGTATTGGCTCTGCACTCACTGCATATATCGTCTTGTCGATTCCTTTCTGAATCACGGATGACGGAATGTTGAGCACGATTGCCTGTTCTTCCAATTTCTCACCCTTTGGAAACTCGTCAGCGTTGATGCCCATAAATGTGAAACGTCCGTTGAGGAATTGGAGGTCAATCTCTCCAGTCTCATCGTTGAGAATGAATGTTAGTGGTTGGTTGCTGATCTCCTTGGTGATTTCAAGAAGTGACTTTGCCGGCACTGCTATTGCCCCGTTCGAATCGCTGTCCATCACTTCCATTTTGGCAGTGACAATGTTCTCCTGGTCGCTGCCGGTCACGGTAAGGATACCGTCTTCCACGGTAAACAGGAAATTGTCAAGTATTGAAAGTGCGTTCTTTGAATTGATCACCTTATTCACAGCCTGAAGATTCTGCTGGAATAGCTTTCCGTCGATGTTAAATCTCATATTTTGTGTGTTATTTATTTCTATCTTTAGGTAAGGTCCAGGGCGTGTTTCATGGACTATGCAAATTTAGTTATTTTTATTGGAATCTATGGCAAAAAAATCAACCAAAATATAGAAAAAAATAATAGGAGACGCATCAAAAAGATGCATCTCCTGATATTTTCCGTGTCTGACGGCTGCCTGATTACTCAGCAACAACCTCAAATTCGATTTCCTTAACCACATCCTTGTGGAACTTGATGGTGGCAGTGTATACGCCAACCTCTTTAACAGGCTCCTTAAGATAGATGATCTTGCGGTCAACGTTGTGGCCAAGTTTCTCGAGAGCCTCAGCAATCTGAAGGGCGTTGACAGAACCGAATACAGTGCCGGTAGAGCTTGTCTTGGCGCCGATTGTGAGTTTAAGGCCTTCGAGAGCTGCTGCAGCTGCCTCAGCGTCAGCCTTGATCTGTGCAATCTTGTGGGCACGCTGCTTCTGGTCTTCTGCAAGACGCTTCAGCGATGCGTTGGAGGCGATGATAGCCTTCCCTGTCGGGATAAGATAGTTACGGCCATAACCATCTTTCACTTCGACAACATCATCCTTATAGCCGAGTTCTGCTATATTTTCTTTAAGTATTACTTTCATGTTGAGTTTTCTTTGTCGGGGTTAAAAATGATTATTTCATCAAGTCTGCTACGTAGGGAAGAAGAGCGAGATGACGGGCACGCTTTACAGCCTGCGCCACGCGACGCTGGAACTTCAGGGAAGTGCCGGTGATGCGGCGGGGAAGAATCTTGCCCTGCTCGTTGAGAAACTTCTTGAGGAACTCAGGATCCTTGTAGTCGATATACTTGATGCCGCTGCGTTTGAAACGACAGTATTTTTTCTTTTTGGTGTCGACTGTAAGAGGAGTAAGATAACGGATTTCGCTGTTTGCTGTCATGATTAAGCCTCCTTGTTTTCTGCCTCAGCTACTGCCTCAGCGGGTTGTTCACTTGCTTTCTTAGCTCTCAGATTGCGACGCTTCTCTGCATATTCCTGTGCATACTTGTCAAGACGGAATGTGAGGAAACGGATCACACGCTCATCGCGACGGAACGCTGTCTCAAGCTGCTTCACGATGGTGGGTTCGCCTTTGAACTCAAGCAGGCAATAGAAGCCTGTCGATTTCTTCTGGATGGGGTAAGCGAGTTTGCGGAGGCCCCATGTCTCTTCATTGACCACTTCAGCGCCGTTGCTCTGAAGCACGCCTTTGAATTTCTCTACCGCTTCCTTCATCTGGTCATCAGACAAAACGGGAGTTAAAATGAAAACGGTCTCGTAAGAATTCATACGTTTTACGTTGATTAAAAATAATTGTTATTGTTTTGGTTTTCACGCGGTTGGATGCCGTTGCCGACTCCCTCCGCATTTTCCGACTGCAAAATTACTAATTTTCTGCCATTCAGCAAAATTTTATGCAAGTAATTTTGAAAGAATTTATTTCCCGCCACTATATGCCAGCACATCCAGACGGGCATATGCCTCCTCGCGTCCTGCTGTCACTTTCGTTGCGTAGTGCGTGTCGCTGTCTATGGCAAGCGCCAATTCCGCATCGATTAGCTTTTGCCACCAGCGCTCTGCCGGGAAGAATCTACCCTTGTCGGCAAATGCCTTCGTGTTGATCTCCACTACCAACCCGGCACTCTGGGCATGGCTGACCACGTCATCGACAAGCGACTCATACCATCCCTGATTTTCTATCTCAGGGTCGGCGATTGCAGCATTCCCCGCAATCTTGTCGAAATGTCCAAGGAGTTCAAAGCCTCCCCTTTCTATCATGACCAGAACCTGCTCGAAATATTTCTCTACCACATAACGCAGGTCGCCTCTATAGCCTTCCTTTAGATATTGGGAAAACCGTTCAAACCGTCCGTCGCAATCAAGGAACACTCCATCCTGATTGGGCACGAAATGCACTGAGCCAAGACGGAAATCAAGTGGTAGGTTCTGAAAATAATCTATATGAGGACCAAATTCTGGTCCCATGCCGTCTATCTCAAGTGAGGTCAACACCACAATGCGGTTGGCATATTCCTCTCTCGTTTTCGACATTTCTGATAGATACTCCCCCATCTTCTCTTTCAGCATGTTGCATGGCGAGGGTATGTTGAGTGGGGAATGTGGTGTGAAGGCGAAATATTTCATTCCGGCTTCCGCTGCCGATGCTGCTATCTCTGAAATGGGGTCACGCCCATCGCAAAATTGCGAATGTGCGTGAAGGTTATAATCTCTTGTAGTGTCGATTATCTTCCTAAGATCTGTCATAAGGTGGTTGCTTTATCAGTCTTCCATCATCACTGCCTGTCTGCGCTCCAAGCCGCGAAGCCAGAACACAAACATTCCAAGCAACGATGCACTCAATGCCACGCCCAGCCCTAATGCCACCTCATAGGGAATCGGCATATCCCATAGCGATGTGGTCAGTGCGCTGAATCCCTCGGGCGCGAAGAAGATATAGGTGGTGGTGACGCACGTCATGAATAATGCAGGGATAAGGGTGACGTAATAGTTTTTCCTCTCAGAGGCAAGATACACAGTGATTGCCCATAGCGTAAACACCGAAAGTTCCTGGTTGCACCATGCGAAATATCTCCACATCACCTCATATGGCAGCAGCATGATGATGAAGCACATCACAAAGATTGGCACCGACACCATCAGGCGCTTTGCAATGCTCTTCTGTCTCAACCCCATGAAATCAGAGGCTATGAGGCGTGCGCTGCGCAATGCCGTGTCGCCTGATGTGATTGGAGCTGCTATCACGCCCAAAATTGCCAGAATGCCTCCAAAGGCACCAAGCCATGACGATGACAGGTTATTGACCAACACTGCCGGTGATGAGCCGGATAGCGCTGCGTCAAGGTTGGCATACCCCCCGGTGAAGGCGATTGCTGCCGCTGCCCATATCAGGGCCACTATCCCTTCCGCCACCATAGCGCCGTAAAACACTGTCCTTCCGTGTTTCTCATTTTGAAGGCATCGTGCCATCATCGGTGACTGAGTGGCGTGGAATCCGGAAATGGCTCCGCAAGCTATCGACACAAACATCATCGGGAAGATGGGACTGGTCTCCGGATTCGGCTTGTGGTTGTAGAATCCATCCCACATCTCCGGAAGTGCTGAGCCATGTACGAACAGCATCACCAAGATGCCTATAGCCATAAACAGCAGGGCAAAGCCAAAGATGGGATAGAGTTTGCCAATCAGTTTGTCTACGGGTAACAGTGTTGCTGCCATATAATATGCAAAGATCACCACTATCCAAAACATCTTGTCGAGATGTTCTGGCGTGAGCATCGCGAGAAGGTCGGCGGGGTTATATACAAACACTGCCCCTACAAGTATCATAAGCAGGAGTGCAAATCCGCGCATCACAAGCTTAATCTTGCTGCCAAGTTCCTGGCCTACAATCTCCGGCAGGGATGCCCCGTTGCGGCGCAGCGAGAGCATGCCGCTCATGAAGTCATGCACTGCCCCGGCGAAGATGGTGCCGAACACTATCCACAGGAATGCTGCCGGACCAAACATCACGCCCATGATGGCTCCGAAAATCGGACCCAAACCTGCTATGTTCAGAAACTGTATAAGGAAAATCTTCCATGTGGGAAGCGGCACATAATCCACTCCGTCTGCCATCTCGTGCACGGGAGTGGCTCGGTTTTTGTCTACACCGAACACTCGGCTCACATAGCGTCCGTAAAGAGCGGCGCCAACGCATAGCGTCAGCAACGCGATAATAAATGAAATCATTTCTCTCCTTTCAGGCAACGGTAGACGTTGCTTCTCAATTTGGTTAATTCTGTTCTTTTCAAGTCAATACTTTTCTCAAGTGCTGCAATCTCCTCTCTAAGGTTGTCGGCACGGCTCATCGGGTAGCGTCGGCGCAGACGGTCGAGTAATTGTTCTTGTTGCTCCAGCTCGTTGGCAGCCCTTAAATATGTGTTCATCGCATCGAAAGCTGCACGGTTCTTGAAGTCTGACACTGAGTGATAATATTCGCCGTTGCCTATTGGGAAATTGAAGTCTATCCTTTGTTCGGAATCATTGTTTCCCATATCTGCTATCGCGGCGAGTTTCTCTTCGTAGACTCCCTTGTCGGCTGGATTCCAGGTGGCCTTATAGTCTGTGAGACGCGCAAACGATGCCACGTCCTCGTCGTCAGCGTCATAGTTCTTGCGTATATCGTTGACTGAATACACATAGATTGTCACGTTGTCGCCTTGTCGGTTACGGTCTGTAGCCCACCACCCTATTCCATTCTCTTCGTCTATCGCGAGGAGATAGTCATCATAGGGTGAGTTGAATGGCATCCCTATATTTTGTGGCTGGAGATATTCTCCGGTTGTGGCGTCGCGGCTCGCCACAAAGATGTCATATCCTCCCATGGTGCCCTCTCCGTCTGATGCAAAGTAGAGTGTCACTCCATCGGGCATCATGAATGGATAGTCTGCATATTTGTTGCTGAAATGGTCGTCTATCGGTCTTGGTTCTTGCCAGGTCCCGTCGAGAAGCCGAAGTGACTCCATAAGGTGCACATTGCCGATGCTGTCTGGCTCCCCCCACAACATGTAGTCACCGTTCTCATTGGTGTATGCCATTACTGCCCCTTGGCTGCTCTCTTTGAATGGTATGGCATCGGGCGAAAGCAGTTTGCCCGATGATTTGGGCAGCTTGTAATATTCAAAGAAATTATCCTTCGGAACGCTCAGGGAGTCGATTACGGCTATTCTCTCCACTCGTGTCATTGCGCTCTCGGCTATGGCCAATTCACGCTCTGCCTCCTCTACATCCTCTCCGGATACTTGCCCTAATTTATCACGATATTTCCTGAAATTATCATAATAATCTGATGCACTGTCGAAATCATAGTCCAAGAAAGCAAGCTTCCCAAGATATAGGTTGGCAAACCCATACCCTTTAGATTTTGCTGTCTCAAGAAGGCTTCGCGCCTTGTCGTAGTTTTCGGAGTCAAACTCACATGCCCCGAGAAGATAGTTGTATTCCGCTGTTGATGCTATCTTCGGATTTGCCGCAACCGCCTGTTCAAGGAGTTTTCGCGCTCCCCAGAAGTCACCCTCCTTCACAAGTTGGCGTGCCTCGTCGATGGGTGCTCCATAGATGGTGGCAGCTCTGGCCAGCAATATTATTGCAGAAGTTAAGAATCTATTCATATGCATATGCTTTGGGCAATGTTGAAGTTTGAACAAATCCACCTGTTCCATCACACAAATCGCGGCAAAATTAGGCAAAAAATAGGAATTTTCAAACAATTTATGCGCAAACTATAGAAAATGTAATGAATATTAAAGTTTTTTTAGTAACTTTGCCCCAAAATCCGCTTAAACTGATTTTAACATCGTCAATTAGACTACTTAAAACAACTTAAATATGAGCTTAAACATTATTGTGTTGGCCAAACAGGTCCCTGACACCCGCAACGTGGGAAAGGACGCCATGAAGGCTGATGGCACAATCAACAGAGCAGCGCTTCCGGCTATCTTCAACCCGGAAGACCTCAACGCCTTAGAGCAGGCACTTCGCCTTAAAGACTTATACCCCGGCAGCAAGGTGACTATTCTCACAATGGGCCCGGCTCGCGCAGCTGAGATTATCCGTGAGGGTATGTTCCGTGGCGCCGATGGCGGCATCGTGCTTTCTGACCGCGCTTTCGCCGGCAGCGACACCCTCGCCACTTCTTATGCCCTCAGCGCGGCTGTAAGGAAGATTGGTGATTTCGACATCATCATCGGTGGACGTCAGGCTATTGACGGCGACACTGCACAAGTCGGCCCTCAGATTGCAGAGAAACTTGGGATCCCACAGATCACCTATGCTGAGGAAATTCTCAGTGCCGACAATGGCGAGGTCGTTGTGAAACGCAGAATTGAAAGCGGCGTTGAGACTGTAAAGGCTAAACTTCCTCTTGTGGTGACTGTCAACGGTAGTGCCGCTGATTGCCGCCCACGCAACGCAAAGGCTGTGCAGAAATTCAAATATGCCGCTGTCCCCTCTGAGGTGGCCAACGACGAGGCAAAGAAGGAATTTATCGCCAAGCGCCCTTATCTCGAAATCGGTGAATGGAGTGCGGCTACTGTCGATGCCGACCTCGCACAATGCGGACTTGCCGGCTCTCCAACAAAAGTGAAGTCTATTGAGAATGTGGTCTTCACTGCTAAGGAGGCTCGCAGAATTGAAAACGTTGATGAGGAGCTTGAGGCTCTTATCGTCGACCTTATCGCAAATCATACTATCGGCTAACCCAATAACACTGAATTCAAAATGGCAGACAAAAATAATCTAATCGTCTATTGCGAATACGAAGACGGTAAAGTGGCTGACGTTAGCCTGGAGCTCCTCACTAAGGGCCGTCAACTCGCCGACAAACTCGGCATTAAGCTTGAGGCTGTTGTTGCTGGTGACAACCTGAAAGACATTGAGAAGCAGATTCTCCCTTATGGAGTTGACACCGTCTATAAATTTGAGGACTCACGTCTATATCCTTATACATCTCTCCCCCACTCTTCTATCCTCATCAACCTCTTCAAGGAGATTCAGCCAAGAATCGCTTTCATGGGTGCTACATCCATAGGTCGTGACCTTGGTCCTCGTGTCTCCTCTTCTCTTCACAGTGGTCTCACTGCTGACTGCACAGCCCTTGAGATTGGCAACTACACTGATGCCAAGACTGGAAAGGAGTACACCGACCTTCTCTATCAGATCCGTCCTGCTTTCGGCGGAAACATCGTGGCAACCATTGTCAACCCGGAGTGCCGTCCCCAGATGGCTACCGTGCGTGAGGGAGTCATGAAGAAAGAGGTGCGCGACTCCAATTATAAAGGTGAGGTCGTGGATAAGGAAGTAAACAAATACACCAACCCTGAGGATTTCTTGGTTGAGATTATCGACCGTCATGTCGAGAAATCTAAGGTAAACCTTACAGGCAGCCCGATTGTGGTTGCGGGTGGTTATGGTGTCGGAAGCAAGGAGAATTTTGATTTGCTTCAGAAACTTGCCGACACTCTCGGTGCTGAGGTAGGCGCAAGCCGTGCAGCTGTCGATGCCGGTTGGGTCGACCATGACCGTCAGATTGGTCAGACCGGTGTCACCGTGCGCCCGAAGCTCTACATAGCCTGTGGAATCTCCGGTCAGATCCAGCACATTGCCGGTATGCAGGATTCTTCCATCATCATCTCTGTCAACTCTGACCCGGATGCCCCTATCAACACAATCGCCGATTACGTTATTACCGGAAAGATTGAAGACGTGCTCCCCAAACTTATCAAATACTACAAAAAGAATTCAAAATAATGGCTAATTTCTATACAGACAATGACTCCCTGAAGCATTATCTCAATCACCCCCTGATGGGCAAGATTGTGGAGCTCAAGGAAAGAAACTTTGCCGACGCTGATAAATATGACTATGCACCTCAGAATTTTGAGGATGCTATGGACAGTTATGACCGTGTTCTCGAGATTGTTGGCGACATCTGCGCCAATGTGGTCGCTGAGAATGCTGAGGGTGTTGACCATGAGGGTCCGGTTGTGAAGAATGGTCATGTAGACTATGCTTCCGGCACACTCAGAAACCTTGACGCTTGCCGCAAGGCTGGACTTATGGGCATGGCTATGCCTCGCCGCCTTGGTGGCCTTAATTTCCCCATCACGCCTTACATCATGGCTGCTGATATTGTCAGCCGTGCCGATGCGGGATTTGAGAACCTCTGGGGACTTCAGGACTGCGCCGAGACCATCTATGAGTTCGCATCCGATGAGCAGAAGCAGAAATACATTCCACGCGTCTGCGAGGGCGAGACTATGTCAATGGACCTCACAGAGCCGGATGCAGGTTCCGACCTTCAGTCTGTGATGCTGAAAGCCACAAAGCAAGATGACGGCTCTTACGTGCTCAACGGCGTGAAGCGTTTCATCACCAATGGCGACAGCGATATTCACCTCGTGCTTGCCCGCTCTGAGGAAGGCAGCAAGGACGGTCGTGGTCTTTCTATGTTTATCTACGATAAGCGCAACGGTGGCGTCACTGTCCGTCGCATTGAGAATAAGATGGGCATCAAGGGTAGCCCTACTTGTGAGCTCGTCTACAAGGATGCTCCCGCTGAACTCGTGGGCAGCACACGTCTTGGCCTTATCAAATATGTGATGGCTCTTATGAATGGCGCCCGTCTTGGAATCGCCGCTCAGTCTGTGGGTCTTAGCGAGGCTGCCTATAGAGAGGCTTTGGCTTATGCGATAGACCGTAAACAGTTTGGCAAGGCTATCATAGAGTTCCCGGCTGTCGCTGAGATTCTCTCTACAATGAAAGCCAAGCTCGATGCCAACCGTGCTCTACTTTATGCTTGCTCTCGTTTCGTCGACATGTATAAGATTTATGATGACATCGCCAAGGAGCGTCCTCTCACTGTTGAGGAGAAGAAGGAACAGAAATATTACAGCCGTCTTGCAGATGCCTTTACCCCGTTGGCTAAGGGCATGAGCTCTGAGTATTGCAACCAGAACACCTACGACTGTATCCAGATTCACGGTGGTTCCGGTTTCATGAAGGATTATAAGTGTGAGCGTCTATACCGCGATGCACGTATCACCAGCATCTATGAGGGCACAACCCAGCTTCAGGTTGTGGCTGCTATCCGCCACGTCACCACTGGCACTTATCTCAACAAGATCCGCGAGTTTGAGGCTATGGATGTCAAGCCGGAGGATGAGGCAGTTAAGAACACACTTATGTTTATGACTCAGCAGTATGCTGATGCTGTCCAGACTGTGATGGGCGTTGACGACACTAAGTTCCACGACTTTATGGCTCGCCGACTCGTGGAGATGGCAGGTCACATAATCATGGGTTATCTTCTTCTTGAGGACACTCAGAGAAACGACTCTTTCCGTCGCTCCCTCAATGTATATGTGAAGTACGGCCAGGCAGAGGTTGCCAAGCATGCCTCTTCCATTGGCAACTCCCAGCCCGAGCAGATTTCCAACTATCTCTACGAAGCTTAATTAGGCAAAAAGGCTAATTAGGCGAGAAGGCTAATTAGGCGAGAAGGCTAAATAGAATAATGGGCTGAGTTTCACTAAGAAATTCAGCCCATTATTTTTGCTTTGTTCTTTTGAGTTATTGTTATTGCATGTTGTTGGCGCCGTAGATGGCAATGTATGCCATTGTCAGCAAGCCTACAACTATCACTATGACGGAGGGTCGGTAGCTGATCACCTTGCCGAATAGGAAGCTTCTGCCTAATGTGTCTTTGTCTCCGAGTGTCTCAAGATGGAACACTCTTACCACCACACTTCCGAGAAGAAAGAATATCGCTCCAAACATCATCCCTATCACACTCCCCACAAGAAGATCTCCCGGATAATGCACACCAAGATATACGCGTGAGTAGCAGTTTATCAGTGCCCACAAGAGAATGAAGACGGTATATTTCCATCGGTTGAAAACCAGCGATGTGAATGTGAACACAGCGAATGTATTGGCGGCATGACACGACGGGAAACTGTAGCCGCCGCTGCGGTATCCATTCACTATATGCACCATGTCTGAGATGGGATTGTTGAGGTTGGAGGGGCGCAGGCGTTCCACGATTGGTCTGATTACAGACGCTGTGATTTGGTCGGCGGCTGTCACTGCCAAGGCGGTCAGCACCACTGCCAACAAGGCGCTCTTCCAGCCGTAGGCGCGGCAAAAGGCTATGAGCAACGCTGCATACATCGGCACCCATATCCATTTACCCGTGGCAAGTTTCATCACTACATCCCAATAGGAGTTATGGTGTGAGTTTAGCCACAGGAATATATCTGTGTCGATTGATATCAAATAATCTATCATGCGTAATATTATGTGATGGGCTCTTGGTCTAATTTTCTGCAAAATTAGTCAAAAAATCCAATACCCTCCACATATTTTTAGTTAAAGTTGGAGTAGGTTGAAGGAATTTGTAAAGAGGTTGAAGGTGAGCAGCCGGTCTTGCAGTGTCACGCCGGCATTCGTCAGGAATTTGATTGCCTCCGCTGCCTGGATTGAGGCACAGAGTGCAGCCGTAGGTCCAATCACCCCGGCAATGGAACAGGGCATGAATTCTGAATCAGCACCCTGGCTGAACACTTCTCCAAACTTTGCCCCTCCCGGTCTGATGGTCATCACCTGGCCATGATAGCCTGACACTCCCGCCACGCAGCAATATTTGCCTTGTTGCTCGCATGTCTCCTCTATCATCATCTTGGATGCCGGATTGTCGGTGGCGTCTATGATAAAGTCGCTCTCTTTAAATATCTCACTGGCAAGCTTTCGGTCAATCATCTTCTTGACTATCTCAACCTTGCAATCGGGATTTATCTCTGTCATCCTCAAGGCAAGGGTATCTGCTTTTGACGCACCTGCCTCTTCTGTCTTAAAGAAGTATTGGCGTTGAAGGTTGGAGATGTCGATAGTGTCGAAATCAGCGATAACTATGCTACCGACGCCGGCGGCTGCCAACTGCATGGCAACCATGGTGCCCAAAGCGCCACACCCCACAATTGCCACCTTTGAAGCGAGGAGCCGGGCTTGACCCGACTCCCCTATCTCCTCTACGCTTATCTGGCGTGAATATCTTCTTTTCTCTTCCGTTGTCATCTAATTCTCAATTCCTTAAGCAAATGATATGGAATAAATTTCATTTTCCCATTTTACATTTTCAATTTTCAATTTTCAATTCTATCAATGTGCACATCCATCTGAGGGAATGGGAAGGAGAACCCTCTTTCCGGCAACTCTTTGTAGAATCGCTCATTCATCTCAAAAAACAGTGGCCAATAGTTTGATGCCTCAGTCCATGCCCTGACAACAATATTGATGCTGCTATCGGCAAGTTCGCTGAGCCCAACAAATGGTGGCTGCTGTGGCACACGCAATTTGGTGTTGACCTCTGCCGGCTCCTTTATCACTCTCTCGTCTGAATTGAGCATCTCAAGAATTGCCTCACGGGCTGCCTGATAGTCTGTGCCGTACGACAAGCCGATTTTCCAGTCTACCCGGCGGTAATCCTCAAGCGAGTAGTTGTTGACAGAGCCGGTGGAAAGTACACCATTCGGTATTATGATTGCCTTGTTGTCTGTGGTGTTGATCACTGTGTGGAATATCTGTATCTCTTTCACTGTGCCGGCAAAGCCTTGCGTCTCAATATAATCGCCCACCTTATATGGCTTCAGCAATAGAATCAGTACTCCTCCGGCGAAATTCTGGAGTGTGCCGCTCAATGCCATACCGATTGCGACACCTGCAGATGCAAACAGTGCAAGGAATGAGCTCGTCTCAATGCCAAGAATGCCAATAACTGTTATGATGAGGATGAAATAGAGCACTATCCTGATCATTGACAGTACAAACGTGGTAAGGGATGCCTCTAACTGGTTGTGGGTCATCATCCGGAAAACGAAGTTATACAACTTCTTGATGATAAACTTTCCTATGTAAAACACCAGAATGGCAATCAGCAGCTTGAAGGAGAAATGCACGATTCCATTGGCTATCGTGGAGATGGCATCCTCAAAACTAAGTCCTTTCAGCGATTCAAAAATTCCTTTGCCGGTCTCTACCTTGTCGGGCAAATCAACCACTGGAAATACTTCTGTCTGTATCATAACCTTAATTTAATGTATAATTCATTCATACACTCTCTTATACCAGTCGAGAGTCTTGTAGAATTCCAATTTGCTCCCTCCGTCGTCAAAGAAAAGATGGCATGAGATGCCGGAGAAATTCTCTTGGTTTATGGCGTTGTAATTGAAATCCACATCAGTTGCCGCTGCATATATCACTAAGTCATCAAGGGCTTTTTCAAATGCCTCGATATCGGCATAAGAGTCGTTTTGCGCCGACATCAGTCGGGTATACTGCCCAAAGTCGTAGAATGGTCCGATGCTCCCGCGTGTATATTTCTGTAGTCCAACTCCCGAAGACAGATATGCGCCGACATAAGCGGTTTTGCAGAAATCAGCCACTGGCTCTAATTTATCCATATCAACTACGCATACTGTAGCAACCCTATAGCTCGACGATGAGTGCTCTGCATAATATTTGAAAAAAGCCTCTGCACCACCTGCAAGGTTGGGTTTCTCAGCAAGAAAGTATGGGAGCGTAAGATCGTATGGCATCCCGGGGGTAAACACTTCTGTTGGATACCCCACGAAATACTCGCATTTGTCTCTCAATTCATAGATGGTCTCAATCCCACTCATATAGCACGCATCAAACCATATGAAATTGAAGAGATTGTCTGGAATGGCGTCTGCAAGCTCGTCAATATTTATCCTGTCTTCATCGCTGCCGTTCTTATCCTGGCCAAACGAATACAGCATAGGAAGACTCCTATGCAGATTGTCCTCCTCCTCATCACCATCATCTGAACGTGTTGAGGTGAAGGGGTCGAGACCGGTGCCGTGCGACCATAATACAAGGCCATAGAGGGCAGAGACATATTCTGTCTTGACATAGTCAATCACCTCTGCAATCCTTCTGGGGTCGGTGGAATACATATCCTTGCTGTATTCTTTCACCGTTACAAACGTAGCCGTGCCGTCTGCTCCTTTCTTAAGTTCCAACAGCGAGGGCTCATCATAGGGAGTCACCTGATACACGAGCATCCTCAACCCTGTGAGATCCATTTGTGAGGCTGCCGTCAATATCTCTTCCTTGTCATCTATGAGATTGCTGTATAGATTGTTGGATGCCACTGCGTAAAGCAACACAGTGCTTTTGATGCTCTCATCTTTCGCCGGCTCAGAGGGTGTGTCTTCACCACAGGATGTCAACGAAAGAGCAAACATCAACGCCGACGCTGCCAAGAGAATTTGTGTTTTGAGGTAAGGGATATATTTCATTAGATGTTATAATCAATTGATTGTATAGTCAAAAGTGTGAAATTATTCATAAATTTCCTCTTATACTTAACGTTATTATCTCCCATTATTATATCCATTAATAAGCGATTTTTTATTTTATTGCAATTTTATTGTGCCAGATTTTGATATTTTCACACTTAAATGTTAAATTTGCACTTGAATGTTAAAATTAACACATGTCAGCACTCTAAATAGGCTTCCGATTTTTAGAAATGGCATCATTTTTTTAAGTTAACTTTAGTTTAGCATTGTAGAACTAACTCCGTTTAAAATTGTTAATTCTATATAAAGAATTATTCCAAGGCGTCGTGACGCTGTAATTCTGAGGTGAGATATGAAGAAATCAATAATATGGCTCCTTACAATAGTGATGGCAATCACCTTTGGTGCGCTGCTCTATTTTCAGATCATATATCTTGAGAATATGGTGAAAATGAGAGAGGCGCAGTTCTCCGAGTCTGTCATGAGGTCGCTTTCCGCCACCGCGGCATACCTGGAGAAAAAGGAAACCCGTCACTTCCTGCAAGAGGACATAAACATTATAGAATCAAATCTTTATGATGAGAATCCATTCTCCAGACAGAATGAGAATCTCAAATATTCGGTGGAAAGTCCGGATGGCACTGTCACCAACTACACCCTGGCTGCTGAGATCGACCGCTCCAAGCAGGATCCGTCTAAGCAGGGTTTCTCCCCCACTGGGAATGTCTCGAGCCATTATCGCGAGATGCAGGAGGTGATACGCAGCCAGTATCTCTATCAGAAGGGCTTGCTTAATGAGGTGATTCTCTCCATCTTGCGCGATTCCGGACGACGACCGGTGTTTGAAAGGGCTGACTCTACAACCATCCGAAATTATCTCACCACTGAATTGGCTGGTAATGGCCTGTCTGTTCCTTTTGTCTTTGCTGTCACTAACAATAAGGATGCAATCCTATATGCCTCAAATGGTTATGACGAGAATGCCACCCGTGGAATTTATTCGCAGGTGTTGTTCCCAAACACTGACAGCCGCCTGCGCCTTAACGTTGAGTTCCCTACCAAGAACAACTACATATTCTCCTCAGTAAGGTTTATAATTCCTACTCTCGCTTTCACCCTTATCCTTTTGGTGATTTTCCTGTTTACTATTATCCTTGCTTTCCGCCAGAAAAAGCTCTCCGAGATGAAGACTGACTTCATCAATAATATGACTCATGAGTTGAAGACCCCTATCTCAACCATTTCATTGGCGGCCCAGATGCTCAACGATGACTCTGTGAGAAAGTCTCCGGCTTCGTTGGGACATCTTTCCCAGGTGATTATGGATGAGAGCAAGCGTCTCCGTTTCCAGGTGGAGAAAGTGCTTCAGATGTCGGTGTTCGACAAGTCTTCAAGCACTCTTAAGTTTACGGATGTCGACGCTAATCTGATTATTGAGAATGTGGTGCACACATTCAAGATTAAGGTGGAGAAGTTTGGTGGCGACATCACCTGCCACCTCAACGCCTCAGATTCAATTGTAAACGTTGATGAGATGCATTTCACAAACATTATCTATAACCTTCTTGACAATGCTGTGAAATACATGCGTGAAGACTCTGAGCCTCACCTCGACATCACCACTCGCGACCTCAACGACCGAAAACTTGAGATTCGCGTGAGCGACAACGGAATAGGAATCAAGAAGGAAGACCTTAAAAAGATATTTGAGAAATTCTATCGTGTCTCCACCGGAAATCGACATGACGTGAAGGGTTTCGGTCTCGGTCTCGCTTACGTCAAGAAAATGGTGACTATTTTCGGTGGCTCTATCAACGTGGAGAGTGAGCTCGGGAAGGGGTCTACCTTCATCATTGTGCTCCCTCTCGATTTCGAGACTCCGAAAAATGAAAATGTGCTTTAAATAAATTGAATTATCAACAAATAAAATCATACAGCTATGGACGACAAACTTAAAATACTGCTTTGTGAGGACGACGAGAACCTCGGAATGCTGCTCAGGGAATTCCTCCAGGCAAAGGGGTTCAATGCCGATCTTTTCCCGGATGGGGAGAAAGGCTACAAGGCTTTCCTCAAAGGTAAATATGACCTTTGTGTGCTCGACGTGATGATGCCGAAGAAGGATGGTTTCACCCTTGCCCAGGAAATCAGAAATGTCAACAGCGAGGTGCCTATCATTTTCCTTACCGCAAAGGCTCTAAAGGAGGATATACTCGAGGGATTCAAGATTGGTGCTGACGACTATATCACCAAACCGTTCTCTATGGAGGAGCTCGTGTTCCGCATTGGTGCCATCCTGCGTCGTGTGAAAGGTAAGAAGGATAAGGAAATCACTCTCTACAAACTTGGCAAATACACCTTCGACACTCAGAAACAAGTGCTTATCTCTGACGATAAGACCCAGAAACTCACCACCAAGGAGTCTGAGCTTCTCGCCCTGTTTTGCTCTCACGTCAATGAGATCCTTGAGAGAAACTTTGCCCTCAAGTCTATCTGGATTGACGACAATTACTTCAACGCAAGAAGTATGGACGTATATATCACCAAGCTCCGTAAACTCCTCAAGGATGATGAGAACATTGAGATCATCAATATCCACGGCAAAGGCTATAAGCTGATTGCCCCAGAGGGAACGGCTGTCAAAGAAAATTGAGAATAGTATACATATATCAATATTCAAGGACATTATCAATTATTCAAGTTTCGTGGAGTCTGCACAATATTAACGGAGATTATTTTGTGCAGACTCTATTTTTTGTGTACTTTTGCGGAAAATCTGTCACAGTCATGAAATATCTTTTGCGAGTTTACCAATGGCTTATAGCCGCTCCTATATTCATCGTGGTCACTTTCATCACGGCAATCATCACGAGCGTCGGCTCTTTGTTGTCGGGTACCCATTTCTGGGGTTATTATCCTGCACATCTCTGGTCGAGGTTCTGCTGCCGATTGATGTTTGTGAAAGTTGTTGTAAAGGGGAGGGAAAACATCGACTCTAAGACCTCTTATATTTTTGTGGCTAACCATCAGGGTGCCTTCGACATTTGGTCAATCTTCGGCTATCTGAACCATAACTTCAAATGGCTGATGAAAAAGGAGCTTGAGAATATATTCATGGTTGGCCCGGCATGTCGCCGTGCGGGATATGTGTTTGTTGATGATTCAAGCATTGCCTCCATCAAGCAGACAATAGCCAACGCAGAGCATACTCTTAAGGATGGCATGTCGCTTGTGATATTTCCGGAGGGCAGCCGCAGTTGGGACGGCAAGATGATTCCATTCAAACGTGGCGCATTCCTGTTGGCATCCGAATTCAATCTCCCGGTGGTACCCATCACAATTGACGGCAGTTTCCGCCGCATGCCACGCTACACCTACAACATAACCCCCGGCAAGATTACCCTCACAATCAACAAACCCATCTATCCGGGTGAGAGAGGCTTCAACACCAAGAAACTCCTCCAGCAATGCCATGACGAAATCGAATCCTCTCTCCCACCCCAAGACAAAGGCGAAAGCCTCGGCCACCGCCCCGAATAATGATTGGAGTGTTATATCCACCACCTGATAAAGCCATAATTACATTATTTATATACTCATAATCATTTTTTTGTAAGTTTCTATTATTTCACTAAAGACTCAACATCCCGTTCTGGGAGACCGAGCATTTTTGCTATCTGACTTAAATTCATTCCATTGTCAATAAGCATCTGCACAAACTCTCTCTTACCTTGTTCGATACCTTGCTCAATTCCTTGTTCGATACCTTGCTCGATTCCTTGTTCAATTCCTTTTGCAAACCCTTTCTCCAGACCGTTGTTGTAGCTCCAGTCATATGACTTCTGGATCTCATCAAGACGCAGTTTTGACTGGCTGTATGCCACCACATCCTCTTTCACCATATTGTTTATCTCCGACTCCCTGAAAAGATCTTCATATTTCTTGCTCTTGTAAGCTGCCGACTCCTTATCCATCTTATGCATGTTTTTAATTAAGTATGTTATCTCATCATATTCATCCTCACACTCTTCCCAACTTTTCTTGACCCTTTGTAATGAAACAAAGAAGAGCCTCATCAGGTTTGAGAATATCTCCCCGGTCTCAATGTCCATAAGTCTCACATCATGTAGCTTGCTTGGAGACATGTGACCCAGGTTGAAATTCATCATGAATATTCCTAAATTTTCCTGCGATGATATCTGGTCTACAACATCATTTCTATCCATATCTTTGTGTCCTCTTTGCTATTTCTCACAAAAGTAATCATTTTCATCCACATTTCAAAATAATTTATTGAAACAATCAAAGATTGATTACAGATAACTTCATTGTAATTAATTTTGTAGGTGAATTCTAAAAATAGAGTTTACGCATTTTTATTTTGTGGTTTAAGAAAAAAGCATTAACTTTGCCGCGACTTAACTCGAAACAAATGACAAGACAATATCGCAACATATTTAACAATAGCTGCATTCAAGACTTCAAAAGCCTTAAAGTCTTGCCTTGTGCGCCGATTTCGTCTCCAGAGACATATCACAATCGGAATATTGCCGACACGTTTGTTTCAGTTCTGAAACTGACATAAGTTAACCATCCAACAGGTTACCAAGATATAACGAATGTCGGAAAGTATTGCCAAACTTCCCCGACATTCGTTTTTTTGTGTCCCACTGGTTTCAAAACCTTCTCCACCACGATTAGCTGCGGACACACAGATGCTCTCTCTTATTTTAATAACCGCGCAGAAGCGCACAATCAAAATCAACAATGCTTAAATTCAAAAAGTACAGCTCCATAGAAAATGCCATCACCCGTGAATTCATGGAGCGGGTAAGGGCTGAAATGCCGGCAGACCTCGAATGGGTGGTGCAGGAGAAGGTACATGGCTCAAACACCAGCTTTCTCTGCGACGGAGTAGACGTGAAGTTCGCCAAACGAACCTCCGTCCTTGAAGATGATGAGAAGTTCTATGACTTCCAGTCTCTCGTCAACACCTACAAGTCAAGAGTAATCTCACTCTTCAATCGCGTCAAGAAAACTTATCCGAATGTTGATGCCATATCTGTCTTCGGAGAGATGTTCGGCGGCCGATACGCTCATGCCGGAGTCCCTGCTGAAAAAGGGGCTATCCTCATTCAGAAGGGTGTGAACTACACTCCCGGTCATGAGTTTTATGGCTTCGACATTTATATCTTTGAAGACGACACTGGTCGTTACCTTCCTGTAGATGAGGTGAATGACATATTTGAGAAGGAGGGATTCTTCTATGCAAGGACCCTCTTCAGAGGGTCGCTTGAGGAATGTCTGAAATATCCAAATGCCTTTCAGAGCAAGATATCACAGTGGCTCGGACTCCCTGACATTGAAGACAACATCTGCGAGGGTGTTGTGATTCGTCCCGTCGTACCACAGTATCTACGCAATGGCTCTCGCGTTCTGATTAAAAGTAAGAACGCACGGTTTGCCGAGAAGAAAAGTGTGAAGAAACGCAACAAACTTTTCTCTGAGCCGGTTCCTTACAGCGATGCCCTCAAGGCTCTTCTCCCCGAAGTCGAGGCATACGTAACTGAGGCCAGACTCAACAATGTGGTGAGCCACATAGGAGAGGTCTCTCTCCCGAAAGACTTTGGGAAAGTCATGGGCATGTTCGCCAAGGACATACTTGAAGACTTCATGAAGGAACATGGCGGAGAATACTCCGCTCTCGACAAATGCGAGCAGAAATCTCTCAACCGTGAACTAAACAAACTGGCTACAGATTTCGTGAAGACAAACTTCCTCAGTCAGGCTTACATCCTCGACTAAGGACTTCTCTTATAAAATTCCCAACTCGTATCCTCTATTAAACAATCCGACTCCGGCTCCCTCCCGGAGTCGGATTCCTTTATAATTCAAACGCCATCAAAGTCATGGGCATAGTCGTCTGCCGAGTCATGATAGTAGTCATCACTCGCATAATGGCCGTCATTCCAACACATCTCTTAAAATATTTTTCAGAAAATTGTAAGGTAAAAAAGAGATCGAAAATTTTGTAACAGGATATTCTAAATATACACATATGTACCTAAAATATCCCCAAATATACAGTGTAATCTGACACATGTTAACGCAAAGGGAACGCAAAGTCACAGAAAAGGATAAAGAAACACAATGTGAATATTTGCATAATTAAATTTGAAATATTAACTTTGCAATCATTAAAATTTTAACAAATAAAGATTAAATTTAAATATGATTAGATAAAACTTTCCCAATGAGTGGGACTATATTTTGTTTTTCTTAGGCCGTCCTGGC
>CAZRUR010000017.1:0-36271 GCA_964603335.1 uncultured Sangeribacter sp. | reverse complement strand
AAGAAAAATGCGAGTTAGGCAAATTTGGAGAAGTCGGCGAGGCGCATGTCGCCGAGTTCTTCGAAGGCGGTGTGCATGGCAAAGCAGGCGCGGAGATTGTGGGCAATGTGCTGGCGGCGGGAGATTTTCAGGTAGTCCCACATAAACTGTTTGTAGTCGGGATGCACGCAGTTCTCAATGATGGTCTCCGCACGCTGGTATGGATCCTTGTTGCGGAGGTCAGCCACACCCTGCTCCGTGACAATCACCTTGACGCTGTGCTCACTATGGTCGACATGAGTCACCATCGGCACGATAGCGGAGATTCTGCCATCTTTCTGGGTAGAGGGACACATGAAGATAGAGAGATAGCCATTGCGGGCGAAATCACCGGAGCCACCGATGCCGTTCATCATCTTGGTGCCCATCACATGGGTGGAGTTGACGTTGCCATAGATATCGCATTCGAGGGCAGTGTTCATGGCAATCAGCCCAAGGCGGCGCACCACCTCCGGATGGTTAGACACCTCAAACGGACGCAGCAGCAGTTTGTCGCGATAGAAATTAATGTCGTCCATAAACTGAAGCATCGTCTCTTCCGAAAGTGCAAGGGCACATGTGGATGCAAAGCGGCAGTTCCCCTCCTGCATCAGGGTGATGACGGCATCCTGCACAACCTCCGTGTACATATCGAAATGCGGAATGTCCGGGTTGTCGGCGAGTCCATGGAGTGCGGCATTAGCCACGTTGCCCACACCGCTCTGAATCGGAAGGAACTCCTTCGGGAGTCGCCCAGCCTTTAATTCAGCGGCAAGGAAAGCAGCGGCATTGACACCGATGGCAGCCGTGACGTCGGAAATCTCAGTGAATGACTTGACAGTCTCCGACTCATTGGATGGCACAACACCGATAATCTTCTCTGGGTCAATTTTCAAAACCTCTGAGCCAATCCTGTCGGAAGGCTTGTAGACAGGAATCTCGCGGCGGTGGGGTGGGTCGAGGGGTGTGTAAATGTCGTGGAAGCCACGGAAGGAAGAGCTGTAGTAGGAACTATATTCAATGATAATTTTCTTTGCGAGCCGGGCGATGGTAGGGGTCATCCCGATACCGGCGCCGAGCACCACCTCTCCCGATGGGCTCATCTCCGTCACCTCGATGATAGCCACGTCGATGTCACCGCAGAATCCATAACGCAAATCCTGGCTCATATGGCTGAGATGCGGGTCATAATAGTGCATCCCGCCGGTGTTGGCTGCAATGCGAGCGTCGGGATTCCCCTGATAAGGTGCGCGCATATTGATAGCCCAGGCGCGCGAGAGCGAGCCGTCGGCATAGTCGTTGGTTGATGCCCCGGTGTAGAGGTTGATTTTGAAAGGCTCGCCCCTGTCATGGAATTGGCGTGCCCTGTCAGCGATTGCCACAGTTACAATCTTGGGTGTTCCCGAAGCCGTGAAGCCGGAAAGTGCGACAGTGTCGCCATTATTTATGTGGCTGGCAGCCTCTTCGGCTGAAATAAATGGAAAACTCATTTGTAACCTTGGATTATTAAATGTAATTTTGCACAAAAGTAATGATATTATTCCATTAAAACTACATATGGAACCATTTTTTTTGCCGAAAAACGATAAAAATTGCACTAAATCGAAAAAAGTGCGCATAGAGACCTACGGATGCCAGATGAATGTGGCGGATTCAGAGGTGGTGGCAGCCATGATGGACATGGCCGGCTATGACGTCACCGACACCGACACAGAAGCAGCCGCCGTCTTGCTCAACACATGCTCCATACGCGAGAACGCGGAGCAGAAAATTTATTCGCGACTGGCATATTGGAACGCCCTTCGCCGCAAACTTGGCAGGAATATAATAATAGGAGTGATTGGCTGCATGGCGGAGCGATTGAAGCATAAGCTGATTGAGGAACATGGGGTAGACGTGGTGGCAGGACCTGACTCCTACCTCGAGCTCCCCAACCTTATCGCCGCCGCTGAGACGGGGCAGAAGGCAATCAACATAGACCTCTCGACAACGGAAACTTATCGCGACATCCTTCCCAGAAGGATAGGGAGCGCGGGAATCAGCGGCTTCATCTCAATCATGCGTGGCTGCAACAATTTCTGCTCATATTGCATAGTGCCCTACACCCGTGGGCGCGAGCGCAGCCGTGAGTCGGAGAGCATTCTCCGTGAGCTTGCTGACCTTCGTCAGCGTGGATTTAAGGAGGTGACACTCCTTGGACAGAATGTAGACAGTTATAATTATGCCGATGCCGAGGGTAATCATACCGACTTCCCACATCTTTTGGCGATGGTGGCGGAGGCTGCCCCCGACATGAGGGTACGTTTCACCACTTCCCACCCGAAGGATATGTGTGATGCCACGATAGAGACCATGGCGCGGTATCCCAACATAGCAAGGCATGTGCATCTGCCGGTGCAGAGTGGCAGCAATTCGGTGCTGAAGTCGATGAACAGGAAGTATACCAGAGAATGGTATCTTGACCGCGTTGCGGCTATTCGCCGTGTTATGCCGGATGCCGGAATCTCGACCGACCTTTTCACGGGCTTCCACAATGAGACGGAGGAGGATTTTCAGGAGACTTTGGCGTTGATGCGTGAGGCGGCTTTTGATTCCGCCTTTATGTTTAAGTATTCGGAGCGACCTGGCACATTTGCGTCGAAGCATCTGCCTGACAATGTGCCGGAAGATGTGAAGATTGAGCGTCTCAACCGTATGATAGCCCTTCAGAACCAGCTCTCGGCGGAGAGCAACCGCAAGGATGTGGGTAAGGTTATGGAGGTGCTTGTGGAGGGATGCTCGAAGCGCAGTGCAGAGGAGAACTGCGGACGCACATCGCAAAACAAGATGGTGGTGTTCCCGAAAGGCGACACAAAGCCCGGCGATTTCGTGAAGGTGCGCATCCTCGACGCCAACAGCGCCACCCTCCGCGCTGAACTCGCCTGACAAAATTATTTTGGGGTGATGGTGAAAGTTATGGAGCCTCGGGTAGAGGTTGCGCCTTTCTTGGCAGACCATTTGGCTTTCTTGGCGGCAGCCTCACATTTGCGGCGGATGGATGCGTCGGCGCTACCGGTGGCTGTCGCCTCCGTGACGTTGCCGTTGGCATCTATGACAACGTTCACCTTCACTACTGTCTTGTGGCGCAGGGCCACATCCGGTTTTGGACAACTGATGAATGTGCGGCCGTGAGCGTTGCCGCTTACCCCGACTCCGGTGCCTCCCGCACCGGAAGTGCCCTTGTCGGTGCCCTCAACGGCACCATTGTTCTTTGAGAACTTGCTTGCCACTGTGCTCGTGGCTTTCTGCTTCTCCTTGTCGGTCTTTGAAGGTTCCTCCACCTTCATCTTGCTCTTCTTCTTCTGAGTGTTGAGCTTCGGTTTTGCGGGGGCAGGTTTCGGATTCTCTCCCGGCTCAATGATCTCGGCATGGTCTTCCGGGGCAGGATCCGGCTCACCTTTCATGGCAGGGGCTGGTTTGTCATGGTTCACTGCATTCTCCTCACCAAGCTCCACCAGCTCCGGCTCAATAAACAACTCCTCCGGCTTCATAAGTTCCGGAGTGGATGCCTCGGCAATCTGTTGGGGTTGCCAGGAGACTTTGCCGAAATATAGGGTGAGCAGCAACACCAGCACCACGGCAAACGTGAGTGCTGCCGCAATTATCTGATCCTTATTATTTTGATTCTTCTCAATCATCCGTTCAATATTTTTGACCAGAATGCCAGAGGTATCAATCTTTCTTCTGAGAACTGCGTGTGGCAAGCACCAGTTTGAGATTGTTTCTGGCGGCGAGGTCAAGCACATCTATCACACGGGCGTAAGCCACAGTGCTGTCGGCGTAAAGGGCTATTGCACGGAGGGAATCCTGATGCTGGATTAGCATCAGACTGGCGAGCAGTTCATCGCGAGTCACGGCACGCGCCGTAGAGTTCTCCTCAATGGAGTCGTTGCGGTCAGCCACAAGCCACAGTTTGGAATCCGCATCGATATACACCTCCGTCACAGGTTTCAGAGAGGTTTGCTCACTGCTCTGTGGCAGGTTGACATCGATGGCAGCCGGGAATATGAGTGTCGACGTCACCATGAAGAAGATGAGCAACAGGAAAATCACATCGGTCATCGACGACATGGAGAATGTGTCAAGGGTCTGGAAATTCTTTTTCAGTGCCATCTTTAAACTGGTTCGTTGAGGAGGTCCATAAACTCCATGGTCTGTGCCTCGAGGGAGTTCATGATGCGGTTGACACGAGACACAAGATAATTGTAGGCGAAAAGGGCAGCGATACCGACCACAAGACCCGCCACGGTAGTGACAAGAGCCTGATATATGCCCGATGAAAGCACGGTGATGTTGGCGGAAGTTCCGGCATTGGCAAGGGCGAAGAACGCCTCAATCATGCCGACCACCGTGCCAAGGAAACCGAGCATCGGTGCTCCGGCGGCTGTGGTGGAGAGCCATGTGAACCCTTTGCCAAGGTTTGCCACCTCGATGTTGCCGGTGTTCTCGATTGCCACAAGCACGTCGTTCATCGGGCGGCCGATACGGTTTACTCCTTTTAATATAAGGCGTGAATAGGGGGTGTCGGTACGCTTGCAGAGAATCTCTGCATTCTCCAGGTCACCCTCCATGATATAGTCGCGGATGCGCTTCATGAAATTGTCGTCAAACTTGGAAGCCTTATGCAGGGCGATACATCTCTCAATGAAGATGTAGATGCTCACAATCAGAAGCACCGCCAGTGGAATCATTATATAGCCGCCGTCAATCACGAGCGACCAGAAAGAAAGGGTAGTCATTTAAAATGAAAAATGAAAATTGAAAAATGAAAATTGTCACTCTCAGCTCTCAGCTCTTAACTCTCAGTTGGGCGAGGTATTGGTGGATTGTCTCTTCGATTCCGAGGTAAAGGGCGTCGGAGATTATGGCGTGACCGATGCTCACCTCGTTGAGAAGCGGGAGCTGCTGGTGGAAATAGGCGAGGTTCTGGAGGTTAAGGTCATGTCCGGCATTCAGACCGATGCCGAGAATCCTTGCCTCTCCCGAAGCCGATACAAAAGGAGCCACGGCAGCCTCGCGGTCGGTGGCATAGTTGTCGGCATATGGCTTGGTGTATAGTTCCACGCGGTTTGCACCCACCTCAGCCGCCTTGCTCACCTGCACCGGGTCGGCATTGACAAATATTGAGCTGCGTATCCCCTCCTTGGAGAGTCGGGCGCAAATGTCGCGCAAGAAATCAGCGTTGGCAATCACGTCCCAGCCGGAGTTGGAGGTGATCTGTGAGGGAGCGTCCGGCACAAGGGTTACCTGAGTTGGATGCACGTCACACACCAGGCGCATGAAATCTTCGGAAGGGTATCCCTCGATATTGAATTCAGTGGTGACTACCGGCTTGAGGGCGTAGACGTCGGCATGTGTTATATGTCGCTCGTCGGGACGCGGATGCACTGTTATGCCCTGAGCGCCGAAGCGTTCGCAGTCTATGGCAAACTTCACCACATCCGGCACATTTTCTCCCCTTGCATTGCGGAGAGTTGCCACTTTGTTGATATTTACACTTAATCGTGTCATTATCATTTGATTGAATTGATGTAACAGTCTTGTTGAAAAATAATAAAACCGACATTAACACAAATTTTTATGATTCCTTATGGAAATTCGGCATAAAATTTGTAACTTTGGAAAGTGGTTTATGTCGCTTTTTCATTGCAAAAGTATAAAAAAAGGACAATAGAGCAAAGAAAAAAGGGATATTAGACGTTAATTAAGTAGAAAAGAGACACGGAAATGACAGCAAAAGAGATATTATCACCCGGCAAGACTGTAGCGGAACGCCACCCGGTCCGCATGGTGGAGGCAGATATGCCGCTGCTGGAGGTGTTGCCGCGTCTTCTCGACACTCCCATGCGGGAGATAGGGGTAAACGATGGCAATGTATCGATAGGGGTTATAGACCAGACCTCGATGCTTGAGGGCTTAGGTAAGTTGATAGCGGCACGCGACGACTGCAGCACAATCACTGTGGAATGTCGTCCGGAAGAGTATAGCGCGAGTATGCTTGCACATGCTGTGGAAGACAGTGACGCCCACCTTGTGGACCTGATCACGACTCCCCAGGAGGATGGCAATATGCACGTCACCCTGCGAGTGCGCCACAACGACCCATCGGCTGCGGTAAGAAGTCTGGAGCGTTATGAGTTTCATATGGTTGACGCGCATGGGAGCGAGGATGGCAGTCGCGACGCCACAATAGCCGCAGAGCGTCTGCTTGCCTTGCAGACACTGCTGAATGTATAAAGCCCCCTTTATCCCCCCCCTAAAGGGGGACTTAATATAATAATTTCCTAGACAATGGATAACAACAAGGTTGCGATTTACGGAAGCCGTAGGCAGGAGCCCTATCACGAGGAGCTTGCCGGGCTTTTTTCGTTTTTGGAGGGGAAGGGATTCCGGGTGTGTGTACATCCTAAACTTGCCGGATACCTGGAGGAGAATGGTGTCGACATGGGTTATGCCGTTCCGGTCGAGAAGGTGCCGGATGGGACTGCTCTCGTGATAAGCGTCGGTGGTGACGGCACATTCCTGAGGGCAGCCCGCTGGGTGGGCGACAAGGAGATTCCGATTCTTGGCGTCAACACGGGTCATCTCGGTTTCCTTTCCGGCTGTGGAATCGGGGAGGTGAAGGAGATGATTGATGCCATATGTCGTGGCGACATTGCCGTAGAGAAACGTATGCTCTTGAGTGTAAATGTCAAGAAACCGTCTGGCGATATCTGGAACTATGCACTCAACGAGGTGGCGATCCTTAAGGATGAGACCTCCTCCATGATTTCCATAAAGACACATATCGATGGGCATTATCTCGCTGACTATCGTGCCGACGGGTTGATAGTGGCGACACCTACGGGGAGCACTGCCTACAATATGTCGGCAGGTGGGCCTTTACTTGAGCCAACCATCAACTGTATGGCGCTTTCACCGATAGCCCCGCACACACTGACAATCCGTCCGCTGGTGGTGGGCGGTGATTCGGTGTTGGAATTGACGGTAGAGGGTCGCACTGCCTGTTTCCGGCTGAGTGTGGATGACCGCTCGTTCCGCATCGCCATGGGTGAGAAGGTGACAATCCGCAGAGCCCCGTTCTCCACCCTCCTCATCAGGAAGAAAGACAGCAACTTCGCCAACGTGCTCCGCGACAAGCTCCTCTGGGGCGCCGCAACAGTATGACGTTGCTGCGGCATCCATGCCGCAGCCGTGTGCAGTCTGGCAATATCTCAGTACAGAAAGCCAAATAACCACAATGGAATCTTATTCCCAAGTCCGAACTCTATATCGTCTGCCGCCACAAAACTGTCGGGAATGTTGCGAATCTGGGCAAACCCTTTACCTTTCCCGCCTATTTCAAAAAGATAACGGTTATCAACGATGAAATCGCCATCCTTGGCAAATCCCACTCCGTGATTCACTCCGACAAGCGATGCGAATGTGCTCTCCCTGACAGCCCCGATTTGAGGAGATTCGAGAGCGTACATAAGAGACGAGTTGTTCAAAAGTATTTTCTGGGGTTTGGCAAGGCTCTTTGGAGAATTCTGTGCGATGAAAAGCTGGCGAATCAGTCCGGCCCTGTCCAAAAGGTCAAACAGCCGGACAATCTGTGCCCGGTTTGTTCCCATCAATCCGGAAAGTGTGCTTATATTGGGGATATATGGCAGTGAGGCAGATATAATCGCCATAAGTCGCTTGGCCTTGATGAGAGTTTCATAGTCAATCTTGGTCTCCACTGCCGGCACATCTGATTCTATCACGGTTGTAACAACCTGAGACAATCGACTGTAATAGTCATTAGTCTTCATGGTCTTGTAAAAAGGATAGTAGCCCTTCTCCATATACTTGTGGAACAATGATAATACATTGAATCGTGACGAAAGCGAAGGAGCAATTGTCTCATGAGAATATAATATATCCTGTAGTGACAGACGCGGCATTATGTCATGGCCCTCAAACATCAGAAATTCTCTAAAAGATAAGCCGGGGAGTGAGTACATGGACACTCTTCGTGAAAGGTCGCCTATTGAATGATCTATCACCAAGAGCGATGAACCAGTGAAAACCACATGCAATTCCGGGTATGAGTCGTACAAGTTCTTGACTTGCTGCTCCCAGCCCGGCATCCGGTGCACTTCATCAAGATACACATGCGTCACTCCACGCGCAAGCAATTCCTCCGCAAGGTCAACCAATGAGTGCTCAGCAAACCAGATATTGTCGAGATTCGCATAGAAGGACTTATTGCCTTCGGGATCTGTATCCTTAATACGTTGCAGCATCATTGTGGTTTTGCCCACTCCCCGTTGTCCTTTTATTCCGATTAGCGGTTGGGTCCAATCAATCTCAGAATAGAGAAAACGGTGTATCTTTGTCTCAACTTCAGACAATCGTCTTTTGTATGTGCGTATCAATATGTCCATAATAGAAATTTTTTGCAAATATAATAAAATGTTCCGACAAAAGAACAATCAAATCAAATAAACCTTTGTAGGAACAATTTTAACAAATGCACCTTTGTCAGAACAATATAGTAAATTGTTCTTACAAAAGTGCAATTTTACATAAATGTCATTGCAATGACATCAGATCAAAATCCATAGCAATCAGATATATTCTTCAACATATCCGATTGCCAATTCAAAAAATTTTCGTACTTTTGTATATGAAAAAGTAACGTCAATCTGAAAACGTACCGGCAATAACAACGAAGAAATCCAGCGAAAGCCGAAAACCTTTTGAAAACTCCTTAGTAGTCGTTACAGCTTTGGTCAGTCTTCAGATGCTACCGGGAATTTTCCTTTGAAAAATATTGATGACTACAATTATCATTAAAGAACTCGAAACTAAATACAGTATGAACAACATTGCAACATTGTGTTTTACCTGAATTGCGACCGGATGAATCAGAGACATCCAAATAGGCCAAAAATCTCGGCATAGTCCTCTGCTATTTCAAGAAAAATTGGTAAATTTGCAATCTAATACGCGCTTGCGCTGACAAAGACCTCATCGACTTTATGTCGCTTTGCTCCGGCAAAGAATCAATGTAAGTAATACTTATATTCAACATATAAAGGACCTTCCTTGTAGTCGTAAAAAGGCTTGGTCGCCTGTCAGCACTACAAGGAAGTTCCCTGCTTATGCAATGGAACAAACTGCTTCAAAATCAGATACAGAATCCAAAGTAATTATTATGGGTGACTATACTATCCATAATAATGATTGTTTGGCGGCTATGAAGCAGTTGCCGGATAACAGCATTGATTTAATTCTAACCGACCCACCTTATAACCTTGGATTATTCATGCACCAAAGAGGCACCAATCTTAAAAAAATGCGTGAAAATCATTTTGCATACTCAGGTTGGGATGATTTGGCATTTGATAAGTGGAGAGATGAAATGGACAATTTTATTGCCGAATGCCACCGTGTATTAAAAAAACGTGGTGCATTAATTATCTTTATGTCTATTATTAAGGTTGAGACAATTATCAATCTTGCTCAATCACATAAATTCTATTATAAAACAGTTGGTACGTGGCATAAGAAAAATCCTATGCCTCGAAATATGAATCTCCATTTTATTAACTCTACCGAAAGTTGGCTCTACTTTATTAATGATGCCACTACTGGAACATTTAATAATAATGGGAAACCCATACATGATTATATCGAGACATCTACTATTTCTGTTTCTGAACGTAAACTTGGCAAACATCCAACCCAAAAGCCAATTGCCTTAATGGAGCACTTTGTTCAAATTCTTAGCAATCCCGGTGATGTTATTTTAGACCCATTTATGGGTAGTGGGTCAACAGGTGTTGCTTCACTGATGGAAAATCGGAAGTTTATCGGTGTTGAACTAAATCCCGAATATTTTAACTTAGCAAACTCTCGTTTATGTCAAGTAAGAAAATGAATGTCGCTGATTTATTCTCCGGAGTGGGTGGCTTGTCTCAAGGGTTTATTCAAGCCGGATTTAATATTGCATTAGCTATTGAATTCGATTCCTCAATAGCAGATGCGTACAAACTTAACCATCCTAATACAACGGTTTATAATGAGGACATATGTGAAATGGACTTCAAACAACTCCATAAAACGCATCCTAATATTGACATAGTAGTAGGGGGACCTCCTTGCCAAGGTTTTTCACAAAAGGGTAAAAGACTCCAATTAGATGACCCTCGGAATTTTTTATTTCGTCGTTTTGTAGATTTTGTTACGGAATTCCAACCTAGATACTTCGTCATAGAAAATGTCCCTAATATAATTACAACTGCCAATGGTTACTTCAAGGAACAGATTATTAAATCCTTCAAGAGTTTAGGTTATGCTGTAAATTGTGGTGTTCTCTGTGCCTTGGATTTCGGAATTCCGCAAGACAGAAGAAGAGCAGTTTTCATCGGTGTTAAAGGTGAGGCACCATTATCTTTACCAGTACCAACTAATCTTAAAACGACAATAGAAGAAGCAATATACGATTTGCCTTTTATAAAGTCTGGAGAGGGTACTGAGCAAGCTATTTATGATAAACCTGCCTCATCTCAATATCAAAGGTTATTGCGTGGTGAATCGACCATCCTTCACAATCATGTCGCAACCAATCATTCAAAATCGGCATTGGAAAAGTTGGCCATGATTCCGAAAGGCAAAGGGAAAGAAGTCCTTCCAAAGGAATTATTAACCAAATCTATTTACAGTGGCACATGGTGTAGACTTTTGGAAGATGGATATGCGCCTACAATAACTACACGTTTCGACACTCCATCTTCGGGTCGCTTTACCCATCCTATTCTTGACAGATGTCTGACGATACGCGAAGCGGCAAGAATTCAATCGTTCCCCGACTCATTTGTATTCTATGGCAATAGGACTTCCCAAATGAAGCAAGTCGGTAATGCTGTACCACCGCTTTTAGCATACAATATTGCATCAGTAATTTCTAACAACGAGAAATCATGAGCTATCCTTCAAAATTCAGAAACCGGCAAATGCAAGATTTGCGACTCGGCATTAAGTCCTCGTTTAACAATATCCGTAATGCCGTTGCGCTGCTATATTGCATTTATCTTGCTTGCGGCAAAAAAGCCAAATGCAATTATGGTGTACCTGATGGTAATGTGCAAAAGCTCTCAGAGGATATATCTAATTGGTTGATAAACTACTTTCCCAATGAAGATGTCATCCAATTGGCTAACACATCCAAACTCATTACTTCACAAATAGAGGCAATGCAAGTTTGTTTTGAACTTGTATTTGGTCTCGCGCGCATTTCATTCAATAGTTCAGCAACTAATCTAAGCGAACGTACGGGAGGAAATAGGTATCCTAAAAGGGTCTTATTCTCTGCGAATATGCTCATTTTGCATAATATCATTGCATCTCATAATACCGATGATATTAAGGCATTCCTTCTGTCATGGCTAAAGAATGAGAAGTCTGCAACTAATATAGATGACAAAGTTTGTGATTTTCTTACGTTGCAGACTGAAAAATGTGTTCTTAAAATGCGCTTCAAAAATCGTGAAGACCTTTTCTTTCAACAAGAAGGCATTTATGAAATTCTTGCAAAAGGTGATACATCTGTTGAGATATCAGATGATGAAAAAGTTGGAACTTTTAGAGTGCTCAACTCATTCATTTCTGAGGGTCTACATTCATATCTTACAATTAAAAGTGGTGAAATTAAACTTCGAGATGGCATCTCCTCTGAGGATTTAAAAAATTATCTTGAAGAAGTCTCTATCTCTCTGGATTTTTCAGAGAATCGACAATTAACAGAAACCACATTTGTTCAGAATACATACTCTACAAAAGACTTATCTTCTGAAGTTATACAAGTCGATACGAGTCTTCCTAACTATCTTCGTGCTATGCGCACGAAGCCATTTTTGTTGCTTGCAGGTATCTCAGGCACCGGCAAAAGCCGCATCGTTAAGCAGATGGCCTTTGATAGTTGCCCTGACATCAAACTACTTCGTGAAGACAAGACTACTCCCGGCAATTATTGCCTTGTAGAAGTCAAACCTAATTGGCACGATAGTTCTGAGTTGATGGGCTATGAGAGTCAAATAGGGCATCCGCACTATGTGACAACCACATTCGTGCGTTTCCTTGCCAAAGCCATGCTCTTTGAAGAACAACAAGTGCCTTTCTTCGTCTGCCTTGACGAGATGAACCTCGCCCCGGTGGAGCAATACTTTGCCGAATTTCTGAGTGTACTTGAAAGCCGAAAATTGGTTGATGGTAAAATTACAAGCGAGGCTCTTATTCCAGCAGACATCTTTAAATCTTATGACCTGAACCTTGCTGCTGACCTCTTTGGTGTTAAAAGAAAAAGTGCGACATATCCTGGCGTATCATCCAATATGACTTCTGTCTCACTTTCGCAAGAACAGACAGCCATATTTGAAAAATTGAAGAAAAATGGCCTGCGAATACCATCCAACTTGATTGTGATAGGCACAGTCAATATGGATGAGACAACTCACCAATTCTCCCGGAAAGTGATTGACCGCGCAATGACCATTGAAATGAACCTCCCCGAGGACGAGCCGTTCATGGACTTCTTCAACAATGCCCGCGACCTTGAATATACCGACAATCCAACATCGCATGAGCTTTTCCTGCCAACACTTGTAAAAGCCGCTGATGTCGTGACTGAACTTGAAGCCGAGGACTCTCAAAAGACCTCCGACCTCAAAACGAAAGTCGCCACTATTCTAACCGAACTCAATGAGGCGTTGAACGATACACCGTTCAAGATTGCCTATCGTGTGCAAAACGAGCTGATGCTCTATTTCCACGAGTTGTGGTTAGAGGACAAGAGCCGCGACTGGAATGAAATTCTGCGCGACTCTGTCGACCAAATACTGATGATGAAAGTGCTTCCGCGTGTCGAAGGTGACGAGGATCTGCTCGAAAAACCTCTCGAAAGCCTCGCCACATTCTGCGCCACCGGTAACTATACCAATGCCGCGAATAAAGTTGAGGAAATGCAGAAGCGACTTAATCGCGCCCACTTTACAAGCTACTGGCCATAGTTGCGGTAAAATTTTTTGACCACAGACTGAGCAATAACATGGATGTGCTTCACTTCAATAGCGCAGATGGCAACATCGCGATAACCGCTACTACCGCAGCCGATATGTTGGCTAACTGGATGCGGTTTCGTAGCCGTGTCTCCAGTGACTCGGCTATGACTTACTGCGACTATCGAAGTTCTATTCCCGGCAAACTTCAATTATGGAAGCCCGAAGAACATCAACTCTTGCCGGTAAGCGATGAAGTTGCATCAACCTGGGAAGGCCAACCGCCAGTTTTCTACGAGACTGCCGTCTATAACGTCAGCATTCAGTTTGACAACGTAGCCGAAGAACCGACCGTCCTTCACAAACTGAAGGAGGTGACAGAGCTTTTCACCTCTATAAAACTCAGTGAAAACCGATGGCTGCTCACCGCCCCATTGTCATTTCTCAATGAGCCAGGTATCTTTGAACTGACATTCAGATATACACCTGACGGAAAAGCACCCCGCACCGATACATTCTCGTTTCGTGTCGTTTCTCCGAAACTCGACACGAAAGATGACTATAACCACATCCTCGCTGAAATAAATGCTCAATACAATGAGATTGTATTTCAGTATCTTACCCTCACGTTGCAAAATCTTCAACGTGGAGGCCGTTCCAACAATGATGTAATATGGTTATCCATATTCCGCAATATTGTTGCCGCATATGTCAAGGCAATAACGTACATAGTGAACCGACCTCACCTCCGTCAGACTACAGAGGTGCATTACAGCCGACCTGACCGCATCAAACGTTGGACTCCAAAGATGGCTGAAAAATTCGCAACCGTTGAAGCCGAACATCGGCTTGACCGGGAATTTTTCAGGCATGAGGAAACTATCAATACCCACAACACTCGCGAGAATCGCTTCATAAAGTTTACCCTCGACCGTATCGGTCGCAGGTTGAACTCGATTGTAGAGACAATCAAGAAGAAGAACGCCAAGGCAAAAGAAGCCGACAAGGTCGCCGACAGCGAGCTTGCCGAACTTGATGGCCACGTTTCCTCACTTCGCAAACTCAGCAACTCGCCTTTGCTCCGCAATCTTCGCGGTGAACCGTTACATTCGGAGAGCATGGTGCTTCAGAAGCGTACCGGGTATGCCCAGGTCTACCGTCATTGGCTACTGCTCCAAAAGGGTATCGAACTCTTTGAGGGAGCTAACGCTATAGGAGTCAGACCCATTTGGGAACTCTATGAACTTTGGTGCTTCCTGAAAATGCGACAGATGGTTGCCGACATTCTCAGTCTGGATTTCGCCAACCCTGATGAAATCACCGAATCGCCAATGCCGATGGTAAAGCCGTTTGAAGACAACAACCAGGAGCATACAGTTGTGTATCATTGCGCAGATGGCTCAAAGGTTCGTCTGCATTATCAGCATACCTACAGCCGCCGCTCCGGCGAGATACACACCGCTACGACTGAAAACCGCCCCGACATAGTCCTGACTATCGTCAAACCTGACGGTTTTGAACTCACATATCTTTTTGATGCGAAGTACCGCCTCAATGACGATAACAAACTCAATCAGGAAGACCGCGAGGAACTTGACGCTGCAAAGGGGGCTGACACGCCACCCTCTGACGCAATAAATCAGATGCACCGCTATCGCGATGCGATTTATTACGGCAGCGACAAGTCACGCCACTCAGCCAAAGAAATCATTGGCGGCTACATCCTGTTTCCCGGACGTGGTGACAACGAGTCGGTGAGCCGCCGCTATTTCTATCAGAGCATCGAAACAGTCAACATCGGGGCTTTCCCATTGTTGCCGGACGCTCGCGACCCTCGCAATGAGGGTACGCTGCTCTATGAGTTTCTTACCAAGATACTCAGAACAGAGCAAACCTACGACCACATCAAAGATGCGATACCACAGAAAGGCTTGCAGTATGAAAGCTCCTTTAAGCCTGCCACTCAAGACCTTGTGCTTGTGGGCTACTATAAGGCCGAACAACTTCCGCTTATTAAAGAGCATAAATTGTACTATGTACCGGCTGCCCTCGGCAAAGGCTCCATTAATCTTGTCAGCGGTTTTGAGAAAACCAAATACTTATTGCTTCATCACGACTCGGAGCGTATGCTCTTGCGATTGAAAGGCGATGGGCCAAAGTTCTTCCCCAAAACCGCACTTGAAGCATTGGGCTTCACCCCCTCCGGTGACTTTTATCTCGCTTTCGAGATAGCCAGTCTCACCCCGGTCACACACATTGACCCCGGAACCATCGCATCACTAAATAAGGGCAAATTTACCGCCCATCCTTACTTCATTTCGCTTGAAAGATTACTCACAAAATAAATTAATCCAGTGGAAGGTAATGGATACGAATTTGGACATACGGATTGAGGAGGCAATGGGGCTTATTTGGCCTCGGGGGGCGAGGAGCAGGTGGACTATCAGAAGTTCTACCTCTACTCTCTCGTGACTCATTCTACAGCTATCGAGGGCAGCACCGTAACTGAGATTGAGAACCAGCTTCTTTTCGATGAGGGTATTGCCGCGAAGAATCGCTCGCTGACTATCCGGCATCACATCGCCAATCTCAATCGCAGAGTCTCTGAGTATCAACAAACTTTTGTTGACACTGCTTCCTCTTCATCAACCCAAAGCGCAACGTTTAACGCTTCAAAGAACAATATTTGCACTTTGAATTGCACTTTGGAAGAAACTGCAGTACTCCGTTGTATTGAAACAAATCCAAAGATGACTCAAAAAGAGATGGCAGAGGCTATCGGCAAATCGGAAAGAACTGTTAAAAGCATAACCTCAGCCCTCGTTGACAAAGGCATCCTTACGCGCCGCAATGGTCGCCGTAACGGCTGGTGGGAGATAAAAGGTGACAATATTTTGGGTTAAGAGCCCTTTGAAAAATATGAAAAGGATAGTATTGATGATGGCGGTGGTGGCCGGGATATCCGGAGCCTCTGCACAACAGGCCCTGTGGGGCGACAGACCGGTGGTTTCACCGGAAGTGAACAACGACAACACGGTGACTTTCCGTCTGAAAGCCCCGAATGCAAGGCAGGTGGCAGTGACTGGCGATTTCCTCGCTCCCAAGAAGGTCACCACGCCTTTCGGCGAGATGGAGACGGCCGGAGAGGCTGCCTTGACCAAGACAGCAGACGGAGTGTGGGAATATACGTCGGATGTGCTTGGCCCTGAACTCTATAGCTATACATTTATGGTAGACAGTCTTCGTATGCCCGACCCGGCGAATGTCTATCAGATTAGGGATGTGGCTTCCGTAACCAATATCTTTATGATTCCTGCCGGTGGCGGGTCGCTATATTCCGTCAACGATGTTCCTCACGGCACGGTGTCAAAGGTGTGGTATGATTCCCCGACACTTGGCATGAAACGCCGCATGAGTGTATATACCCCTGCTGGGTATGAGACTTCCGGGGAGCGTTACCCGGTGTTGTATCTTCTTCACGGAATGGGCGGTGACGAGGAGGCTTGGCTTAATCTGGGAAGAGCGGCACAGATCCTTGACAACCTGATAGCTGAGGGTAAGGCAAAGCCCATGATTGTGGTAATGCCGAACGGGAATGCTGCACAGGAGGCTGCCCCGGGAGAGTCGCAGCAAGGACTTGTGCCTCCCACAATGGCGTTGCCGAAAACCATGGAGGGCTCGTTTGAGACTGCTTTCCCCGACATAGTGAATTTTGTAGACAGTAACTATCGCACCAAAGCAGACAAGGCTGACCGTGCAATCGCCGGATTGTCGATGGGAGGTTACCACTCCATGCACATCTCAAAGGAATATCCGGATATGTTTGACTATATCGGACTCTTTTCCGCCGCCACAATGCCCGGCAAGGAGAGCGATTCCAAAGTGTATGCCGATTTCGACGGCAAACTGAAACGCCAGTTTGAGAAGAATCCGAAACTTTATTGGATAGCAATCGGTGACAAGGATTTCCTATATAAAAATAACGAGGAGTTTCGCCACAAACTGGATGCCGGCGGCTACCCCTACATTTACCGAGAATCTTCCGACGGTCACATCTGGAAAAACTGGCGCATCTACCTCGGCGAATTCCTCCCCCAGCTCTTCTGATTGTAACAAGCTTTTCTGATTATATTATAAAGAGTGAAGCCACGCCCTCGGGCGTGGCTTCTATTGGAATTTGGTTGGTTGGAGTGTGTTCTTTTTATGACTCGCAATTTCGATGCGCGGCGATTAGTTGGCTGGCGGCACCTGGTTTGCGGGAGCTGTTGTCGGAGCGGGAGCCGGGGCTGAGGTTGGAGCCACTGTCGGCTTGATTGAAGACACATTCACCGGAGTCTTGATGGCAAATGATGAGAGGATGCTCACCACGCAGATGAAGATGGCGAGACTCCAGGTTGCCTTCTCGATGAAGTCGGTGGTCTTGCGATAACCAAGATACTGGTTGCCTTGTGAATAGTCAGAGGCGAGACCGCCACCCTTAGATTTCTGGATTAGCACCGCGCCGATGAGGAGCAGACATGCCAACACAATTAGAATGCTGAGAAAGATATACATGTATTCTGTTCTTTAAAGATGTTATTTTTTTGACTCGTTGAGGATCAATTTCCTCAAGAAGCGGATTTGGTCTGCAAAGTAAATACTTTTTTTCGGATTATTCAAACTTTGCGCCATAATAATTTCCAAAGCCGCCTCATATTGATGATTTTTTATCAAAAGTTGGGGGTTTGGGGGCGTTGGTTTCTCGTTTTTCGTTGTAGGTCGCTGGTTATTGGCGATTTTGGAGAAATCGCTTTCTTGCGCCGGCTCGGGCGTGGGGAGGGGGATTTCGGAGACGGCTGCTGAGAGGAGGGTGTCTTCCTTACAGAATTGGGAGAGGAAGGAGTCGATGGTGTCGTCGGTGGAGAGATCCGGCTTTGCCATGTCGGGATAGAAGTTTGCAAACTCGTCAGGGTCGATGCCGAGGATAAGGCGGAGCGTACGCTGGTCGCCCACATTGGCGGCGATTCGGCGGCGATGCCGCATGATCTCAGCCTCGTCGGTGGCGGCACCCTCCTTCAGAGCCACCACATCCGGATAGATATAATAGGGATATTTATCTGTCATAAATTGAAAAATGAAAAACTACCAGTTGCCGAGGGTGGCGTTGAAGATGAGGTCTACGAGCTCCTCAGAGATTTCCTGACAGAGGTCGTCTTGCACGTCGATGAGCATCAGCGAACTGTCAAACTGACGGTAGGCAGAGAAACTCTGGTCGAGGTCGTTGGCAGGATTCTTGTTGTCGGTATATTTCACACGCACGGTGATTGTGAGTCGCGTCTCCGTGGCGTAGGCATCCGTGCCCACTGCCTGCGGGGAGAGGGAATAGCCTGTAATCTCGCCGGTCATCTCCAGGTCGGCATTGCTGTCGACAATCTGCAGACGGGTCTGGCGCGTGATGTTGTCCATCAGCTCGTTCTCGAAAGTCTGCTGCAATGGTGGATACACCAGCGCAGCGCGTATCGGGAACTCAGATATATATATTTTCTTATATATGTCATAGTTTAACGCCGAGCCGTTCAGCTTGTAAGACGGGATGCACCCCGCCAGCAACGGCACCAACATCATCAGCATTGTACAGGCAATCCAGGATTGCCTGTTGCTGAATATCTTACGACCGAAATTTTTCATCAAGGAAAGAGTGTTCATTCTGCTTCATTATTTTCGGCTCCCTCAGAGAGGTCGAGCCCATATTCATGTATCTTGCGGTAGAGGGTGCGCTGCGAGATGTTGAGCTGCTCGGCAGCCTTCTTCTTGTTGCCGCTGTTGCGCCGGAGAGCTGCCGCCACGGCATCGCGCTCAGAATCCTCAAGGGTGGGGACGGCCTCCACATCCTCAATGTCGGAAGTCATATCCTCAGAGCGACCGAAATCCATCGACGGCATAAACTGCTGCTGTTCCGGCTCATACTTGATGAGCGATTGGGCAGTCTTGTGACTTTCATCGGCAGGTTTCTTGCCGTCGAGGCGTGCGCGAAGCTCCGCGATGTCGTTGCGCATGGCATACACAAGCTGCCACAGCATCTCGCGCTCATTCTCATAGCTCGTCTCGTGTGGTTTAGCCACGAGCGAGGAGGCTCCGGAGTAGTCAAGAGGGAGAGCCTCGATGAGAGTACGGCGGTTCACCTCCGTACCAGCCTCAAACAGTGCGAGCTGTTCTATTATATTCTTCAGCTGTCGCACGTTGCCGGGCCATCGGTAGAGCATCATGGCACGTTTTGCATCGTCGGAGAAGGTGATGGGGGCGGTGAGATACTTCTCAGAGAAATCGGAGGCGAACTTACGGGCGAGCAACACGATGTCGTCGCCACGGTCGTGGAGCGACGGCACGTTGATTACCACCGTAGAGAGACGGTAATAGAGATCCTCACGGAATTTCCCTTTCTCCACAGCCTTCAGGAGGTCGACATTCGTGGCAGCAACGATGCGTATATCAGTCTTTTGCACCACTGAGGAGCCAACCTTCAGGAATTCGCCAGTCTCAAGCACACGGAGCAGGCGTGCCTGGGTGGTGAGCGGCAGCTCCGCCACCTCATCAAGGAAAATGGTGCCACCGTCAGCCTCCTCAAAATACCCCTTGCGTGAGCTTATGGCACCCGTAAAGGAGCCTTTCTCATGGCCGAAGAGCTCACTGTCGATGGTGCCCTCCGGGATTGCGCCGCAGTTGACGGCTATATATTTCTTATGCTTCCTTGCCCCAAAAGTGTGTATAATCTTCGGGAAGAACTCCTTGCCACTGCCGCTCTCACCCGTGACGAGCACGGAGAGGTTGATGGGGGCCACCTTCACTGCGCGCTCGATGGCGGCAATCAGTGCCGGGGAGTTGCCTATTATAGAGAAGCGTTGTTTCGCTGTTGTTATCTCGTCCATATCAATTCGGGCTGAAGCCCTCACACCGGGAACAGATATACATCTATTCCCTTAGATTTATTTTATTGAGCGTAATTTATAGGTTTCGGCGCGAAGGAACTGCCCGAGCGCATCGAGCGACTTGCAACGGTTCTGCTCCTCAACGGAAATCGGGTCACCGATTGAGATGTGCACCTCCTTGCCGGTGGAAAGGAACACCTCCTTTGGAAGGCGCATAGTGCGCAGTCGCCAGTCAATCATGCCGAGAATATTGAAGAATGTTGAGTTGTGGCCATGGAAGAAGATGGGGATAACCGGCATCTGCAACTGCTTGATAAGTCGGATGATTGTGGGTTGCCAGGGGAGATCCTCAATCCTGAGATTTTTGCTCACCTTCGAGATGGCACCTGCCGGGAAAAATCCGAGTGGATGGCCATCCTTCACGTGCTTGATAGCCTCGCGGATTCCCTGCATGGTGACCTTCTTCTTCTCCGGGTCATCGCTCTTCAGGGGGTCAACTGCTATGAAATTCGGCCGCATGGCCTGAATGTGGTTGAGGATGAGGTTAACCATCACCTTGAAGTCAGGTCGTAAAGAGCCGACAAGGTGAACGAGGATGATGCCGTCGTAACTGCCGAATGGATGGTTGCTGACGGTGACGAAGGGTCCGTCCTTGAATCCGGCGAGGGTCTGCACGTTGTCGATGCGCAGTTTGTATTTAAACTCATCATTGACGAGATGGGTGGCAAACTCCACGCCCGGGGTGTTGCAATACGTGCCATGCACGCGGTTCACCTCGTCGAGAGAGAGGAAATGCATGATACTGTTGACAAGTTTCTCGTGCCCATCGAGCGCGGGCACCATCTTGCGGATATCGTCATAGTTCAATACGTCGGGACGTATCTCTTGGGTATTATCTTCCATAATTGGCATAATCTTCCATATTAGGGACAAAATTACAAAAAAATCCCGAAACTCAACTCGTGATATTTGATTAATCATCGCGTTTGTGTTATATTTGCGGAAAATATGAATAGAATAACCGATTTTTAGACCCCATCATGAAACTCATAACGATAGCAGCGGCTCTGATTGCCCTTTCGTCGACGGTGACTGCTTCGGCAGCTGCAGATGCAATTCCACGCGACACATCCTTCAACGTAAATTCAGCAGTTGCCAAAATCAAGAAGCAGGTGCCGGCAGCCACGGCAGCCACTGTGCATAACCTTCCATCTGTAAGGCGAATGCCCGACATGGTCTATTCCCGTCCGTACGAGGGGAGAGAACTGAAAGCCAGCGTGTTCCGTCCTGCCGACAGCAAGAAACGCCCGGCAGTGATAATGGTGCATGGCGGAGGTTGGAGCTCCGGCACTCCCTCTCTGCAATTTCCACTTGCCGAGCAACTTGCCGACCGCGGCTTCGTGGCAATCCCGGTGGAATACCGACTTACGCCTGAAGAGAAATATCCTGCCGGACTGCACGATGTCAAGACGGCGGTGAGATGGGTACGCGCCAACGCCGACGCCTTGGGTGTTGACCCCACAAAGATAGCCATTTCCGGATGTTCAGCCGGAGGACAGCTCGCATGCCTTGTGGGCATGACCAACGGCTCGCAACGCCATGAATTAGGCAAGAAGGCAAAAGAAAGCGAGAAGGCAAGGGAATATGGAGATTTTTCGAGTTCCGTGGATGCCGTGGTCAATATTGATGGAATCTCCACCTTCGTTTCCGACTATAATATAAAGGACTCGCAGGAACGGTATGAGAAGAAGAAGGTGTATCCAGCCAACGGTGCATGGCTTGGGGGGATGTATAACGAAGCCACAGAAAACTGGAAAGAGGCGTCGGCGATACTTTGGGCTGATGAGAACGCTGTGCCGGTGATGTTCATCAACAGTGAGCTGCCACGCTATCACGACGGCAGGGATGCCCTTATAGAGAAACTGAAGGGTTATGGGATAGAGTGTGAGGTGGTGGAGACTGGAAGCCCGGTGCATCCCTTCTGGCTGTGTGACCAGTGGCTCGACGTTACCGCCGACAATGCTGCCCGTTTCCTGAAGAAGGTGCTTTATGAGCCGCAACGCAATGCGAAACCTATTAAGTTTCAAGTGAATTTCACTAATCCCCTTGACCAACGAGTGGTTGGTATTCCGGTAGTGTTGCCGCTGAAAGAATATGGCGATGTGAAGACAGCCAACGTGTATGGCTCTCACGACATACCGTTCCAACTCGATGACCTGGATGGAGACGGAGTGGCTGATGAGCTCGTGTTTCTGCTAAACATAGATGCCGGCTACACTAAGCATATCAAGGTGACGCTCAACGACACCATCGGTCCGCAGACCTTCGAGCCGAAATCTCGGGCGTACATTAAGCTTCGCGACGAGAGGAAGAAACATCCGGAGGTGACTTCCGTGACATATCCCGGCAATTCTGACAATAACACCATCTACAACACAGTCTACGGGCATGGTGTTGTGATGGAGAATCTTCCAAACGCATGGCGCATATATGTAGACAACCGTCAGAGCATCGACCTTTACGGAAAGAAAAACAACAAGGCTTTAGAACTCGAAGAGACTGGTTTCTATACCACTCCGGAGCAATATGCAGAGGGTTATGGCAGAGACATCCTCTGGGCTGGGAAATCGGTGGCTGCCGGCTCTTTCCGTGGACTGACTGATGGACAACCAGCCACTATCGACACCGTAACCTCAAGGACTCAAAGGATTCTTGCATCCGGCTCAGTGAGGTCGATAATCGAGGTAGAAGACAAGGGTTGGATAATCAATGGCAAGAAGGTTGACATGACGCAACGCTACACCCAATACGGTACCAATCCATGGTTTATTGTGGAGGTGGAGCTCGACGGGCCCGGTGCTGACCAGGTGTTCTGCTCAGGTGTGCAGAAGGTAGGTGAAGACGGCGGTAGCGGTTTCATCGGAGAGAACGGTCTGGCGGGCAGTTGGGGCACCAACATACCGGAAAAGAAGTATCCCGAACTGGCTGAGACTCTCGGCATTGGGATTCAGGCAGAGCCTGCCAATGTGGTGGCGATGCGTGAGGACGACCTCAACTATCTCGTGGAGTTGAAGCCTGACCGCCATGGCAAGATAAGATATTACGTCAATTTCGTATCGGCAATGGAGAAGAAAGCTCCCAAAGACCTCGATGAATGGCGCAGCCGCCTACAAGACTGGAGCAAGGTAATGCTCGTCACCTATCCGATGGAGATAGAGAAAAATTGAAAAATGAAAAAAATGGGCGGAAGTTGAAATTTCCACCCATCTTTCATTTTGAATATCAGAATGTGTTACGCTTCGATCTTCTTGTAGCGGGGCACGAGTAGCTTCATGATGACCCAACCCACGAGGTAGGCGACACCACAGATGCAGAACACTACAAAGTAACCGGCAGGCTTACCCTCAAAACTCATGAACGACATGTTGGTCTGGGCAGCATAGTCAAACAGCGTGCCACTGCCATAGTTGATAAGGAATGAACCGAGACCACCAGCCATACCACCGATGCCGATGATTGTGGCAATCGTGCTCTTCGGAAACATATCACCTACTACAGAGTAGATGTTGGCAGACCAAGACTGATGAGCCGCACCGGCAATACCTATTATAATGATAGGGACCCACTGCGAAACAGAACTGAGCGGCTGAGCAAGGAGCGCAAGGAGCGGGAACACCGCAAAGATAAGCATAGCCCTCATGCGAGCAGAGTAAGCGTCAACCTTCAGGCCCTTCTTGGCAGCATTGTCGATGAAGATAGACGGCAGTTTGCCACCGAAGATTGAGAGCATCGTGATGAGATACAGCACGAAGATCATCAGCATACCCTCGCCACGCGAAGTGGAGAGTTTGAAGACATCGTTGATATATGCCGGAGTCCAGAAAAGGAAGAACCACCACACGCCGTCAGTAAGGAACTTGCCGAAGAATACTGCCCATGTCTGACGATACTTAAAGCATTTGAGGAAAGGAATTGTGGCAGTCTTGCTGTCCTCAACCTCAGCCTTCTCCTTTGCAGTCTCGTTGGCAGCGTCGTCATCCTGCTCGATATATGCGAGTTCTGCCTGGTTGACACGTGGATTGGATGCCGGCTTCTTGTAAAGCACTACCCAGAAACCCATCCAGACGAAACCGAGGGCACCGATGATGATGAACGCCATCTCCCAACCGTTGCCCCAGCCGATGCTTTGGAAATATTTTGCGAGCGGGCCTATGGTGAAGGGGGCGATGAGGGCACCGACAGCCGAACCAGCATTGAAGATGGAGGTGGCATAGGCACGGTCACGCTTCGGGAAATACTCAGCGGTCACCTTAATGGCAGCCGGGAAGTTGCCCGCCTCACCAAGGGCGAGGATTGTGCGTGCGGCAATGAAGAAATAGACAGACACGGTGGCGATTACCATGGCGGCATCGCCGGTGGCCTTCACGAGTCCGGCAGCGTTGCTCAGACCCATGTAATGCTCAGTGGCAACGCCACAGACGGCATGGAGGCAGGCACCAGCCGACCACACACCGATTGCCCACATATAACCTTTCTTGGTGCCCATCCAGTCGATGAATCGGCCTGCAAGGAGGTTGGCAATGGCATATACGATAGAGAATACTGCTGTGATAAGACCATAGTTGGTGTCAGTCCAGTGGAACTCCGGAGCGATAAACTCCTTCCACGTGAGCGACAGCACCTGACGGTCCATATAGTTGACAGTTGTCGCCAGGAAAAGCAGCGCGCAGATCACCCATCTGAAATTGGTCATCTTCTGGTTGGCGGCTGCCAAAGGTGTTGAAGCTGCCATAGTTTAGAATTTAAAGAAGTTTTTAGCGTTGTTGTAGCAGATATCCTCAATCATCTGATTGACACGCTTCTCCTCATAGCCGGAGTAAGGCATCTCTCCGTTTTCAATGTCAGTGCCCACAAGGTTGCAGAGGGTGCGGCGGAAATACTCATGACGCGGATAAGAGAGGAACGAGCGGCTGTCGGTGAGCATACCCACGAAGCGACTGAGCAAGCCGAGGAGCGAGAGGGCGTTCATCTGCTTCTGCATGCCGTCTTTCTGGTCGAGGAACCACCAGCCGGAACCGAACTGAATTTTGCCCGGCACAGAGCCATCCTGGAAATTGCCAAGCATTGTGGCAATAACCTCATTGGCACATGGGTTAAGGTTGTAGATAATGGTCTTTGTGAGTTTGCCACGACTGTTGAGAGTGTCGAGGAACTTAGCGCAGCTCTTGGCTGTGTTAAACTCACCGATAGAGTCGAAGCCGGTGTCAGGGCCAAGAAGCTTGAACATCTTGGAGTTGTTGTCGCGGATAGCGCCATAGTGGAACTGCTGGGTCCAGCCTGACTCATAATCCATTTCGCCAAACACCACGAGCATTGCGCTCTTGAACTTGTGGATTTCCTCTTCAGTGAGGTTGTTGCCATCCATAATCTTAGCGAAGATGGCGTCAATCTCCGGCTGAGTGTAGTCAGCGGCATAGAATTCCTCGATTCCGTGGTCGGAAAGGCGACAACCCATCTCGCCGAAGAAGTCGTGACGCTTCTGAAGGGCATCAATAAGGTCGTTGAAATTGCGGATCTCGATTCCGGCAGCCTCGCTGAGTTTCTTCATATATTCCTTATAGGCAGCAGGATTCTCCACAGCCATCGCCTTGTCGGGGCGCCATGTGGGGAGCATCTTCACCTCAAAGCCGGAGTCTTTTACCTGCTTGTGGTATTCGAGAGAATCAGCCGGGTCATCGGTAGTGCAGACCACCTCCACATTATAGCGACGCATCAGACCGCGTGCTGTCATGTTGGGGTCGTTGCGCAGTTTGTCGTTACAAGCGTCGAAAATCTCCTTTGCCGTTTCCGGGTTGAGGAGCTTGTCGATGCCGAAAGCGGTCTTGAGCTCAAGGTGTGTCCAGTGGTAGAGAGGGTTGCGGAAAGTGTAAGGCACTGTCTCAGCCCATTTCTCAAATTTCTCCCAGTCGGAAGTGTCCTTACCAGTGCAGTATCTTTCGTCAACACCGTTAGAGCGCATAGCGCGCCATTTATAGTGGTCACCACCAAGCCAAAGTTCTGTGATTGACTCGAAACGGTGGTCATCAGCCACCATCTTCGGGATGAGGTGGCAATGATAGTCGATGATGGGCATCTTGGCCGCATGCTCGTGATATAACTTCTTTGCTGTTTCAGTCTGCAGCAAGAAGTCCTTGTCCATGAATGGTTTCATATGGTTGTTAGTTATTAGTTTTTAGTTGTTGGTTATCTCGAGTTATTTTCCTTTTTTCAATTTTCAAAGGGTTACACCGTTTTTGAAGATTGAGATTTCGTGGATGCCGGCAATTTCAGAGTTGACTTTCCTTCCGCTTGCCACTTCCATCACGTATTTGATGAAGTCACCGCAAACCTCCTTCATGCTCTTGTCTTCCACAAGCACACCGGCATTGAAGTCAATCCATTTTGGCTTGCGCTGCGCCAGTCCGCTGTTGGTTGAGACCTTTACGGTAGGCACGAATGTTCCGAAAGGAGTGCCGCGTCCGGTTGTGAAGAGCACCATCTGGCATCCGGCGGCAGCGAGTGCAGTAGAAGCGACGAGGTCATTACCAGGGGCTGACAACAGGTTCAGACCGTTATGGCTGATTCTGTCGCCATAGGCAAGCACGCCCTTCACCTCACTCTTGCCACTCTTCTGGGTGCAGCCAAGGGCTTTCTCCTCAAGTGTGGAGATGCCTCCAGCCTTATTGCCCGGGGAAGGGTTCTCCCCTACCGGCTCACCATGGCTCAGGAAATACTCCTTGAAATCATTAATAAGGTGTACGGTCTCGTCAAGAAGAGTGTCGTTGGCACAACGCTCCATGAGGATTGTCTCAGCGCCAAACATCTCCGGCACCTCAGTCAGCACTGTGGTGCCACCCTGACATCCACATAGATAGTCGGAAAACTCACCCAAGAGAGGGTTGGCGGTGATTCCTGAGAAACCGTCGGAGCCACCACACTTCAGGCCGATGCGCAGTTTTGATGCAGGCACTGTCTGGCGCCTCATCTCCTTGGCTGCGGCATACAGCTCGCGGAGGATGTTGACACCATGCTCCACCTCATCGCCCTCCACTTCCTGGCAAACCATGAAGCGGACACGGCTACGGTCGTAGTCACCACAGAAATCCTCAAACACCTTTGGCTGGTTGTTCTCGCACCCGAGCCCTACCACAAGTATGCCTCCGGCATTCGGATGGCGCACCATGTCGCGCAGAATTTTCTTCGTGTTCTCATGGTCATCGCCAAGCTGGGAGCAACCGTAATTATGCGGGAATCCGAAAATTCCGTCAATTCCCTCAGCTCCGGTCTCTTCATTAATGGCATCAACCATCTGCTTGACAATGCCATTGACGCATCCCACTGTTGGGATCACCCAAATCTCATTGCGGATTCCCACTTGGCCGTCATTGCGCACATAGCCCTCGAAAGTGAGTTCCTTGCCGTCGCATTCAGTCTTGCCAACCGGCTTGCGGCTTATTCCCGAATAGTCGAGTTGCCCGGCAAGATTGGTCTTGATGTCGCGATGGTCGAGGAAACTTCCCTTCGCAACGTCGTGCAGCACATGCCCTATGGGGAAACCATATTTAATGACATTCTCGCCTTCCTTTATGTCGCGGAGGGCGAACTTATGTCCGGCGGGGACATCGGTGACGAGCAAAATCTCGTCACCGTCAATCTCCACGCTGCGACCCTTCTCCAACGGATTGATGGCAACCGCCACATTGTCGGAAGGGTTAATCTTTATAAAATCCTTCATCTTTTGAAAATGAAAAATTTAAAATTTAAAATAGGAAAACTAATCAAGCCTTCTTGCCTTTTAGCCTAAGATAGACTCAACAGTAGCAAGCATTCCCTTGTCGCGGATAGAGTCGAGATATTCCACCACCATGTCGGTAAGACCAGGAATCTTGTTGAGGTCACCATGCTCCTTCCAGATGAGCTCATCGGCAGCGAGCACACCCTCAGCAACCTTGCGGGTGTCGCCGGTTGCCCAGAGTTCCTTCAGATAGTCCATGATCTTCTGGTCGTCTTTCGGCTCTATCGGGGCTCCGTCTTCGCGCACTCCTCCTTTATAATATGTGATGATGGCGGCGAGACCAAGCACAAGACCCTTTGGAAGCTCACCCTTGCGCTCGAGATATGTCTTCACGCCGGGAAGGTCGCGGGTCTGGTATTTCGGGAAAGAGTTGAGCATGATGCTCGTAACCTGATGGTCGACATAGGGGTTGTTGAAACGCTCGAGAACGCTCTCGCCATATTTCTGCAGCTCATCCATCGGGAGGTTGAGGGTCTGCATCAGTTCGTCAAACTGCACCTTGTGGATATACTTGCCGAGAACCGGGTGGTTGCAGGCGTCGCGCACGATGTTCACGCCGCTAAGGTAGCTTACGGGCGAAAGCACGGTGTGGGGGCCATTGAGAAGAGTTACTTTCCTCTCATGATATGGAGCCTCGGAATCGGTGATGATGACGTTGAGACCACCCTTCTCAGCCGGGAACTCAGCGCGAAGTTCCTCAATGCTCATATTTGACGGACGCTCAATCACCCAAAGATGGAATGCCTCACCCTGAACAACCACGTTGTCCTTATAGTTGAGTTTCTCCTGAATCTGTGCAATCTCTTTGCGTGGGAAGCCAGGCACAATGCGGTCAACGAGAGTGGCGCATACATAGTTGTATTTTTCAAACCATTCCTTGAATCCCTCATAGTCAGCACCGAAGTCATCCTTCCACAGCTCGATATACTTGCCGATGCACTCCTTGAGATGGTGGCCGTTCTCGAAGATAAGCTCACAAGGCATGATGATCAGACCCTTGTGCTTGCAGCCGTTGAATTCCTTATAGCGTGCATATAGCATCTGGGTGAGTTTGCCGGGATAGGAAGATGCCGGGGCATCAGTGAATTTGCATGAGGCGTCGAATGTGATGCCGGCCTCCGTGGTGTTGGAGATCACGAAACGGATTTCCGGCTGACGGGCAAGGCCAAGCACAGCGTTCCACTGACCCCATGGGCTGAGACCACGGCTGATTACGTCGATTCTCTTGAATGAGTTGACAACCTCGCCGTCGAGACGTCCCTGAAGGTTGACATGATAGAGGTAATCCTGCGCTGATAGCAACTTCATGGCGAAATCATCGGGTGTGCCCTGAAGCACAACCGCTGACGCATTGAAATCAGTGGTCTCATTCATATTCTTTATAATCCAGTCAACGAATGCGCGGAGGAAGTTGCCCTCACCAAACTGGATGATTCTCTCGGGAGCGACAGCCTTAGGGGCAGTCAACTTATTGAGTACTTTCATTGTGGTTAAAGATATTTAGATGATTAGTTTTTTATGTGGTTATTTTGTGATTCTGAACCAGTCAACGTCGAGCCAGCCGCTGTCGTTGCTCTGCCATGGGCGCACGCAATAGAGCCCGACCTTGGCACCAATCCAGTGGCCTTCCCTGACATTCATCGGCCTGCCGAATTCCTTATATTTCTTGCCGTCAAGGCTGTAAAGGAAAGTGCACTTGCATGTATAGTCCTCTTTCTTGGTGGGGGTCTTTGCTCCCACCATCTTCACTTTGATCTGGAGATAGACGTTGCCGTCATTGAGTTTCACGGCATCCACCTCAGTCTCGGCAGCTCCCTTGTTGGCATTTATGCAGTCAGCCTGCACGAGATAGATTCCGTCTTCGCGGCTCTCGAGGAATAGGGTGCCATAGTTATAGCCCATGACCACAAGTCCGGCGCGTTCACCTGCCTCTACCTTGCCGTTTTTCACACGAGGGAGGAACTCAACCTTTGCAGTTGCTGTGAAATTCATTGCAGGAAATTTCTGGAGCAGCATATTCGGCATATCATAGATTGTCTTTGCTCCGGGAGTGTGGTGGGAGAAAAGGCGCAACTTTGACTGGCTTGCATCGCAGAAACTCCATAGAGCCTGGGGATTGCCGTTCCATTGCCACTGGAGACCGAGATCCACGGAGTCAAACTCGTCGCTGTCGGCAGGAGTGGCGACGGCGTATGTCTTCCCTACGTTTGGCTTTTTGTATGTCCTGACCGGTATTCCGCAGCCAGTGTTGTCTTTGTCCACGCCAATTACAGGCCATCCATTCTCATTCCATGCCATAGGCTCCAGATTGATGACACGTCCATAGGGACCCTTGTCCTGGAAATGGATAAACCAGTCTTCCTTCCCGTCAGGAGTATCAATCCACGCACCCTGGTGAGGGCCGTTGATGTCCGTGTCGCCCTGTGCCATCACAGTGCGTGCCTCGTAAGGACCCCAGGGATTGTTGGAGCGCATCACCACCTGCCAACCTGTCGCCACGCCTCCGGCAGGAGAGAAGATGTAATACCATGGGCCGCGCTTATACATCTTGGCGCCCTCGATGGTCTCATTGCCGATATGTCCGTCGTAGATCACACGGTCACTGCCAATCACGGCGGTGCCGTCAGGTTTCATCTCTATCATTCCGATTATGCTCTTCACACCGGCGCGACTTCCGGCATATCCGTGGGCTATGTAAGCCTTGCCATCCTCATCCCAGAACGGACAGGGGTCGATTACGCCCTTTGCCTCGTAGATGAGCATCGGCTCGTCCCAGCGTCCCTTCGGGTCGCGTGACTTTATCATATAGATTCCACGGTCGGGGTCGCCGTAGCAGATGTAATATTCGCCATCGTGATAGCGGATTGAGGGAGCCCAGACGCCATTTCCGTGACTCGGCACATCAAAAGCGCTGTCGGGATATTTCTCGAGGGCTGCCCCTACGAGCGTCCAGTTTACCAGGTCGTTGGAGTGGAGGATCTGCAGTCCTGGTAAGTTGGCGAAACTTGAGGAGGTCATATAATAGTCATCGCCTACCCTTACTACATCCGGGTCAGAATAGTCTGCGTCGATTATTGGGTTCTGATACTTGCCGTTACCAAGGTCAGCGACATGCACTTTTGAGACATCTGCTTGTGCGGAAGTCGCTCCTATGGCGCATAAAAACGCCGCGAATGCTGTGATTGCAACTTTTTTCATGATGAGGGTCATTTGATTTTAAGGTTTGACATTCAGAGTGTCTAAAAACCTTCTACCGTATTTTTTTTGCAAATATAACGATTTTTCGTCATAACACAGACATTTGTTATCAAAAAAATGGAAAAGGCAACCAAATAGCCTCTTTCACACAATTTAACACCAATTGCGGAAATTATTCCCTAATAAATTCTAAATATCAAATAAATTAATTAATTTTGCAGATGATTTAGAAGATAGATTTTTCTACAGGTAGTGTAATAAGCATTTAGACAATTTTCAAAAAACTCTTAATTTATATAAACAAATATGGCACAGATAGATTTGGCCCAGTATGGCATCAAGGATGTCAAAGAGGTTATCTACAACCCCTCTTACGAGGAACTTTTCAAGGCAGAGACTGACCCATCTCTCACAGGCTTTGAAAAAGGCACAGTAACAGAACTCGGCGCTGTAAACGTTATGACAGGTGTTTACACCGGCCGTTCACCTAAAGATAAATTCATCGTACTTGACACCAACTCTAAGGACAAGGTATGGTGGACTTCAGAAGAATACAAGAACGACAACAAGCCAGTCACCGAAGAGGCTTGGAAGGCTATCAAGGAAATCGCCATCAAGGAGCTCTCCGGCAAGAAGCTTTATGTCGTTGACCGTTTCTGTGGTGCAAACAAAGACACCCGTATGGCAGTCCGTTTCATCGTGGAGGTGGCTTGGCAGGCTCACTTCGTGACAAACATGTTCATCGCTCCTACTGAGGAGGAGCTCAAAGACTTCAAGCCTGATTTCGTTGTCTACAACGCTTCTAAGGCTAAGGTTGAGAACTATAAGGAACTCGGTCTCAACTCAGAGACAGCTGTTGTGTTCAACACAACCTCACGCGAGCAGGTGATCATCAACACTTGGTATGGCGGCGAGATGAAGAAAGGTATGTTCTCTATGATGAACTACTACCTTCCCCAGCAGGGTATCGCCTCTATGCACTGCTCAGCCAACACCGACAAAGAGGGCAAGAACACAGCCATCTTCTTCGGTCTGTCAGGCACAGGCAAGACCACTCTTTCCACCGACCCGAAGCGTCTCCTTATCGGTGACGACGAGCACGGCTGGGACAACAATGGCGTCTTCAACTTCGAGGGCGGCTGCTACGCTAAGGTTATCAACCTTGACAAGGACAGCGAGCCTGACATCTACAACGCTATCCGTCGTGACGCTCTTCTTGAGAACGTTACAGTTGACGCCAACGGCAAGATTGACTTCGCCGACAAGAGCAAGACAGAGAACACTCGTGTTTCTTATCCTATCGACCACATCGAGAGCATCGTTAAGCCTGTTTCCGCAGGTCCGGCTGCCAAGAATGTTATCTTCCTTTCAGCCGACGCATTCGGCGTGCTTCCTCCAGTGTCAATCCTTACAGCTGACCAGACCAAGTATTACTTCCTGAGCGGCTTCACCAGCAAGCTCGCCGGAACAGAGCGCGGCATCACTGAGCCGACTCCCACTTTCTCTGCATGCTTCGGCCAGGCTTTCCTTGAGCTCCACCCTACAAAATATGCTGAGGAACTCGTGAAGAAGATGGACAAGAGCGGTGCAAAGGCTTACCTCGTAAACACCGGCTGGAACGGTTCTGGCAAGCGTATCTCTATCCGCGACACCCGTGGCATCATCGACGCCATCCTCGACGGCAACATCCTCACAGCTCCCACAAAGCAGATTCCTATCTTCGACTTCACAGTTCCTACAGAGCTTGAGGGCGTAGATCCGAAGATTCTTGATCCGCGTGACACATACGCAGATCCTAAGGAGTGGGAAGAGAAGGCTACCAAACTTGCTGAGATGTTTATCAAGAACTTCAAGAAGTTCGAGTATAACGAGGCAGGCAAGGAACTAGTAGCTGCTGGCCCGAAACTCTAATTGCGAATCAAATTAATCATTTTTCCAAAGCAGAATTAAGCGGGGGAGGCTGTGATTGCTTCCCTCGTTTTTTTGTTGGTTGTCAGTTGTCGGTGATTACTCATTGCTGATTATAGCGAGGGCTTGCGCCGAGGTAATGCTTCCTTTTACTGCGATGCGGAAGAAGCGGCTTTTGGTAGCCCATAGTCCTGACACCGTGCCTTTGTCTACGAGCGCGATACGATGCCATTCGCATAGATCCTCACTGCTGTATATCGCCAGCGAGATATTCTGACGGTCATAGACTCCACGAAGATCCACGGAAAGCAGTTGTTTGCGGTCTTCCGCACCACTCAGTTTTATAGGGCGCGTGACGAAAACACCCCACTCATCTGCACTTGACGAGTCAGAAACATCAATATCCCATTCCGAAGGAATAAATTCTTTCCACGAACTGTCTGTTACATTGCTAAGTTCATCATCTTCAGTGTTGCTTGTAGAATCCGGAATGTAGGACTCCATGTCCCAAAGCACCTTCAGACATCCGTCTGACATAGGAACATCCTCAAAATCAGATGTGTCAACCAATGACGCGAGACTGATTCCAGCCACTAATCTGAATGACTTTATATTGCGTAGCCTTTGAGAGATTACAGCCGGGTGGACAGGCGACGCCTTCCATCCTTGTGTGATTGTCTCCGTATAGATCTGCCTGTCGCCACTGGTTCCGTCAGCGCCTATGCTTCTCGTGAAATTGGTGCATTCAAAACGGTGATACCCGTTTGCGCCTTCCGCAACATCGTACATACTGACAGGGTCTGAGACAAACACATCAAGCCCTACTATCCTCTCCTTCCAATAATCGGATATTTCAGTTATGGCTGTCTTCCATTGCAGTCGGCATCCTGCCTCTACCACACTGATTTTCATTGTCTCCACCGAGAAGTCGGATGAGCCGGTGGCAACCGGTGCGCCGGAGTTGGGAATCATAAGAACCGGAGTTGTGGGGCAGATATGGGAGCCATCGTTAAGTTTCCAGGCAGCCACTACGAAGAAAAGTTGGGTGAAGAGGTTGTAGCGTGTGGCGTCATCCTCAAAGGCAACGATTGTCTGCAATGCGCGTTCACCCCAATCGGATTCAGTTGGCACAGCATCTTTTGCCACCGATGGTGCATCCACCACTTTCGACGGCAGCATATCGGTATGGATATGCCATCCGGGCACCACCTCCTGTCTCAATGCAAACTCTACGGCAGGAAAAGGTGCAGTCTGAATTGCACCGTCAACAGTGGTAACGTCGGAAGAGATTCCCGACAAAGTTCCGTTATCAAATTTCAAATTGATGCCTCCGGCAATCTCACCGTCGGCACAGGCATAGTCGTTCTTTACAGAACGGGCCGTCAAAGGGATTGAATATATCTTCATCACGTCTTTATATTTGTTCAACATATTTATTCAGCGCAAATATAAAGCACGTGCCACTCACCACAACCTTATTTTAACCCAGATGCGCTGATCAAGGTTAACCTATCTGTGTGCCATACCCAAATGGGTATATTTTCACCTCCAACTGCAATCGTACACTTTTGGGTATGGTAAATAAATTCTTAGGACAGTAACGTTGCAGCATCAAAACCAAAATTTATAGAACATGATTTAAAGATTTAGCAAACAAACATTTGGCATATTGCTCGTGGCTGTTATTTCAATGATGATGACAGCCTGCTCGAATGACGATGAAGTATTCGGCACGTGTGAGGCATCGGGTATTGTAACGGATTTGTCTGGAAATCCAAATATTGAAGCAACTGTACAAGTCCTCTCTGTTGACGTTGCGTGTACTCCTGTTGAAGGCGTGACCGACCAAGACGGGCATTTTGTCTTGGTGATTTACAGATCATTTGACAAAGCTAATCTGAAGCATTCGCAATCATAGGCACAGATGAATTAGAAATTATGGAGATGGTTAGGATTTGGTGAAATCAACAAATTGTGTTAAATTCGCGTCATAAGGTAAAACTCTTATAAATTACGGCAGATATAAATTACTGCAGACCAAAAATAAGCTAAATGATGGATAAGAACCTTGACATACAGATTGTTGACACCATGAGGGATTATTTGTCCTCTGGGGTTGAGGAGCAGGTTGACTATCAGAAGTTTTACCTATATTCAATTGTGACTCATTCCACTGCTATTGAAGGCTCTACTATTACTGAAGTTGAAAACCAACTCCTTTTTGACGAGGGAATTGCGGCAAAAGGGAGAAGCCTGACAGAGCAGATGATGAATATTGACCTTAAGGATGCATACATTCAAGCTTTTAGACTTGCTGAAAAAGGATTTACATATACTCGAAAACTACTGCAAAAACTTTCTGCTATGGTGATGAGACGGACTGGAAGCCTTTATTCAACAATAGGTGGTGAGTTTGATTCGTCGAAAGGAGAATTCCGGCTATGCAATGTCAGTGCCGGAATTGGAGGAAGAAGCTATCTATCCTACAATAAGGTAAATATGGCTGTAGATAACTTTTGCAGGTGGTTGAATGACGCTATGGCGAAGGTTGACAAGAATGACATTGCTTCTTGTTACCGTCTGAGTTTTGAAGCTCATTTCCGGTTAGTCACTATTCATCCCTGGGTTGATGGCAATGGACGCACATCCAGGATGGTAATGAATTTGATTCAACGTCAACTTGGACTCGTCCCTTCTATAGTTACAAAAGAAGACAAGGGGGAATATATTCAGTCACTCCTTGACAGCCGTGAAGCGGAAGATCCTACCATAACTGAAGATGTGATGCTTCGCCATCATATCTCCAATCTTCGCAATCGAATTTTACAGTATCAACAGAATGATACTGTAAATGATACTGTAAATGATACTGTAAGTGATATTACCCTTAAAGGAACCGCATTAAAAGTGTATCAGGCGATAAAGTCCAATCCAAATTACACCTACGATCAGTATGCTTCTCTTCTGGATATTGGTCGAGCTACCGTGGCTCGCGCAATAAAACAACTGCAACACGAAGGATATATCCAACGGTCAGGTTCTGATAAAAGGGGCGAATGGAGAGTAATCTATTGACAAAATTAAGCAGCCAGCCCACGGCATGAAGTCGGAAGCTGTCTTATTGTATGTTTTTCACACAAATTCATTTCTTAATGCAGTCTCAAGATGTTGCGTAAGCAGGAATTTCTTGTTACTATTGCATATCTAATCACGAAGCAATGATGACAGGATTTGATCTGCATTCGTTGAGTGCATTGCGAGAGCACAATCTTTACCCATATCGTCCCTCTGTTTTTCCGCATGAAAAAAGCTGCGCCGATATTTCGACGCAGCCTCGTGGGGATTTC
>CAZRUR010000016.1:36921-39035 GCA_964603335.1 uncultured Sangeribacter sp. | reverse complement strand
ACCGACATACCGGTTGTCACGAAAGACAGTAAGGCTATTTATGTGCCAAACGATCTGCGACAAGAAGACCCTAATAATCCCGAAAGCAAATGGAGCTACCATCGTATGGTAAGCACTCCCGACATCGCCATATTCTGGGCCCCGGGTTTTGGAGGAAATATCTCAACTGCGCCCGACTTTGAGGGCAACAACATGAAGGTGGATCTCGCTAACCTTATCGACAAACTCCAGACGTTCTACAATTTCTTTTACAATGACCTCGCTTTCGTAAAACCCGGCACAAAGGCCGACAAATACAAGATGATGGTTATGCTCGACTATTCACTTGAAGGGACAGCCTACGGCGGTGACTACGATGGTCAGATTGGTGCACTATGGATTGCTCCAAACCGAGTGCAAGACAAGAACCTAAATTGCATTGCCCACGAACTCGGTCATTGCTTCCAACTGCAGATTTCATGCGACGGCGAGGGCGACGCATGGGGTGGCGCCGGTTTCTACGAGATGACTTCCCAATGGATGCTTTGGCAGGTGAACCCAGAATGGCAGCGCGACGAGCGTTACCATCTTGACGCTTTCAGCAACCTCACTCACAAGGCTTACCTTCACATTGACAACATCTACCATTCCCCTTATGTCATAGAACTCTGGGGTGAGAAACATGGCAGACCGTTCATTGCCGAACTGTTCCGTCAAGGAAAGGTAGGGGAAGACCCGGTGATGACCTATAAGCGCCTCACCAATTTGAGTCAGAAGGAATTCAACGACGAGATGTGGCACAACTATGCCCGCCTTGTAAACTGGGACATTGACCGTGTGCGCGAGAATACTCGCGAATACACCGACATATGGCACACCGACCTTGAGGATGCTGGCAACGGCTGGAAACGTGTCGCTCCCACGAATGCTCCTGAGAATTATGGCTTCAATGTGATTCCTATCGACGTGCCGGAGACCGGGAAGACCGTCACCATTGATTTCCGTGGCGAGGCTGGCCGCAAAGGTTACTATACCCTCAATAAGGATAAGGCTGGCTGGCGTTACGGACTCGTGGCTGTAGACTCCGACGGGAAGGAACACTATGGTGAGATGATGTCTGCCAACAAGGGGAAAGCGACATTCACCGCTCCTGCGGACAAGAAAATAGAGAAACTGTGGCTTGTGGTGATGGGTGCCCCCACAGAACACTGGCGCAATATCGACGGACCCCAAAATCCGGGCGACGCCCAGTGGCCTTACTCTATAAGGGTTACCCTTTGAACTCTGTTGGCTTGATGCCGAACTGCTTGCTGAAGCAACGCGAGAAATAACTCGTGTTGCTGAACCCAACCATCTCACTCACCTCATTAACGCGGTAATTACCGGTTTTCAATAACTCGGCTCCCTTCTTGAGTCGGGTTATTTGTATCAGTTCATTGGGAGAGACATCTGCCAGCATCTTGATCTTAGCGTAAAGTCCGCTTCGGCTAATACACATTTTCTCTACCAATAGGTCTACGTTCAAATTCTGATTGGATATGTTTTCCTCAATGATGCCCTGTAATTTGTGGAGCAACTCATTGTCAAGGGGAGTAGTGGCAATCGTATCTATAGGCTCAAGAGGTGACGCAGAATACTTCTCTCTCAGACGCTTGCGCATCTCCAGAAGATTCTCTATGCGTGCTTTCAGGAATCCTATGGAGAATGGCTTCTCCACATATGCGTCGGCACCGCTGCGCATGGTCTCTATCTTTGATACATTGTCGGTCTTCGCGGTAAGCATCACGAATGGGATATGGCTATAGTCTTTATTCTCCCTCACAGCCTTAAGAAATTCCACACCGTCCATCACCGGCATCATCCAGTCAGAAATGATGAGTGACACCTCAACTTTCCTCATCTTGTCAAGGGCATCCTTGCCATTGATTGCCGTCACGACTTCATATTCCCCGATGAAATTGGAAGTGATGAAATTAAGCATCTCCTCATTGTCGTCAACCACAAGAAGAACAGGTTTCCCCTTGCCGTCGCCAAGAGCGGGTATCGTAGTCTCTGACTTGGTCTCCTCGTTGTTGGGCAGCATGTTCTCCGTTGGCACTATATGATTCTGATGCAAGGGGAGTGTGACAATAAAC